>NZ_JBFTJF010000021.1:0-91994 GCF_056395305.1 Variovorax sp. 10L426 | reverse complement strand
GCGCTGGGCCGGCCGTTGAGGCACCGCCGAGCAGCGCAGCGGTACGCGGATCAGGGCCGCGCGTGTTTGAGCGAAGCGAGTTTCGCGCGGACCCCGCGTACCGCGAGCAGCGCAGGGCAGCCGCGAAGCGGCCGGTGACGTCGGCCGGCCCAGCGCACACCGCCCGCCTCCGCCACCCCAACAGCACCCCATGAACCTCTCGAGACCTTTCGTCGAGCGCCCGATCGCGACGGTCCTGCTGACCATCGGCCTGGCCCTGGCCGGCATTGTCGGTTTCCTGGTGTTGCCGGTGTCGCCGCTCCCGCAAGTCGATTTCCCGACGATCTCGGTCCAGGCGCAGCTTGCCGGCGCGAGTCCCAGCACGATGGCGTCGAGCGTCGCCACGCCGTTGGAGCGCAGGCTGGGCATCATTCCCGGTGTCAATGAACTCACGTCGACGAGTTCCAACGGATCGGCACGGGTCACGCTGCAATTCGACCTGAGCCGCAACATCGACAGTGCCGCGCGTGAGGTGCAGGCCGCCATCAATGCGGCGCGCGTCGATCTGCCGGCCACGTTGCGGAGCAATCCGACCTATCGCAAGCGCAATCCGACCGCCGCGCCGGTCATGATTCTTGCGTTGACCTCCAAGACCCGCACGCCAGGGCAGATCTACGAAGAAGTCTCCAACATCGTCAGCCAGCGGCTGTCTCAGGTCGAAGGCGTGGGCGAGGTCGAGATCGGCGGTGGCTCACTGCCTGCGGTGCGCGTGGAGTTGGAGCCCTTTGCGCTGAACAATCTCGGCATCAGCACCGAGGACGTGCGCGCAGCGATCCAGGCCAACAACGCGAATCGGCCCAAAGGCGCGATCGAAAGCGGCGATCGCAAGCTGCAGATCTACACGCCGGCGCCCGGAAGGCGTGCGGCCGACTACAAGGATCTCGTCATTGCATGGCGCAACAACGCGGCCGTACGCCTGGGCGATGTGGCGCGCGTGATCGACGGCGTCGAGAACACGCGTACGCTGGGTCTCTTCAACGGCGCGCCCGCGGTGATCGTGCTGGTCACGCAGTCACCGGGCGCCAACATCATCGAGACCGTGGATGGCGTGCGCAAGCTGCTGCCAGAGCTTCGCGCGCAGCTGCCACAGGACATCGACATCCAGGTCGCCTCGGACCGCACCAACTCCATCCGCGCCTCCCTGCGCGAGATCGAGGGCACGCTGATGATCTCCATCGTCCTCGTCGTGCTCGTGGTCGGCCTGTTCCTGCGCAAGACGCGTGCCACCATCGTGCCGGCGGTGGCCACGGTGGTTTCGCTGCTCGGCACCTTCGGCGTGATGCACCTGCTGGGGTACAGCCTCAACAACCTGAGCCTGATGGCGCTCACCGTTGCGACCGGCTTCGTGGTCGACGATGCGATCGTTGTGCTCGAAAACACGATGCGCCATGTCGAAACGGGCATGAACCGTGTCGAGGCGGCCTTGCGCGGCGCGCGCGAAGTCGGGTTTACCGTGCTGTCGATCAGCATCTCGCTGGTGGCCGTGTTCATCCCGCTGCTTTTCATGGGCGGCCAGGTCGGACGGCTGTTCCGCGAATTCGCGGTCACGCTGTCGGTCGCGGTGATGATTTCACTCGTGATCTCGCTGACCACCACGCCGATGCTGTGCGCCATGCTGTTGCGCAGCGAGGCCGAAGAGACCGGCAAGCCGCCGGGCCGGGTGCGTGCCTGGTTCATCCGCATGGCCGAACGCATGTGGGACGTCACGCTGCGCACCTATGCCCACAGCCTCGACTGGGCGCTCGCGAGCAAGGGCGTGGTCATCGCGGTGCTGCTGGCAGTGATCGGGCTGAATGTCTATCTCTTTGGCGCCATTCCCAAGGGCTACTTTCCGCAGCAGGACAACGGCCAGCTCAACGCCGGCCTGCGCGCCGACCAGAGCATCTCGTCGGAGGCCATCAACGAAAAGCTGCGGCAGGCCGTGGACATCATCAACAAGGACCCGGCGGTCGACTCGGTGGTGGGCTTCGCGGGCGGCAGCCGGGCGGGCGGCGGATTCATGTTCGTCAATCTCAAGCCCACTTCCGAGCGCACCGAACGCACGCAGGCGGTCATCGATCGCCTTCGCCCGCAACTCAACCAACTGACGGGACTGCGCGTGTTCCTGAGCCCCGTGCAGGACTTGCGCATGGGCGGGCGGTCGAGCAACTCCACCTACCAATACACGCTCAAGAGCGACAACCTCGCCGATCTGCGCACCTGGTCCACCAAGCTGGCCGACCGCTTGCGGCAGGAGGAGACTCTGACCGATGTCGACAGCGATGACGCCGACAACGGCGTCGAGACCTACGTCGACGTCGACCGAGACGCCGCCGCGCGGCTCGGCGTCACGTCGATGGCAGTCGACAACGCGCTCTACAACGCCTACGGCCAACGCTCGGTGGCGACCATCTACGACGAGCTCAACCAGTACTCCGTGATCATGGAATGGGCGCCGCGCTTCCAGCGCGCGCCGATCGTGCTCAAGGACCTCTTCGTGCCCTCGACGCTGGCGAGCACCACCACGGCAAACGGCGCAACGATCATCAGCTCGCTCGACGAGAACAGGGACGCGACGACCGGCACCTCGACCCTCATCTCGGCCAACCCTGCGCTGCGCACCGCTTCCACGGGGCAGCAGGTCGCGACCGACACGACACTGATGGTGCCGCTCTCGGCCTTCGCGAAATTCAGCGAGCGCGCGGTGCCGACGTCCATCGACCACCAGGACACCGAGCTTGCCAGCACCGTCTCGTTCAACCTGGCCGATGGCGTGAGCCTGGGCGACGCCAAGCGCATCGTCGCGCAGGCCGAGGCCGACATCGCGATGCCGGTCAACGTGCGCGGCAGCTTCCAGGGCACCGCGCTGGCGGCGCAGCAGTCCCAGGGGCAGCAATGGTTCCTGATCGTCGCGGCGCTGGTTGTCATCTACATCGTGCTCGGCGTGCTCTACGAGAGCCTGATTCATCCGATCACCGTGCTGACGACCCTGCCGTCCGCGGGCGTGGGCGCAGTGCTGGCGCTGCTGCTGTTCCGCATGGAGTTCTCCATCATCGCGCTGATCGGTGTCTTCCTGCTGATCGGCATCGTCAAGAAGAACGCCATCCTGATCATCGACTTCGCGCTGGAGGTCGAACGTGCGCGGGGCCTCACGGCCGTGGAGGCCGTGCGCGAAGCTTGCCTGTTGCGCTTCCGTCCGATCCTGATGACCACGCTGGCCGCGGCGCTCGGCGCGCTGCCGCTCGCGATCGGCTTCGGACTGGGCGCCGAACTGCGCCAGCCGCTGGGCGTCGCGATCATCGGCGGATTGATCGCGAGCCAGTTGCTGACGCTGCTGACCACGCCGGTCGTCTACGTGCTGCTCGACAAGCTGCGCCGCCGTCCCGCCAACGAGAAATACCTGAGCCGCGCCGCTGACGCCTCCCCGACACCATGACCGCACCGAACCGACTTTCCTTCCGTCGCCCTCAGCGCGACAGTTTCATGCGCACCTCCGTGGCCCTGGCAATGGCCGCGGCATTGGCCGGCTGCGCGGTGGGCCCCACCTATGTCCAGCCGACGACCGCGGCGCCGGCCGCGTGGAAATCCGCGCCGGCGGCCGAAGGGTGGCTGCCCGCAGCGCCGGCCGATGCGCTGGACCGCGGCGAGTGGTGGAAGCTTTTCGAGGACCCGACCCTCGACGATCTCGCGGGCCGCGTGCAGGTGTCGAACCAGAACATCGCGACCGCGGTCGCCAATTATTCGCAGGCCCAGGCGCTGGTTCGCGGGCAGCGCGCGGCGCTGTTCCCGAGCATCACGCTGGATGGGAGCGCGGTTCGCACCGGTGCCCGCAACAAGTCGCCCGTGACGGCCGCTACCGCAACGCTGAATGCCGACTGGACGCCGGACGTCTGGGGTCGACTGCGCCAGGCCGTCGACAGCGCGCAGGCCAACGCGCAGGCGAGCGAGGCCGACCTCGCGCTCGCGCGGTTGTCGTCGATCGCCACGCTCGCGACCAACTATTTCTCCTTGCGCGAGGCCGATGCCGAAATTCACATCCTCGACGTCACCATCGAAGGCTACAAGCGCAGCCTGGAGATCACTCGCAACCGCTACGAGGCCAGCATCGCGGCGCAAAGCGATGTGTTGCAGGCGGAGACGCTCTACCTGTCCACTCGGGCCCAACGCCAGGCGGTGCAGAGCGCCCGCGACACGCTGGAGCACGCCATCGCGGTGCTCGTGGGGGTGCCGCCAGCCGATTTCTCGCTGCCGGTTGCCGACTGGAAGCCCGTCGTTCCGGGCGTGCCGACCGGCGTACCGACGACGCTCCTGCAGCGCCGGCCCGACATTGCCGCGTCAGAGCGGGCAGTGGCGGCAGCCAATGCACAGATCGGCATTGCGCGTGCTGCCTACTATCCGAACTTCACGCTCAACGGCGGAATCAGCAGCGCGGCGAGCAAGGTGGGCGATCTGTTCAACGCGTCGAACACGCTTTGGTCGCTGGGCCTGTCGGTCGCACAAGTCGTGTTCGATGCCGGCGCGATCGGCGCGAGCGTCGATGCAGCCAAGGCTGGCCACGAAGCGGCTGTGGCGCGCTACAGGCAGACGGTGCTGACCGCGTTCCAGGATGTCGAGGACCAACTCACCGCGGGCGCCAGCCTCGCGCAACAGGAAGTGAATCGCCGCGAGGCTTCTGCCGCTGCCGATCGCACGGAGCAGCAGTTCCTCAACCGCTACCGTGCCGGCACCATCGACTACACCAGCGTCGTGGTTGCGCAGGTGTCCGCGCTCAATGCGCGGCAAACGCTGCTTCAGTTGGAATCGAATCGCCAGATCGCGGCGGTGGCGTTGATCCAGTCACTGGGCGGCGGCTGGCAGGCCGACTGGATGGATCAGGACAAGCCGCAGCCTGTCGCGACACAGCCCGTCGCGAAGACCGGTTCCTGAGTCAACCCCCGCGTGGTCGTGGCGCCTGCAGGTAGGCGCCGGACTCGAACAACTGGGCTTCAGCCTGCTCGATTCGCTTCACGACCGACTTGCCGGCGCGGCTGGCGAGCAATTCCAGCAGGGCCTCCGTCAAGGCCGCGGCGGCAGCGACCGATGGGAAGAACGAAGGACTGTGGATGGCAAAAAGCAGCGTCTCGTCCGCCAGCAGCGACAGCGGCGACGCCTCGCTGTCGGTCAGCGCCAGCACCTTGCATCCGGCCGCCTTGGCCGCCTGGGCGACCTGCAGCGCCTCGCGGGAGTAGGGTGCGAAACTGGCGATGACCAGCGCATCGCCCTTGACCATCGCGCGCTGCTGCATTTCGAGCAACCCGCCCTGACCGTCGATCAGGTGCACGCTGGCGCGGAACATCCGGTAGACGTAGACGAAGGAAAAGGCGACCGAGAAGCACGCCCTGAAACCCGCTGCGTGCACGGTGGCCGCCTTTTCCAGCAGCGCGCAGGCGCGATGCAGGGAAGGTCCGCTCATGCGCTCGGTGGATTCGAGGTTGTGGCGGTGGACCTTGAACATCTCGCCGACCAACGACTGGTCGCTCGCGCGGCCGACGAGGGTGCGGGCGCGCTCGCCGTAGGCTTCGGAAGCCAGGCCCAGCTCCGCCGCGACCGCCTCCTTGAACTGCGGCCAGCCGGCAAATCCCAGATGCTGGGCAAAGCGCACCAACGTCGCTGGCGTGCCACCCGCGCGCGTGCCGACGGTCCGCATCGAGCGGGTCACGACTTCGTTCGGATGGTCGAGCACGTACTTCGCGATCTGTTGCAACGCCGGGCTCAGGGTCGCGAAGCGCTCCCTGAGATCGTCCTTGACACCCATGATTCCCCTCTCTTTTTCGTTCGAACGAATGTACTGGATGAAACAACGCGGTTCGGGTGGCTTGTTGACGGAACAAATGTTCCAAACAATAATTGCACCAATACGTTAGTTCCACAATCGGAGAGCCGCCGTGACGCACGTCTTCCACCGCCACCTTCGCCAGACGCCGCCAGTCGCCGTGTCCGGCAGCGGCATGACCCTGCGCGACGCCGCCGGGCGCGAATACCTCGATGCTTCGGGCGGGGCGGCGGTGTCGTCCCTCGGGCATGGCCACCCGGACGTGATCGCAGCGATGCATGCGCAGATCGACAAGCTCGCCTATGCGCACACGAGCTTTTTCACGACCGAGGTGGCGGAGGAACTGGCCGACGAACTGATCCGCACCGCGCCCGAAGGCATGAGCCACGTGTACCTGGTGAGCGGCGGCTCGGAGGCGGTCGAGTCGGCGCTCAAGATGGCGCGGCAGTACTTCGTCGAGATCGGCCAGCCACAGCGGACGCACTTCATCGCACGCCGGCAGAGCTACCACGGCAACACGCTCGGCGCGCTGGCGGTCGGCGGCAACGCATGGCGCCGCGAGCCTTTCGCGCCGATCCTCGTGCCGGCGACGCATGTGTCGCCGTGCTATCCCTTTCGGGAACAGCGCGAGGGCGAGACGGCCGAACAATACGGCCTGCGGCTGGCGGCCGAACTGGAGGCGGCGATCCTCGCGCAGGGCGCCGACCGCGTGATCGCCTTCGTGGCCGAGACGGTGGGCGGCGCGACTGCCGGCGTGCTGACGCCGGTGCCGGGCTACTTCAAGGCCGTGCGCGAGGTTTGCGACCGCTACGGCGTGTTGCTGATCCTGGACGAGGTGATGTGCGGCATGGGCCGCACGGGCACCCTGTATGCCTGCGAGCAGGAAGGCGTGATTCCCGATCTGGTCACGATCGCCAAGGGGCTGGGCGGCGGCTACCAGCCGGTCGGCGCGGTGTTGGCACAGCGCAGGATCGTCGAGGCGATGTCGCAGGGCAGCGGCTTCTTCCAGCACGGGCACACTTACCTCGGCCATCCCGTGGCTTGCGCCGCCGCGCTCGCGGTGCAGCGCGTGATTCACCGCGAGGGCCTGCTCGCCAAGGTGCGCGACAACGGTGAAGCCTTCGGCGCGATGCTCCGCGAGACGCTGGGCGCGCATCCGAACGTGGGCGATATCCGGGGCAGGGGCTTCTTCTGGGGCATCGAACTGGTCGCCGACCGCGCGAACAAAGTGCCTTTCGAGCCGGGGCTGAAGCTGCACGCGCAGATCAAGAAGGAAGCGATGGCGCAAGGGCTGCTTTGCTATCCCTTCGGTGGGACGGTCGATGGCAGGCAGGGCGATCACGTGCTGCTTGCACCGCCTTTCATCGCCGGGCGGAAGGATTTGCAGGAGATCGCGGCGCGCCTGTCGTCGTCGATCGATACGGTGACGCGCGCAGTCCGTAGATTGCAGGCGGGCTGACCGGAAACTCGCAAGACGGAAAAGCTGTACAACCGCCGGTTCATGTCACCGATTCCGCCGAAAACCCAAGCCATGACCCGCATCGCCCTGATCCACGCCCTGACCCATTCGATCGCACCCATCAACGAAGCCTTCGAGCGCGACTGGCCGCAGGCCGTGCGCATGAACCTGATGGACGACAGCTTGTCGGCCGATCTCGCGCGCGGTGGGAGAGGGCTCGACGATGCGATGCACGAGCGCTTTCAGCGACTGGCGGACTACGTTGTGGCCACCGGAGCCGAGGGGATTCTCTTCACCTGCTCGGCCTTTGGTCCCTGCATCGAGGCCGTCGCGCGCCGGCACGCTGGCATCCCGGTGCTCAAGCCCAATGAGGCAATGGTCGCGGAAGTGGCGGCCGGCACCGGCAAGCTGGGGCTGATCGCCACGTTCCAGCCGACGCTGGAATCGATGCCGCCCGAATTTCCCGAAGACGTCGAGCTCGAACTCGCGCTGGCCGAGGGCGCGCTCGAAGCGCTGAATCGCGGTGACGTGCAACAGCACGACGAGCGCATTGCCGCCGAGGCCAAACGCTTGCGCGATCGCGGCTGCACGCGGTTGGCGCTCGCGCAGTTCAGCATGGCGCGCGCCCGCAGCGCCTGCGAAGCGGCATCGGGGCTGCCTGTGCTGACCACGGTCGACAGCGCGGTGCGCGCATTGCGGCAGCGGGTGGCCTGAAGGAGCAGGCTCGCCCGCGCGAGTCGCTAGGATCGACATCACGATGAACCCGCTGCTCGACAACATCGCCTGGCACACCTTGGCCGGCCTTCACGCAAAGTACACCATCGGCACTGACCGCATTCGCCGGTACGCCGTCGGCTTTTCGCCGATCGTCGGCTTCGCGGACACCGAATATCCCGATCTCGACGGACTGACGCCGTACTGCGAACCCGGCGACCACTTCTATTGCATGGACTGGTCGGGCCTTGCGCCGGCCAACTGGCGGATCGAACTGGATTCGACCATGTTCAGGATGGTGTGGGCGGGATCGATGCCCGACGATGACCCATCGCTTGACGCCATTCCGCTGAAGCCTGAGCACGCCGCGCAGGCGGTCGAACTGGCGTCGCTGACGCGCCCCGGTCCTTTCGGCCCGCGAACCCCCGAACTCGGCGACTACTTCGGCTGCTTCGAAGGGGAACGCCTGATCGCCATGGCCGGCGAGCGCATGTGCGCCGGCACGTTTCGCGAGATCAGTGGCGTGTGCACGCATCCCGACTTCCAGGGTCGGGGTCTTGCGCGCCGACTGGCCGCGAAACTGATCCGCAGCCAACTTCAGCGTGGCGAAACGCCGTTTCTCCATGTCATGCGGGACAACGAGAGCGCGCACCGGCTCTACCTTCGCATGGGATTCCGCGACCATTGCGAAACGGTCGTCCGGGTCATCTCGCGCGGCTGATTGAAAGAATTCTGAACGCGCGCATCGCGATAATCGACGCTCTTTCAAGGAGCGTGCGTGGATATTGTTTTGCTGGCGAAGGCCGCCATCATGGGCATCGTGGAGGGCCTGACTGAATTCCTCCCCATTTCGTCGACCGGCCACCTGATCCTTGCAGGTTCGCTTCTCGGTTTCGACGACGACAAGGCCAAGGTATTCGACATCGCGATCCAGACCGGTGCGATCTTCGCGGTTGTCCTCGTCTACTGGCACAAGATCCACTCGACCATCGTTGCGCTGCCCCGGCAGCCCAAGGCGCGGCGCTTCGTCCTCAACGTGCTGATCGCCTTCCTGCCGGCGGTGGTCCTGGGGCTGTTGTTCGGCAAGGCGATCAAGGCGCACCTGTTCATCCCGGTCGTCGTTGCCAGCACATTCATCCTCGGCGGCTTCATCATCCTGTGGGCCGAGAGGCGCCCGCCCGGCTCCGTGCGCATCGAGAACGTCGACGACATGACGCCCTGGGACGCACTCAAGGTCGGGCTCGTGCAGTGCCTCGCGATGATTCCAGGGACAAGCCGCAGCGGCGCGACCATCATCGGCGGCATGCTGCTCGGGCTCTCGCGCAAGGCGGCGACGGATTTTTCGTTTTTTCTCGCGATTCCGACGCTGATCGGTGCGGCGGTCTACAGCCTTTACAAGGAACGTGCGTTGCTGTCGGTGGCCGATATTCCGCTGTTCGCGGTCGGCCTCGTGTTTTCGTTCATCAGCGCATGGCTCTGCGTGCGCTGGCTGTTGCGGTACATCAGCACCCACAGCTTCATCCCATTCGCCTGGTATCGCATTGCCTTTGGCATCGTGGTGCTGGCGACCGCCTGGAGCGGAATGGTCGTCTGGGCGGATTAAAGCTCGCCCCCAGGTTGCCCGCACTTCGTGTCGGGCGCCCACCCCCTACCGGGGGCAACACCAGCGGCCCGGCTAAGCCGGTTCCGCGGTGTTTCTGGAAGGGGCTTCCCTTTGCGGGTTTAGGTTAGGTTTCGCAGGGACGCTTCGATGGCTGCTGCCGTGGCGATCGGCTTTTCCATTGGGAAGAGGTGTGTGCCGTCGAGCATCATGATGCGGCCCTTGGTGACCTGCTGCGTCATCGTCATGCCGACGCGGCGCATTTCGACGGACTGACGGCCGCCGATGAAGGCGGCCGGGCACTTGAGCGGATGCGCGCGCAGGAGTGCGCTCAGGTTGTGCGGGAGGGTGTCATAGATCGCGGTTTCGACGTCGCGGTCAAAGCTCAGGGCGCGGGCGTCCTCCGTATCGAAGGTGCCGTGCTCGATGTAGTCGCGCAGCACGCGCTCGTCCCACTTCGCGAAGGCCTTCTTGCTGCGAAAGTGCTCGAACACCGCTTCGCGATGCTCCCAGATGTTCTTGCGCTTGCGGCTGATCGTGCCGGGCGAGACGCTCTTCATGAGCGGTGTGCGCTTCATGAGGTTGATCGTCCCAGCGCGCCAGCCGCCGATGATCGGCGAGTCGATCAGCACCACGCCCCGGGCAAGTTCAGGATGCCGCGCGGCGCACATCAGGCTCAGGAATCCGCCAAGCGAGTGGCCGACGAGAAACACCGGCCTGCCTGCCTGCTTCACGCGTTCCCTTGCGAAATCGGCGAGCTGCTCCACCAGGTGCGGCCAGTTGTCGGTCACGGGGTACTTCGGATCGTGGCCGAATTTCTCGATCGCATCGACGTCGAAGCCGCGATTGCGCAGGCTGTCGAGCATCACCCGGTAGGTGCTCGCCGGAAAGCTGTTGCCGTGGGAAAAGATGACAGGAGGAAGCATGGGCTCAAGGGGCTATGACACTCGGAACAAGCCGGCCAGCGAAGCGATGCCCGTTCGCGAAACCCCGCGGAACCGGCTCCGCCGGGCCGCCGGGGTTGCCCCCGGAAGGGGGTGTTCAGATCAGCTTTTCGTCGGGGGTGGAGATCTTGCGCAGCGCGCCGTGTCGCGTGGCCGGCATCTTGAGCGGATGCTCGGTGAAGGCGTCGTCCCAGACCGGATCCTCGATGCTGTCGAACACTTCGCGCAGCTTCTGGCCCCAGCTGTTGTGCATCATGCGGTAGTAGGGGTTCTCGGCATCGATGCAGATCACCTTGTCGGTCTGCAGCTGATTGGCCTCGTACACCACGAGGTCGAGCGGCAGGCCCACCGACAGGTTCGACTTCATCGTCGAATCCATCGACACCAGCGCGCACTTGGCGGCTTCGTCCAGGGGTGTGTCGGGCGTGAGCACGCGGTCGAGCACGGGCTTGCCGTATTTCGATTCGCCGACCTGGAAGTAGGGCGTCTCGCTGGTCGCCTCGATGAAATTTCCGGCAGCGTAGACAAGGAAGAGGCGCATGCCTTCGCCCTTGATCTGCCCGCCGAAGATGAACGAGACGTTGAAGTCCAGCCCCGCATGCTTGAGCGCCTCGGCATCGCGGTCGTACACGTGGCGCACGGCCGAGCCCAGTACGCGGGCCGCGTCGAACATGCTCTTGGCATTCCAGATCGTCATGGGCGTGCCTTCCTCGCCATCTTCGCGGACTTCGTGCAGTTCCTCGATCTGCAGGATTTCGCGCACCGACTGCGAAATGCTCAGGTTGCCGGCCGACAGCAACACCATGACCCGATCGCCCGGCTTTTCATAGACGATCATCTTGCGGAAGGTGCTGATGTGATCGACCCCCGCATTGGTACGCGAATCGGACAGGAACACCAATCCGGCGTTGAGTTTGATGCCTACGCAGTAAGTCATGAGTTCTTCTTGCACGAAACGGACCACCAACCAACCCTAGCCCTGCTCGCGCATCTGGAGTTTCTTCAAAGCGTAGAGCGCTTCGAGCGCTTCCCGCGGGCTCATCGCGTCGGGATCGATCGCGATCAGCGCGGATTCTACGGCGCTGACCGTCGGCGCCTCGGCTGCCGGTGGCGGCGCGAAGAGATCGACCTGGGCGCGGGCCTGGGTCTGATGCGCTTCGAGCGCTTCCAGCGCCTGCCGCGCATGGTTGACCACGGCTGCCGGCATGCCGGCCAATCGCGCGACCTGGATGCCGTAGCTCTTGCTGGCGGGGCCAGGCTGCATTTCGTGCAGGAACACGATGTCGCGGCCAGCCTCCGTTGCGCTCACGTGCATGTTGACGGCGCCATGATGCGTGGCCGGGAATTCGGTCAGCTCGAAATAGTGCGTGGCGAAGAGCGTGAACGCGCGTGTGCGGTCGTGCAACTGCGCCGCGATGCCGGCGGCCAGCGCCAGGCCGTCGAAAGTGCTGGTGCCGCGGCCGATCTCGTCCATCAGCACCAGCGAATGGGCGGTCGCGCCGTGCAGGATCTGCGCGGCCTCGGTCATTTCCAGCATGAAGGTCGACTGCGCGTTGGCCAGGTCGTCGGCGGCCCCGATGCGGGTGTGGATCGCATCGATGGGGCCGAGCCGGCACGCTTCCGCCGGCACGTGCGAGCCGATCGAAGCCAGCAGCACGATGATCGCCACCTGCCGCATGTAGGTCGATTTACCGCCCATGTTGGGGCCGGTGATGACCTGCATGCGCTGCTGCGGCCCGAGCCGCGTGTCGTTCGCAATGAAAGCGCCTGACGACTTTTCGGCCAACCTCGCCTCGACGACCGGATGGCGGCCCTTGTCGATTTCGATGCACGGATGCGCGACGAAGCCTGGCGCGCGCCAGTGCAGTGTGTGGGAGCGCTCGGCGAGCGCGCAGAGGGCGTCGAGCGAGGCGATTGAGCCGGCAAGGCGCGTCAGGCCGGCGACGAAGGGCTGGAGGGCGTCGAGCAGTTGCTCGTAGAGCCACTTTTCGCGCGCCAGGGCGCGGTCCTGCGCCGACAGCGCCTTGTCCTCGAAGGCCTTGAGTTCGGGCGTGATGAAGCGCTCGGCGTTCTTCAGCGTTTGCCGGCGTCGGTAGTTGTCGGGCACACGGTCGAGCGCGCTTTGCGTGACTTCGATGTAGAAGCCGTGCACACGGTTGAACTGCACGCGCAGGTTCGTGATGCCCGTGCGCTCGCGTTCGCTGACTTCGAGTTTCAGGAGGAAGTCGTCGCAGTTCTCGCTGATGGCGCGCAGCTCGTCGAGTTCGGCGTCGTGGCCGGTGGCGATGACGCCGCCATCGCGCACCAGGGCGGCTGGCTCGGGGCTGATGGCGGCGACCAGTGCCTCGACGCAACCCGCAGGCGGTGAGAGCCGGGCCGCGATGTCGGCCAACAGCGCCGCCGAACCCGGCAGCGCGGGCGCGAGCTGCTCGGCCTTGGCCAGCGCCATCCGCAGTGCGACGAGTTCGCGCGGCCGCACCTGGCGCAGCGCGACACGCGCGGCGATGCGTTCGACGTCGCTCGTGTTCTTGAGTTGCTCGCGCAGCGTGCGCCACGGCGCTGCAGTGCCGCCGGGCGGAGCCGCCTGAAGCGCCGCGATGGCTTCGAGCCGTGCCTGTGCATCTCCGCGGTCGCGGCGCGGTGCGAGCAGCCAGCGCTTCAGCAAGCGACTGCCCATGCCCGTCATGCAGGTGTCGAGCAGCGAAAAAAGCGTCGGCGAGTCTTCCCCGCGCAGCGTCTGCACCAGTTCGAGATTGCGGCGGGTGGTCGGCGGGAGTTCGATCAGGTCGCCGTCGCGTTCGACCGAAAGCCGCTGAACGTGCGACAACGCCCGTCCCTGCGTGTGTTCGGCGTAACCCAGCAGCGCGGCGGCGGCGGCATGCGCGTTGGTCAGAGATTCAGCGTTCCAGGCGGCCAGATGGGTGCTGCCCATCTGCTCGCACAGCTTGCGCTCGCCGAGGCCGCCGTCGAACTGCCAGGCCGGTCGGACCGACAGCGTGAAGGGCGTGGCGCTGCGCGCGGCCTTCAGTCGCGACTCAAAGGCGGGCGTGACCTCGGCGCTGTAGAGAAGCTCGCTGGGTGCGATGCGGGCGATCCAGGCTTCGAGCGCATCGGCAGGGCATTCAGCCAGGCGAAGCTCGGCGCCGGTGACGCTGAGCCACGCGAGCCCGCAGAAGTTGCGCGAACCGGCGTGCACGGCGAGCAGCAGCGACTCGCTCTTGTCGTTGAGCAGTTCGGCATCTGTCAACGTGCCGGGCGTGACGACGCGCACCACCTTGCGCTCGACCGGGCCCTTGGCGGCGCCGACCTCGCCGACCTGCTCGCAGATGGCGACCGATTCGCCGAGCTTGATCAGCCGTGCGAGGTAGGTCTCGACCGAATGGAACGGCACGCCGCACATGATCACTGGCTGGCCGGCAGACTGCCCGCGTTGGGTGAGCGTGATGTCGAGCAGGCGCGAAGCCTTCTCGGCATCGGCGTAGAAAAGTTCGTAGAAATCGCCCATCCGGTAGAAGAGCAGGGTGTCCGGATGGTCTGCCTTGAGTCCCAGGTATTGGGTCATCATGGGCGTGTGCGCAGAAACTTCTAATTTTTCCATATGAATCAACAGCTTACCGTTTCTGCATCACTTTTCTGGGGCAAATTTAGGGCACTTTTGTCCAAGCTCACCGCCACGCTGACGACGAGCGATCTGCGTCCCGATCAAATCCGGCAGATTCGCTGAACAGCGAAAATACCGTTATTGTCGAATATTCGCACAAACGGTATTATTCGCAGAGCAGCGAATAATCCATGCCATGACTGAATCAACCAGCGCCGAACACGCACTGATCGAGCGGTTCCTGGATGCACTCCGGGAACTGCCGGATGTGCGCGCCGAGATGGACGTGCGGGAGGCGGCCCCAGCAGTCCCCTACAAAGTCGATGCCGAGATCCATCTTAACGTTGCCGGCAAGCCGATCGTCCTCCTGGTCGAGGCGAAAAAGACCGCGTATCCCCGGGACGTGCGTCAAGTGCTGTGGCAATTCAAGGCGCTGCGTCAGGCATACCCGCCCGATGTCCAACATCTGCTGGTTGCAGAGTCCCTTTCGCCGGGCGCGAAGGACTTGCTCAAGTCGGAGCGCGTCGGTTACTACGACAGCGGTGGTAGTCTGTTCCTGCCGGCCCGGGGGGCCTACGTGTACATCGACAGGCCGCCCCCGAAGTCCCTTGAGAAATCGGTGCGGTCGCTGTTCTCCGGACGCCGCGCGCAGGTGCTGCATGCGCTCCTGATTCACCATCAGGACTGGTTCGGCGTCACCGAGGTGGCAGAACGGGCGCAGGTCGCGCCGTCCACCGCCTCCGATGTGCTGAGTGAGCTCGAGCGCTTCGATTGGCTCGAATCCCGTGGGCAGGGGCCGGGCAAGGAGCGCCATCTGCGGGAACCTGGCGAGTTGCTGGACGCGTGGACCCAGCAGCTCGCTGGCTCGCCTGCGCCGGTACTGCGCCGCCATTACGTGCCCGGTCTGAAGTCTGATGCCTTGCTCCAGCGCCTCGGTCAAGTCTTCGACGTGCATCAGGCCGCCTACGCGGTGAGCTACGAGGCCGCCGCGCAGCGCTATGCGCCATTCCTGTCCGGCATCTCGCAGGTGCGTACTCGGCTGTTGCCGGCAGCGGGCGCCGAGGCCGCACTGGCAGAACTGGATGCGCGCGTCGTCACCGAGGGGGCGAACCTTGTCGTCATCGAGACGAAAACTGCGGGGGAACTGCTGTTCCGCGAGCGGGTTGATGGCGTGTGGCTGGCGAGCCCAGTGCAGGTCTACCTCGACCTGTTGCGGGGTGAAGGTCGCGCCAAGGAGATGGCCGAGCACCTGCGCCGGGAAAGGATCGGATTCTGATGGTCAAGCCCGCAACGCTCGACGGCTACAGCGACCAGTACACGCTCGACTGCGAACGCGTCCTCGTGACGCTGCTGCGCGGGTTGGGGCCATGGAAGGACTCGGTCTATCTGGTCGGCGGGCTCACGCCACGTTATCTGGTGAAGGCTCGGCCTCCTGTCGTACCGGCGCATGCAGGGACGATGGATGTCGATATCGTGATCGATCTGCAGATCTTGGCCAACACGGATGCTTATCACACGCTTGAAGAGAACCTGAAGAAGATGGGCTTCGAGCGTGCAGAGAACGACAAGCAGCAAAAGCTCTCCTGGCGTTGGCAGACTCGCACTGAGCATGGAGCGCTCATGGTGCTGGAGTTTCTGGCGGACGCACCCGAGATTGCTGGAGGCCGGGTGCAACCGTTGCCGACCGATGGGACGATCTCGGCCATCAACATCCCGCACTCGTCGATCGTGTTCGACCTGCATGAGGTCACCGAGATCGAGGCAGAACTGCTAGGCGGCGATGGGATCGCTGTCGAAAAGATCAAGCATGCCAACCTGATCAGCTTTTCATGCTTGAAGGCGTTCGCATTCGATCAGCGTTTCGAGCGCAAGGATGCGCATGACTTGATCTATTGCCTGGAGCATGCCTCTGGAGGTGCTGATGCGGTGGCGCGGGCGTTTCGCCAAGCGCTTGAAGGCAAACACAGCGATGTTGTGAAAAACGCGCTGGACCTCTTGCGTGCCCGATTTGCGCAGGTTGGAGAGACCGAGGGTTATCGCAAGGACGGTCCGGTTGCGGTGGCCAAGTTTGAGTTGGGCGAAGGCGATGAGCCTGAGCAGCGAGAGGCGAGGGCGCTGCGCCAGCGCGAGGCCAGTGACGTCGTTGAACGACTCCTCGCACGAATTGAACATCAGTAAGGTAGAGCATGCCGATTCCCATAATCGATCTCTTTGCAGGACCGGGAGGGCTTGGGGAAGGAACGGGTGCCCGGCTCAGCCGCGCGCACGCCTTGCGGACAGATGGGAGGGGGTCGGCGCGTCAGTGCTCGCCGCGCCGCCGGCGAGCGACACGCACGGCTTCCACCCACGTGTCGACATTGAAGCGCTGGCCGGACTCCGCGATGCGGGCAGAGGTGATCCGGTGCAGAGGCAGGCGCCTGATTTCGCCCGGCAATTCGCAGTGCCCCATGATGGTCTTCTTCTGCAGATCGAGATGATCGACCTGCATCACGCATTCGGCCTTCTTGTCGTGGGAGTCGACATAGCGGACGCGAATGCGGGGATGCTCGTCGACCACCGCATGTTCACCCTTGCCCTGGATGAACCATTCGGGAAGCGTGTCGGGCACCGAATCGCCCGACGCGTTCAGGCCGCCGCGGACGGTGGGGATCTCAAGGGGCACATGCCCCGAGCGCACTCTGGCTGCTTCGATGCGGCGCTCCGCTTCGCGCCGCCCGGCAAGGCGGCGCAACGCCCACATGAGGCCGAAGAGCAGCAGAACGCCAGTCAACAGCGAAACGAAGAAATGCCACTGCGCCATGCTCATGTCCATCCCTCGACTCCCTCCTCAGGGCGTAATGCCTAAGTATTCAAAGCGCGAATTTTCGACCCGGCCCCCTCCCGAGTCAATCAGCACGCGCCATAGCGCTTTCGATAAGGGGCGGGCCTACTCGTCGTGCGTGTCGTGGATCGCGACCGCGCCCCTGCGCCAGTAGCCGGAGGCCTTGATCCACTTGGGGTGCGCGCCGCGTTCGCCGACCAGGTACGCGCGAAGGGACTTCGCGGCGCTCGATTCGCAGGCCACCCAGGCATGGAAGTCGCCCTCGGGCAGGATCATTGCGCGCAGCGCGTCGAGCAGCGGCGTGCCGGTGCCGGGCTCTGCACCGCGCCGGTGCACCCAATGCACTTCGATGTCGGCTGCGGATTCCAGCGGGATCTCGTCGACTTCGCTGTCGACTTCCGCCAGCACGACGGCGCTCGCGCCGACCGGCAGTTCCGCGAGGCGGCGCGAGATGGCGGGCAAGGCGGTGTCGTCGCCGACCAGCAGATGCCAGTCGAACGCGGTCGGGATGATGAAGGACCCGCGCGGCCCGCCCACGCCGAGGACGTCGCCGGGCTTTGCGGTCTCGGCCCATTGCGTGGCGGGGCCAGCGTCGTGCAGGGCAAAGTCGATTTCGAGCGTGCCGGCGGCGGCGTCGTACTGGCGGGGCGTGTAGTCACGCATCATGGGTTTCGGGCCCGCCGGCCACTGCGGACCGTCGGGGCCGACGGTCGGCACCGTGAGGGCGCCCGTCTTCGCGTCGGGGAAGAAGATCTTGGCGTGATCGTCGAAGCCGGGGCTCGTGAAGCCGGCGAGTTCATCACCGCCGAGCGTGATGCGAATGAGGTGGGGCGTCACACGCCGCACTGCCTGCACCTGGAGCCTGCGAAAGCGCAGGTCATGGCGGACACGCCGCGGCAGTCGGTCGGGCGCGGAGGAGGGAGGTGTTTCGAAGGATTCGGTCATATCGGTGATCTCTAGATGCGTTCCAGTTGTTGAGCGGCGCTGTCGAGCACCGCGGCGAATTCGTGGGCTTGTTGTTCGGTGAGCGGTTCGCGCGCGAGACGCATGCGCATCGCGAGCTTGAGGTTTTCGATGGCGCGGACCACTTGGGGCGGCCGCCCGGCGCGCGGACCGGCGCCGTCGACACCGCCGTCCATGCGGGCCATCATTTCGTCGGTCGTCGCACGATTGGCGGCGAGGAATTCGCGGCCGGCATCGGTGACGGAATAGCGCTTGCGTCCACCGCTGTCGGCAGTGTCGACATTCACATAGCCCAGTTCCTCGAGCAGCGTGAGGGTCGGGTAGACGATGCCGGGGCTTGGGCTGTAGCGCCCGCCAAGGCGTTCTTCGATGGCCTTGATCAACTCGTAGCCATGCCCGGGCTTGTCGGCGATCAATTGCAGCAGCACAAAGCGCAGGCCGCCATGCCCGAAAACCCTTCCGCCGCCGCGACCGCCGCGCATGCCACCGCGGTGTTCGCGGCCCTCGGCTCGGCCGCCGCCGAGGCCGTCGCCATGTTCGCCGCGCAGGGCGCCGTGTAAAAAGTGCTTGAAACCTCGCATGGAATTCACCTCGATGTCGTTATCTGAATCAGAAAAGATATATCTAAATAGTGTCGAAGTCAAATCGACGACTCGGCTGGACCTATCGCAGGGCGGGGTATGACGACGCCGCGGCACACCTATATCGCGCGCATCAATCGCGTGATCGACCACATCGACGAGCACCTGGCAGAGCCACTGGACCTGACGATGCTCGCTTCGGTCGCGCACTTCTCGTCTTGGCATTTCCATCGCGTTTTCCAGACCATGACCGGCGAGACGTTGGCGGACCGCGTGCGGCGCCGCCGGCTTGAAGTCGCGGCGACGCGGCTGCTGTTCGTGCCGCCGGAGCCGGTGTTGGCCATCGCGCTGGATGTTGGTTTCGGCTCCGCGGCAGTCTTCACGCGCTCATTCAGCGCGCATTTCGGTGTCACGCCGACCGCGTGGCGGCGCGGCGCCTTCCGCGCGTGGGCCGAACAGCGCCGGATGCAGCTCAGCAAGATTCATCAAGCGGATCGCAACAGCTATCAAGCCGTCATCGATGCCTTCCGGCACGATGAGCGTTCCTGGCCCAAGGGCCGTGTTGCTGGTGCAACCGATTCAGGAGAGGCACCCATGAAGGTCGAACTCAAGACTGTCTCGCCTGCGCGCGTGGCCTACATGCGGCACGTCGGGCCCTACGGCAGTTCTGGTATTGCGCAGCTCTGGCAGCGCTTTGCCGCGTGGTGCGGCCAGCAAGGGTTGATGCAGCCGCGCCGTGTGATGTACGGCATCAGCCACGACAACGCGGACGTCACGCCGCCCGAGAAGTGCCGGTACGACGCCTGCATCGAAGTTGAAGAGGATTTCCGGCCGACCGGCGAGATCGGCGTGCAGACTCTTCGCGGAGGTCGCTTTGCCTGCACCCGCTTTTCGGGCACCTCCGCGGAGATCCACGCGGCATGGGTGCAACTGTGCGATTGGCTGCCCGACAGCGGCTACCAGGCCGACGACGCGCCGCCGATCGAGATCTACGGCAAGGACTTCGTCATGGACGAAAAGACAGGCGCGTTCAACTGCGAGCTGTGCATGCCGGTACGGGCGCTGTAGCGCCGCCCGGCGTTCCTCATCGACTGGGCATGTCCTTGACCGAGTAGCCAAGGCTCACGGTCGCGTCCTCGGGGATCGGCGGCATCGTGGCGTTCCAGGCATTCCACGCGTCGCGCATCGCGGCGAGCCGTGCGGGCTCCTTGCGCGCCTGGTTGGCGCGCTCGCGTTCGTCGGCTGGGATGTTGAACAGGTATTCGTTGCCGTCGACCTGCAGGTACTTCCAGTCGCCGTCGCGCATGGCGCGCTGGTCCCGATGGTTCATGCGCCAATGCAGCGGGCGCGAGAAGCTCTGCTTCGCATTGCGCAGCACCGGCAACAACGACACGCCGTCGAGCGGATAGCCCGGATCGGCTGGGACGCCTGCCGCATCGAGCATCGTCGCGGACCAGTCCATCGTCATGCACTGCTGCGCACTCTCGCCGCCGGTGCCGATGACCCTGGGCCAATGCGCGATCCATGGCACGCGGATGCCGCCTTCGGTCAGGTCCATCTTGCCGCCGACCAGCGGCCAGTTGTCGGAGAAGCGCTCGCCGCCGTTGTCGCTGGTGAAAACGACCAGCGTGTTGTCGGCCATGCCGTGCTTCTCGAGCGCATCCATGATCCAGCCGATGCCCTCGTCCATGTGATGGATCATGCGGCGGTAGACGTGGATGTTGCCCCCCGCGAGATCGAACAGGTTGTTCTTGACGGCCGGCGCCTTCGCCGCGTCATCGCGCGTTTCCCATGGCCAGTGCGGCGCGGTGTAGTGCAGGCTCAGGAAGAAAGGCGCGTCCTGCTGTGCCATGCGGTCCACGTAGTCGACGGCGCGTTGTGAGAACAGGTCGGTCAGGTAGCCCTCCTGCTGGCAGTCTTCTTCTCCGAACCACAGGTCATGCTTGCCGGTGGAGTCGCAGTGGGTGAAGTAGTCGACGCCGCCGGACATCGGCCCGAAGAACTCTTGGTAGCCCGAGCGCAACGGTCCGAAGGCTGGGGGATAACCAAGATGCCACTTGCCGATGAGCGCCGTGCGATAGCCGGCATCCTTCAGCAGCGACGGGAGCGTCGGATGCTCCGGCGGCAAGCCCAGCGTGGTGCTGCCGCGGCTCTTGCTGTTGATCGGCTCTTCGGCCGCGCCGCGCAGGCGGTATTGGTAGCGCGCGGTGATCATCGCGAAGCGCGTCGGCGAGCACACGGGTGAATTCGCATAGCCCTGCGTGAACTTGATGCCCTTGGCCGCGAGGCGATCGAGCACCGGCGAAACGGGTCCGAATGGCGCGTCCCGGCCGCCGTAGCAGCCGAGGTCGGCATAGCCAAGGTCGTCGGCCACGATGAAGATGATGTTGGGTCGTTGCATGGATGATCGACGAAGGCGTGAAAGTCAGCGATCTTCCGACAGTGCCTCGATCCGATCGTCGGATCTGTCGCGCATCGCGCCGCCGGTGTTCTCGATGCGCATCTTAGGCAGGAACTGCGGATATTCGCGCTGCATGAATTCGATCAGCCCTTCGCGCACCGTGCAGCGCAGATCGAAGGCCAGCGCGGACGATGCCGCGGTGCAGAGCACACGGATCTGCATCGTCCGTTCGGTCGCGTCTGTCACGCGCAGGTTGAAGAAGCGGCCGTCCCATTCGGGCGCCGCCTTGACGATGCGCTCCACCTCGGCCCGCAGCGGCGCGAGCGGCATGCCGTAGTCGGCATAGACGAAGACCGAGCCCAGCAACTGGGAGTTGTGGCGAGTCCAGTTCTGGAAAGGACGCTCGATGAAATAGGTGAGCGGCAGGACCAGGCGCCGGTCGTCCCAGATCCGCAGCACGACGAAGGTGCCGGTGATTTCCTCGACGCGGCCCCATTCGCCCTCGACCACCAGCACGTCGTCAAGCCGGATCGGCTGGGCCAGCGCGATCTGCAGGCCCGCGATGAGATTGCTGAAGACCGGCTTGGCCGCCAGGCCGGCCACGATACCGATCACCCCCGCCGAAGCAAGCAGGCTGGCGCCGACCTGTCGCGCGCCCGGGAAAGTCATCAGCATCAGCGCGGCGCCCGCCACCAGCAGCACCGTGTTCGCGGTGCGTGCCAGCACGCGCGCCTGGGTGAGCACGCTGCGCGCTTCCAGGTTGTCCCGGATGTCGGAAGGATGCTGCTTGACCATGCCTTCCGCGAAGCCATTGACCGCCTGGACCGCGAGCCAGGTCGCGCCCGCGATCAGCAGCAGGCCGTTGAGATGCCGGACATTGCTGATGAAGCGCACGTCATCGGGTGCCGCTTGCCAGAGCAACTGGAGCGCGACAAGCGGCAGCACGACCTTGGTGATCTGCTTGATCTTGAGCAGCATCGCATGCAGCGCCGGCACCGACCGGGTCACGCGCTCGAGCACCAGCCCGCCGACACGGTGCGTCAGCAGCGCAATCGGCACGACGAGAAGCGCCGCGATCAAGAGGCCGACCCATGGATTGGTGAGCAGTTCCTTGGTGGTCATCAGGCGGCTTCGGTCTTGGTTCCTGATTCTGTCCGGGTTTCGTCGAGCGATTGCAGGATGCGTGCCGCATCGTCGCGCAGTTGGGCGGCGATGCCCGTCGCCATGTCGAGACGCCGAAACATCCAGGGCGTGATGTCGTTGTCGAATGGATCGGGCAGCGGAATCGGGCCGGCGACGGTGGTGGAAGACTCGCTTTCCGGCATCGCCGGGCCGCCGCTGGGCGCGGTGCCGATGGTCGCCTCGATGCGCTGCGCGGTGCGCGCCAGCGGGCCTTCGATTTCGGACAACGTGAGGCGGTCGCGCCGCAGCACGAGCATCGACTTGACCGCGCTCAACTGCGCCAGCAATTGATAGCTGTGCGCTTGCAGGTGTTCGAGTGGGCCGACCGGCGGGCGCACTGCGCGTGGTTCGGACAGTGAGCGCTGCGTCGCCTGCACCAGCGCCGAAAGGCTGTCGAAGGCTTCGCGGCGCGCCAGGCGCCATTCGAGTTCGGGGCTGGCGTCGATGGAGCGCAGTTGCCCAAGCCCCAACGCGAGCCGCGCGTGGCGCGCTTGCGCGGTGAGCACACGCGCCACGAGCGCCGGTATCTGGTTGCGTTCCCATGACGGCAGGACGTAGCAGAACGCCCAGGCCAGCGCGGCGCCGATCAGGGTGTCGGCGACACGTTCGAACAGCGCAAAGGTCGTGCTGATGCCCTTGTTGAGCATGTGAGCCTGGACCAGACCCAGCACCGTCGCCGCCACAGCGGTGATGAGATAGCGGCGCACTGCGAAGCCGTGCGCAATGGCCTGCGCCAGCGTCATGGCGAACAACAGTTCCAGCGGCCCGAATTGGGCCGAAAGCAGCGCCACCGCGAACACGCAGCCCAGCAGCGTGCCGGCCACGCGGCTGTTGCGCCGCTCCAGCGTTTGCGAAAGACTGCCCCGCAACACCACCACGATGGTCAGCAGGATCCAGTAGTCGTGCGAGCCCCAGGGCATGGCAAGCGCGACCCCGTAGCCGGCCGCGATGGCGAGCGAAGCACGGATGGCGTGGCGCAGCGGCGGTGCGTCCCAGCGCCACAGCGCGAGAAACGGTCGCCACGACCATTCGGTGGGGCTGACGAACACCTGCCAGCTCGCGCGCACGACCGCGAGATCGGGCTCGCGATCGCCGCGGGCCAGCGCGGACAGGCGCATGACCTCGTCGTTGATGTGGCCGATGCGGCTGGCCAGGCCGCGAGCGAGCATGGCGGGCGTCGGGCCGGTGTAGCCCTGGTTCGGCACGGAATCCTCGTCGACGTAGATGGCAGCGAGGCGAAGACGGCGGTCGCTCAGCTCGGCGGGCTGGCGACCCAGCAGCAGGGCGTCGGCCAGTGCCACCGTGTCATCGGCCAGTTCTTCGAGGATGCCCCGCATTTCGCCCAGGGCCGGCGCGTGGCTGGGGTGCGACCGGAGCGCATCGAGGTCGAGTTCGCTCGCAAGCAGCAGGTCGCGGAGTTCGAGCACCGTCACCAGCATGCCGGCAAGCAGTTGCCGGCGCGGCGTGCGCGGGGATTCAAGGACGATGTCGCGCGCCGCCTGCAACTGGTCCGCCAGCGCCGCCTGCTCACGCAGGAGCTGTCCGAGCAGGGAGGCCGGCACTTCGCGCACATCGCTGGCATCGTCCATGGGCGTGAACTGGCGCGCTTCGGTGCGCATGAGCGCGGCCAGCGACAGGAGCAGGTCGGCCATCACCTGCACACGGTAGCGGCCGTTGAGCGCCAGGTTGGCAAGGGTCGCATAGATCACGTAGAGGCCCGCGCCGAGCCCGAAGTACATCGTGCGCTCCACGGCCTCGGGCATCCCGGTGGGCGTGGGTGTCGCCATCGAGAAGATCATCGAGAACATGACTGCGATGGCAATCGGAATGCCTCGCTTGCCCCAGGCCATGGCAAGGAATGCGAAGAAGGTCGCCGGCACCAGGAGCAGGCCGAGCCGCAACGGCGCCGCGTGCAGCAGCTGCACGAGGAAGAACAGCGGCAGGCCGATCAGCGGTGCCGGCAGCATCTGCAGGAATTTGCCGCGACGAGGGGCGGCCAGGTCGGGCGGGGCGGTCACGATCACACCGGTCGAGGCGGCGGATGCCGCCACCGCGCCGAGCCACAGGTGCACGCCGCCCGAGATGAGAAGAAGGCCCAGCGCGACCGAGATGCCGTTCGCGATGTAGTGGCTCAAGGCCACGCGCATTGCGGCGCGGCTTCGAGCAGTGGCGGCGCGGGGCGCCTGCATCACTTCGCGGAAGCGTCGCCCTTGGCGGGTGCGACGGACGCGTCACGGCGGATGCGCGTGAGCTTGCGTTGCGGTGGGGTGGCCTCGGCGGCGGGCCCGGCCGGCGCGTCCTCGCCACTCGACGGGGTCGACAGCTCGACGGTGCTGCGGGCGTAGGTGTCGGCCTTGGAGAAGGAAGGATCGACGGCTCGGATTCGGTCGCTGGCGCGCAACTTGTCGTCCACGCCGGCGAACTTCGAGTACTTGGACAGCAGCGGCACGAGTTGCCCGTAGATGCGCGGGGCGCCCGCGAGGACTTCGCGCTGTTCGAGGAAGTCGGGTTCGCCCGTGAAATTGCCGATCAGGCCGCCGGCCTCGGTGACGATCAGCGAACCGGCCGCGATGTCCCAGATGTTCAGGCCTGTCTCGAAGAAGGCATCGGTAAAACCGGCCGCCACGTAGGCGAGGTCGAGCGCGGCGGCGCCGGGGCGGCGCAGGCCGGCCGCACGGGGCATCAGGTCGGCCATGATGGCCAGGTATTGCTTGAAGTTGTCGCCGGTCCGGAACGGGAAGCCTGTCGAGATCAGGCACTCGTTGAGCCGCGTTCGCTTGCTGACGCGCAGGCGGCGGTCGTTGACGAAGGCGCCGCGGCCCTTGGTGGCCGTGAAGAGGTCGTTGCGGGTCGGGTCGTAGATGACGGCCTGTTCGATCTTGCCCCGGACGGAGAGCGCGATGGAGACGCAGTAGACCGGGAAGCCGTGGATGAAGTTGGTGGTGCCGTCCAGCGGATCGATGATCCAGACGCAGTCCGAATCCTTGGCGCCGTGCTGGGTGCCCGACTCTTCGGCCAGGATGCCGTGCCCCGGGTAGGCGGTGAGCAGCGTTTCGATGATCGCGTGCTCGCTCGCGTGGTCGACTTCGGTGACGAAGTCGTTGACCTGCTTTTGCGAAATGCGCACAGCCTCGACGTCGAGCGCGGCGCGATTGATGATGGCGCCGGCGGCGCGGGCGGCCTTGACGGCCACGTTGAGCATGGGGTGCAGGTTGGGGGACGACATGAATTGTGCGAAGAACGGTAGAGGGGCGCAGTGTGCATGTGGCCCCCTGAAATGCGGCCCGGCGATGCGGGCGGCGAGAATCGAGGGATTTTACCGGCTCCGCGCCGTCTTGCCTTGAGCAGTGCGAACCAAGTCTCCATGCGAACCCGATTCATCCTGATCCAGACCAGCCACGCCGGCAATGTCGGCGCCGCCGCCCGCGCCATGAAAACGATGGGTTTCGGCGACCTCGTGCTGGTCGCACCGCGCTGGGCGAACGTGCTGCGGCGCGAAGAGACCATCCAGCGGGCGAGCGGCGCGCTCGACGTGCTGGCCAATGCGCGCATCGTCGATACGCTGGACGAGGCTCTGGACGGTGTTACGCACCTTTGCGCCACTGCGATGGTGCCGCGCGATTTCGGCCCGCCGACTCGCACGCCCCGCGAACACCTCGAACCGCTGGCCAGGGACGAGGCGCAGCATGTCGCTTTCCTGTTCGGTTCGGAGCGCTTCGGTATGCGCAACGAGGACGTCTACCGTTGCAACGTTGCGCTCAGCATCCCGACCGATCCGAATTTCGGTTCGTTGAACCTCGGTGCGGCGATCCAGGTGATCGCCTACGAATGGCGTCTTGCGCTGGGCGGCTATGCAGTGCGCGACGCGACCGCGCCCGTTCGCGCGGCCGATGCGCAGGCGGTGGCGGGCATGCTCGACCACTGGGAGCGTTCGCTCGTCGAGATCGGCTTTCTCGACCCCGAGGCGCCCAAGAAGCTCATGCCCCGGCTTCAGCAGTTGTTCAACCGTGCGCAGCCGACCCAGGAGGAAATTCACATCCTGCGCGGCATTGCCAAGGCGATGGCGGATGCAGCGGGCGGCGGACCCAAGACCCCATCCGCCGTGCGCGAAGGGCCGGGGCTATAGACTGCCTGTCCCCTATCGATATAACTAAAACCGAGCATGTTTTCGCGGCTGCGTTCCGACATCCAGTGCATCCTCGACCGCGACCCCGCGGCGCGGACGCGCTGGGAGGTATTGACTCTCTATCCCGGCCTGCATGCCGTCGTGCTGCATCGGGTCGCACACTGGTTCTGGACCCACGGCTTCAAGTGGCTGGGGCGCTTCATCTCGCAGGGCTCGCGCTGGTTCACGGGTATCGAGATCCATCCGGGCGCGATCGTCGGCGAACGCGTGTTCTTCGATCATGCGATGGGCGTCGTCGTGGGCGAAACCGCTGAAATCGGCGACGGCTGCACGATCTACCAGGGCGTGACGCTCGGCGGCACCTCGCTCTACAAGGGTGCCAAGCGGCATCCGACGCTGGGGCGCAATGTGGTGGTCAGTGCCGGCGCCAAGGTGCTGGGCGGCTTCCTGGTGGGCGATGGCGCCAAGATCGGCAGCAACGCGGTGGTGATCAAGCCGGTGCCGGCCGGCGCCACCGCCGTGGGCATCCCGGCCCGGATCATTCCCTCCAAGGCCGGCGAGAGCGCCGACCTCGCCAAGCCGGCGGCGGCCAAATTCTCGGCCTACGGCGTCACGCTGGAAGACGACCCGCTCAGCCAGGCGATGAAGGGCTTGATCGACAGCGCGGCCGGCCAGGATCACCAGATCGCGCTGCTCTGGCAGGCCATCGAGGCTCTGTCAGTGCAGCCCGGAAAGAAGGACTGCGTCCCGTGCGATGCCGCCAAGGACGAGTCCTTCGAAGCCGATCGCCTGACTCAGCTGATCGGCAAGTGAATCAGTGAATCACATCCCGACGTAGTTCGGGCCGCCGCCGCCTTCGGGCGTCACCCACACGATGTTCTGCGTCGGATCCTTGATGTCGCAGGTCTTGCAATGCACGCAGTTCTGCGCGTTGATCTGCAGTCGCTCCTTGCCGGTGGTCGTGTCCGGCACAAACTCGTAGACGCCGGCCGGGCAGTAGCGACTTTCGGGTCCTGCGTATTCGGGGAGGTTGATCTCCGTAGGCACCGCCGCGTTTTTCAGCGTCAGGTGCGCAGGCTGGTTCTCTTCGTGATTGGTGTTGCTGATGAACACCGAAGAAAGCCGGTCGAAGGTCAGTTTGCCATCGGGCTTGGGATAGACGATCTTCTTCGAGGCGGAGGCGCGCTTGAGCCGTTCGTTGTCGGGCTGCTTCCGATGGATGGTCCACGGCACGTGTCCGCGCAGCAGGAACTGCTCGATGCCGGTCATGATCGTGCCGACGGCGAGACCCTTCTTGAACCACTGCTTGAAGTTGCGCGCCTTCTTGAGTTCGTCGTGCAGCCAGCTTCGTTCGAATGCGGCCGGATAGCCGGTGAGTTCGTCGTGCTGGCGCCCGCCCGTGACGGCCTCGTAGGCGGCTTCGGCGGCCAGCATGCCGGTCTTGATCGCGGCATGGCTGCCCTTGATGCGGCTTGCATTCAGGTAGCCGGCATCGCAGCCCACGAGAACGCCGCCCGGGAACACCGTCTTGGGCAGCGAGAGCAGGCCGCCCGCGGTGATCGCGCGTGCGCCGTAGCTCAGCCGCTTGGGCGCCTTGAGGCCCTTGTCCTGGCCTTCGAAGTACCAGCGGATGTTGGGGTGCGTCTTGAAGCGCTGGAATTCCTCGAAGGGGCTCAGGTACGGATTCTGGTAGTCGAGGCCGACCACGTAGCCGATGACGATCTGGTTGTTTTCAGCGTGATAGAGGAACGAGCCGCCATAGGTGTCCGAAGGCAGCGGCCATCCGGCGGTGTGCACGGCCAGGCCGGGTTCGTGGCGCGCGGGATCGATCTCCCACAGTTCCTTGATCCCGATGCCGTAGCTCTGTGGGTCCTTGCCGTCGTCGAGCTTGTACTTGGCGATCAGCTGGCGGCCCAGGTGGCCGCGCGCGCCTTCGGCGAACACCGTGTACTTGCCGAGCAGTTCCATTCCGAGCTGGAAGTTCTCGGTCGGCTCGCCATCCTTGCCGATTCCCATGTTGCCGGTGGCGACGCCGCGGACCTTGCCGTCCTCGGTGTAGAGCACTTCAGCCGCCGGGAAGCCGGGGAAGATCTCGACACCGAGGGCTTCGGCCTGCTGCGCCAGCCAGCGCACCACGTTGCCGAGGCTCACGATGTAGTTGCCCTCGTTGTGGAAGTTCTTGGGCAGCAGGAAGTTCGGGGTGCGCGTGGCGCCGGTCTCGGTCAGCATCAGGAACGTGTCCTGCGTGACGGGCTGGTTGAGCGGAGCGCCCATTTCTTCCCAGTCGGGGATCAGTTCGTAGAGCGCGCGGGGATCCATGATCGCGCCCGACAGGATGTGCGCACCGGGCTCCGAACCCTTTTCGAGCACGACGACCGAGATTTCCTTCCCGTGCGAGGCGGCCAGTTGCTTCAGGCGAATGGCGGTCGAAAGGCCTGCGGGGCCGGCGCCGACGACCACCACGTCGTATTCCATGGCTTCTCGGGGGCCGAACTGGGCAAGTATTTCGTCGTGCGTCATTTTGTGGGTCTCGTCGATAATGATTCGGGGGTGCGAGGCACCGCTTGGGCCGGACCATTTTATGCGGCGGTTGCGCGGGTCCCGGGCCGTCGCGCAGGCGACTCCAAAGGATCTTCTCCATGGCTTACAGCATCGATCTTTCCGGCCGGGTGGCTTTCGTCACCGGCGCGTCGAGCGGCCTCGGCGCGCAGTTCGCCAAAACCCTGGCCCGTGCCGGTGCCGCGGTGGTCCTGGCCAGCCGCGGCACGGACAAACTCAAGGAGCTTCGTGCGCGCATCGAGGGCGAGGGCGGCGATGCCCACGTGGTCGACCTCGACGTGACCGATGTCGACAGCATCAAGGCCGCCGTGGCTCGCGCCGAGACCGAAGTCGGGCCGATCGACATCCTCGTCAACAACTCCGGCGTGAGCAGGACGCAGCGGCTGCAGGAAGTGTCGAGCGAGGACTACGACTTCATCTTCGACACCAACGTCAAGGGCTCCTTCTTCGTCGCGCAGGAGATAGGCAAGCGCATGCTCGCGCGTGCCAAGGGGGCTGCGCCGGGTACCTACATCGGCGGTCGCATCATCAACATCGCTTCGGTCGCCGCGCTCAAGGTGCTGCCGCAGATCGGCGTCTATTGCATGAGCAAGGCGGCCGTGGTGCAGATGACCAAGGCGATGGCGCTCGAATGGGGGCGCTTCGGCATCAATGTCAACGCCTTGTGCCCGGGCTACATCGCCACCGAACTCAATGAAGAACACTGGGTGACCGACGGCGGGCAGAAGCTGGTGGGCATGCTGCCGCGCAAGCGGGTCGGCAAGCCCGAGGACCTCGATGGACTGATCGTGCTGCTTGCCAGTGGGCAGAGCCATTTTGTCAATGGTGCGGTCATCGCGGCCGACGACGGATTCGCGCTCTGAGCTCGCGCATGGTCGTCGGGATCGCGGCCGGCTTGGCCGCGGGCGCGCTGTGGGGGCTCGTCTTCGTCGCGCCTCGCATGGTCGGCCATTTCGGCATGGTGGACATCACGGCAGCGCGCTTCGTCGTGTTCGGCGCGGTGGCTGCGCTGGCGGTTCAAGCGCGGCCGGCCAGGCAGCGCTGGCCGAGCGGCCGTCAGGCGGCTTGGGCACTGGGCCTCAGCGTGCTGGGGTTCACCGGCTATTACCTGTTGCTGGCCTTCGGCATCGCGGAGGCTGGCACTGCCGTGCCGAGCCTGATCATCGGGACCATCCCCGTCTGGATGATGCTGTTGGGTCGGCCGGCGGGACTTCGCATGCAGGCCCTGCTGCCCGGATTGCTGCTGACCGCCTGCGGCATCGGGCTGATGATCGCCGGCTCCTGGCCGGAGGCGGGCGAAGAGGGCGGCCGTTTCGAATGGGGCCTCGCGCTCTCGCTGCTGGCGATGGCGAGTTGGACCGCCTTCGGCCTACTCAACGCGCGCTGGCTGCAACGCCATCCCGAGGTCCACGCGGCGGACTGGGCGAACTGGCTGGGCATCGCAACCGGCCTGGGTGCCTGCCTTCTGTGGGTGATCGCCGGATCGGATGTGCAGACCTTGCGCGGGCAGCCCGACGGCCTGCTGTTCGTGCTCATCGCGCTGGGCGGCGGCGTGGGCTCTTCGTGGCTCGCGACCATTCTGTGGAACATCGCCAGCCAGCGGCTGTCCGCCAGCCTTTGCGGCCAGTTGATCGTCAGCGAGACGCTGTTCGCCTTGCTCTATTCCTTCCTGTGGGACGGTCGATGGCCGCAGGCGAGCGAATGGGCTGCCGCGCTGCTGTTCGTCCTGGGCATCCTCGCATCCGTCAAGGCACATCGATAGAAAGATGGATGGCCTTCAGGGTGGCCTCGCCTCAAGCCGGCTTCAGGACGATGCGAGCCTCGAAACCTGTGGCTGCACCCGCGGGCGGCGAACTCAAATCGAGGCGTCCGCCGAGCTTCTCGACGATGGTCGCGACGATGGACAGTCCGAGGCCGTAACCTGCGCGGTCCGGGCCATGCCGGACATGGCGCTGCTGCAGGGTGCGCAATTGTTCGAGGCTGACGCCGGGCCCGGCGTCGCGTACCGATAGCGTGCAAGGCGCCATCACCTCGATGACGACGCGGCCGTGGCCATACCGCAGTGCGTTTTCCACCAGATTGCGCAGCGCAATCGCCAATGCATCGACGTCGCCCCATGCGACGGGCGGCTCGGTGTCGGGCACCTTCAGCGCCAGGCGCTCGTTCGCCTCGGGGGTCTGCCAGAACTCCTGCGCCACGGTGCCGGAGAGTTGGACGAGGTCGACCCTCTCGCGTGTCAGCGACGCCGCGGATTCGGCCCTTGAAAGCTGCAGCAGCTTTTCGGTGCGCTGGCCGAGCACCTGGAGCGCTTCGAGCGCGGCCAGAACCTCGTCGCGCTTCAGATCGTGCTCCAGCGCGGTTTGCAGGCGCAGTCGTGCGGCCGCCAGCGGCGTGCGCAGCTCGTGCGCAGCATTCGCGGCCAGCGCGCGTTCGACGTCGAGCGATTGCGACAGTCGTTCGAGCAACTGATTGACGTGATCGCCGACCGACCGAAGCTCCCTGGGCAGGCCCGGCAAACGGATCGGGCGCAGGTCGGTGCCGCTGCGCCGCTCGATCTCGTTGGCCAGTGTCTCCAGCGCTCGCAGCTCGGTGCGTGCCACGTTGCGCAACACCAGCGCGAGCAGGGGGAGCACCGCGCCCAGCGGGATGATCAGCCCGAGCAACGTATGGTTGAGCGTCCTGCGGCGTTCGTTCAGCGGATCAGCGACCTGCAGGAACAGATCGCGCGTCGGGTGCCGCACGGTGTAGATCCGCCACCGCTTTGCATTCGCAAAACCGGGCGCGAGCGGCACGTCGAAAGAGTCGTCCGCAGCTTCGACGGAACGCAGCAGTACGCGCCCGTGCAGATCGACGAGCTCGTACTTCGCCGCGAAGGTTGGAAAAAGCTGGGGAGACGCGATCAGCGGTGTCTTTGCGTCGGGGCTGCTTTGCTGCAGCCTGTCGAGTTCCTGCACGGCCATGGCGAACATGCGGTGCGAGACTTCCACCAGTTCGTTGTCGAAGTTGTGATTGATCTCGCGGTCCACATACCAGACCACGCCGAGCACGCACAGCAGCCAGACACCGCCGACCCAGATGATGAGTGTTCGCGTCAGGCGGCCCGCGAGCGAGTCGCGCTTGTCGAGCAAACCGACGCCGGCCGTCCGCGGAAACCCGTGACTCATTCGTCCTCTTCTTCAGGGGTGAAGGACAGCCGGTAGCCCAGCCCGCGAAGCGTCTGGATATGACTGCGCCCGAGCTTGCGACGCAGGCGGCTGATGAACACCTCGAGCGTGTTGCTGTCGGCCTCGTCGCCGAAGCCATAGAGTGCGTCGGCGAGGTTGTCGCGCGTGTGGATGCGATCGGGTCGCGTGGCCATCACGCGCAGCAGCGCCCATTCCTTTTGCGTCAGCGTGACAGGTGTGCCGTCCTTTCGCACCAGGTCGCGGGCGAGGTCGATCTCCAGCGTGCCGAGTCGCAGCACCGGCGAACTGCTCGTGCTGCGCCGGCGCTCGACGGCCCGCAGGCGCGCGAGCAGTTCCGCGGGGTCGTAGGGCTTGATGAGGTAGTCGTCGGCGCCGGCATCCAGGCCGCGGATGCGGTCCGTCACCTGGTCCCGTGCCGTCAGCACGATCACGATCGGGCGATCGCGCAACGCGCGCACGTTCGACAACAAGGAAAGTCCGTCGCCGTCGCCCAGGTGCAGGTCCAGGAGGACCGCGGCGTACTGCGCCGTCAGCAGCGCGGCGCGCGCTTCGGCGAGGCCGGGCGCCACGTCGACGACGAAGGCCTTTGCCATGAGATAGCTGCAGACTGCGTTCGCCAGGGCGGTGTCATCTTCAACCAGCAATATGCGCACGTCTCCGTCCTTCAAAACTATTTCTTCTCGCGCGGCAGCCGGCCCATCAGATAGAACTCCGGGTTCGGCTGCATGCCGCTGAAGCTGGCCATGCGATTCGAAAGGCCGAAGAAGGCGGTGATCGCGGCAATGTCCCAGATGTCTTCGTCGCTGAAGCCGTGTGCGTGCAGCGGCGGGAAGTCGTTCTCGTCGATCTCGTGTGAACGCTCGCAGACCTTCATCGCAAATTCGAGCATCGCATGCTGGCGCGGCGTGATGTCGGCCTTGCGCCAGTTGACCGCAACCTGGTCGGCAACCAGCGGCTTCTTCTCGTAGATGCGCAGCAGCGCGCCATGCGCCACCACGCAATAGAGGCATTGGTTGGCCGCGCTCGTGGCAGTCACGATCATTTCGCGGTCGCCCTTGGTCAGCGACCCTTCCTCTTTCAGCATCAGCGCGTCGTGGTACGCGAAGAAAGCGCGCCATTCGGCCGGTCGCCGCGCGAGCGCGAGGAACACGTTGGGCACGAAGCCGGCCTTTTCCTGGACTTCGAGAATCGTGGCGCGGATGTCGTCGGGCAAATCCTTGAGTTCGGCCAGGGGATAGCGTTCGGTCATGAGGTCTCCTGATGAGCGGGAACGAGCCAGATCATAGGGAGTTGCCGAGCGTCGACGGCCCGCCGTCCGCTGCGACCATTGCCAGATGGCTTTCATCCTTCAGCTCGATGCCGGTCAGCCCGCGTCGCAGCGATTCGCGTACAAGCCACGCGAGCTTGAATGCGGCCGCGGCATACCCAAGTCCCTCGGGCCGTATGTTCGAGATGCAATTGCGCTCGGCGTCGTGTCGCCCACGGCGTGGCGCGTAAGTGATGTAGACCCCCAAGCTGTCGGGCGAACTAAGGCCCGGGCGCTCGCCGATCAGCATGATCGACAAGCGGGCGCCAAGGTCTTCCGCGATCTCGTCCGCCAGGGCCACGCGCGCTTGCGAAGCGATCACGATCGGCGTGAGCGAGAGGGTCGGCGGCAACTGCTGCCGAAACGCTGCCAGCAGCGGGACCGCATGCCGATCGATGGCGAGCGAGGACAAGCCGTCGCCGATCACGATGCAAATGTCCGTCGGCGAGCCAGCCAGCGAGCGCATGCGCGATGCATCGCCGCTGTCGAGCTGTCGGCCGAGGTCGGGGCGGCGCAGATAGGTCGTTCGATCGGTCGCGCGGCTGCGCACTTGGGCGGTCTCCCAGCCCTGGGCATCCAGCGATGCTGCCAGCGCTTCGACATCGAGCGCGGCGTGGATCGCGTCGCGCGCCATTGCATGCGCCCATCCGAAGCGCAGCACTTCGTCGGTCGGCATGCCCGCGCCGGCCCGGCCGAGCGCGACCCGCGCCGGCGTCGCCTTGCGCCAGTCGCTCCATGGACTTGGGTTGACCGGGTCGTTCTTCATCCGGCGAGGGCGTTCAGTGCGTGCATGTCGGCGAGCAGGTGGTTGGAAGAGGGCGGCTGGAGCCGACCCGCCGTATCGGTGATCTGCATGCGCTGCAGCCACGCTTCGAACTCGGGTGCGCGTTTCAGGCCCATGGTCTCGCGCATGAAAAGCGCGTCATGGAACGAGGTGCTCTGGTAGTTGAGCATCACGTCGTCCGCGCCCGGCACGCCCATGATGAAGTTGATGCCCGCGGTGCCGAGCAGCACCAGCAGCGTGTCCATGTCGTCCTGATCGGCTTCGGCGTGGTTGGTGTAGCAGACGTCGCAGCCCAGCGGCAGGCCGAGCAGCTTGCCGCAGAAGTGATCCTCCAGGCCCGCCCGGATGATCTGCTTGCCGTCGTAGAGGTATTCCGGCCCGATGAAGCCGACCACTGTGTTGATCAGCAGCGGCTTGTAGCGCCGTGCGAGCGCATAGGCGCGGGCCTCGCAGGTCTGCTGGTCGACGCCGAAATTGGCATTGGCAGACAGCGCGCTGCCCTGGCCGGTTTCGAAGTACATGACGTTGCTTCCGACCGTCCCGCGCTTCATCGCCAGCGCGGCGGCATACGCTTCGTCGAGCAGTTCGGGCGTCACGCCGAAGGAGCGATTGGTTTTCTCGGTGCCGCCGATCGATTGGAACACGAGGTCGACCGGCGCGCCGGATTCGGCCAGCTTCAACGTGTGGGTGACATGGGTCAGCACGCAGCTTTGCGTCGGGATCTCGAAGCGCTGGATCACCTCGTCGAGCATGCGCAGCAAGTCGCCCAGCACCGGCATGCTGTCGGATGCCGGATTGATGCCGATCACCGCGTCGCCGGCCCCCATGAGCAGGCCGTCGAGGATGGACGCAGCCACGCCGTGAAGATCATCGGTCGGGTGATTGGGCTGCAGCCGCACCGAGAGGTGGCCGGGCAGGCCGATGGTGTCGCGGAACCGCGTGACCACGGTGCATTTGCGCGCGACCGCGACGAGGTCCTGGTTGCGCATGAGCTTCGACACCGCGGCCACCATTTCCGGCGTGAGTCCGGGCGCGAGGGCAGTCAGCGATTCGGTGCTCGCGTGTTCGGACAAGAGCCAGTTTCGAAAATCGCCGACGGTGTGGTGCGATACCGGCGCGAAGGCCTGCGCATCGTGCCCGTCGATGATGAGCCGCGTGACGTTGTCGTCCTCGTAGGGCACCAGCGCTTCGGTGAGGAACTGTTTCAGCGGCGTCTCCGCCAGCACATGGCGCGCGGCCATGCGTTGTTGCGCGGTGGCGGCGGCGATCTGGGCGAGATAGTCGCCGGAGCGCGCCGGGCTCGCGAAGGCCATGACCTGCTTCAGGTCGACGAAGTCGAAGACCTGCGAATCGATCGTGGTTCGGTAGCGCATGGTGTGTCAAGTGCAAGAGCGATGCCAAAGTGGGCAAGTAGGCTGGGCCACCCGGCAATAATGAGCCCGTTCATTCATTCGACCAAGGGTATATCGTGCGATCCATTCTTGTTGCAACCGCCGTTTCGATGTTCTGCCTGCCTGCAGCTTTCGCGCAATCGGCGCCCGTCACCAAGCCGAGCGGCCTGATCTTCCAGTCGCTGGTGGACGGCAAGGGACCGTCGCCGGCGGCGACCGACACGGTGAAGGTGAACTACCGCGGCACATTCCCGGACGGCAAGGAGTTCGACAGCTCCTACAAGCGCGGCGAGCCCGCCGAGTTCCCGCTGAGCGGTGTCATTCCCTGCTGGACCGAAGGCGTGCAGTTGATGAAGGTCGGCGGCAAGGCCAAGCTGACCTGCCCGCCCGCCATCGCCTACGGCACCCGCGGCGCTGGCGGCGTGATTCCGCCGAATGCCACCCTCAATTTCGAGATCGAGCTAATTTCCATCAAGGGCCGTTGATCCCTTATTCCAGAAATACCGCGGAACCGGCTTCGCCGGGCCGCCGGTATTGCCCCCGGCAGGGGGTGGGCGGCTACACGAAGTGAGCCAACCTGGGGGCGAGCAACAGCTAGAACGGCTGGAACTGGTAGAGCCAGGTTTCGGACAACGTCTGATCGCCGTTCTTCAGGAAGAGCCGCATGTCAACGGGCTCTGTCCCCTCAGCCGTGAAATCGAACTGCGCCCGCCAGTGCCCCGGCACGCCGTTCGGCACGGCTTCGGCAAAGATGTACGAGAACTTGCCGCGCGAGGCCGTCAGCACCAGTTCGGGCTTGGTGCCGAAAGGCAATGACTCCAGCGGCTTGCCGATGAACTCGACCATGAACTTGCGTACGCCCGCCGGCCTTGGCTGGCCGGGCTGTCCGCCGCGGCCGATGCGCGTCGCCGCAACGCGCGCGAGCGGCGACGGAAAGGGCTCGTCGGCCGCCCAGTGCAGCCGGTACTTGAGGTTGTAGCTCGATCCCGCCGTGGCCGGCGCCTTGGGCACCCAGCAGGCGAGGACGTTGTCGTGGATCTCGTCGTCGGTCGGGATCTCGATGAGTTGCACGGTGCCTTCGCCCCAATTGCCGAGCGGCTCGACCCAGAGGCTTGGGCGCTTGTCGTAGTAGACGCCGTCCTGGTAGTGATCGAACAAGCGGTCGCGCTGGAGCAGCCCGAACCCGCGCGGGTTGGTGTCGCTGAAGGCCGACGCGCGGGTTTGCGTGGGGTTGTTCAGCGGACGCCAGATGCGCTCGCCGGCCCCGTTCCACATGGCCAAACCGTCGGAGTCGTGCACCTCGGGCCGCCAGTCGATGCCGGTGGGCTTCACCGTTTCGGAATACCAGTACATCGAAGTCAGCGGCGTCAGGCCGAAGCGGCCCACGTCGCGACGCAGGAAGAGCCGCGCATCGATCTCCATCAGCACCGCCTTGTCGCGCTGGAGCACGAACTTGTAGGCGCCGGTGATGCTGGGCCCTTCGAGCAGCGCGTAGATGGTCATCGAGTTCGCGCTGTCCGTCGCGGGCGGCTCGAAGTAGAAGCGCGTGAAGGTCGGAAACTCCTCGGCCCGGTCGGGCATGGCCGCATCGAGCGCGATGCCGCGCGCGGACAGGCCGTACTGGTAGAGCTCGCCGATCGCGCGAAAGTACGAGGCGCCCAGGAAAGCCGCCCAATCGTTCGTCTGCCACGGGAGCTTCTTCTGGTCGCCGAGGCGGCTTTCCTGCAGGCGGAAGCCCGCGAAGCCTGCGCCGTCCGGCAACTGGCGCGCCGGGCTGTCGGCAGGCATCGTGAAGTAGGCGCTGTCGTAGACGATCTCGCGGGCAAAGCCGTCGCCGCTCGCGTTCTCCAGGACGTACATGTGAACCGGAACCTGGAAGAAGCGGCCGAGATGGAAGAAGGTCACCGGAAACTGGCCCGGCCCATCCCGGAACAGCGCGTTGTCGGTGTTGAACTTGATCTTGCCGTGCGCGTCGTAGTCGATGCGCTCGAGCACGTCGGCAGGCAGGGACTTGTCCGTGACGTAGGGCTTGGCGCCGAGCGACTTTGCGAATGCAACAAGACGTTCGAAGGAGAAGGGCCGGGGCTCGCTCAGCTTGAGCCCGGCGGCGGCGAGTGCTTCGGCGGGAATGCCGAGGGCGGCGAGCACCATGGAGGCACTGCCGGCGGTGAGGAGTGAACGACGATCGATCATGTGGCCCAAATGGTAACGAGGCTCCGAGATCGACCCCGTAGGCCGAGGGCTGAAGAAAGCACGCCGATGTCGGTATCGTCCTACGATCGAATTCGAAAGCAAGAGCCGGAGTGCCTCGCCGGCCATCGATCCCTACAGTGGACGCATCGACAACGACATGACTGAAGGATGCAAATGAACATGCGCAATCCCAACGAGATGCGGGCCCTCGCCACCGTCAGCGACCCGCGCTGGACAGCCGTGATGGCCCGCGATGCATCGGCGGACGGCAGCTTCTTCTATTCGGTCCGTACGACCGGCGTGTATTGCCGGCCTTCCTGCGGGGCGCGCCAGGCCCGCCCCGAGAACGTGACCTTTCATGCGACGGCGGCCGACGCCGAGCGTGCAGGCTTTCGTCCCTGCAGGCGCTGCAAGCCGGACGCGCCTGCACAGGCCGCGCAACACGCGGCGATGGTGGCCGAGCAGTGCCGCTTCATCGAAAGCGCAGAGCAGACGCCGACGCTGGACGAGCTTGCAGAGCGGGCGGGTCTCAGCAGTTCGCACTTTCATCGGCTCTTCAAGGAAGTGACCGGCGTCACGCCCAAGGCCTACGCCGCGGCGCATCGCGCGAGCCGGGTCCGGCGAGAACTGCTGCGCAGCGACACCGTGACCGACGCGATCTACGACGCCGGCTACAACTCGAACGGCCGTTTCTACGCGAGCTCGAACGAGATGCTGGGCATGACGCCGACGGCGTGGAGGGCGGGCGGCGCCGACACGGACATTCGCTTCGCCATCGGCCAATGTGCGCTGGGCGCGATCCTGGTTGCGCAAAGCGACCGCGGTATCTGCGCGATCGCATTGGGCGATGACCCCGAAACCTTGGCGCGCGATCTGCAGGACCAGTTTCCGCGGGCTCGACTGATTGGCGGCGACGCGGAGTTCGAAGCGCTGGTCGCGAAGGTGGTCGGCTTCGTCGAGGCGCCGGGCGTGGGGCTCGACCTCCCGCTCGACGTGCGCGGCACGGCCTTTCAGCAGCGCGTCTGGCAGGCGTTGCGCGAGATTCCGGCCGGCAAGACCGCGAGCTACAGCGACATCGCGCAGCGCATCGGCGCGCCGAAGTCGGTGCGTGCGGTGGCACAGGCCTGCGGCGCCAACGCGCTGGCGGTGGCGATCCCATGCCATCGGGTGGTTCGCAGCGACGGCAGCCTCTCGGGCTACCGTTGGGGCGTGGAGCGCAAGAGCGCCTTGCTTCAGCGGGAGGCAGAGTCGGCATGAACGCGCGGGACAAATCGCCGGTGCGCGACGAAACCGGCACGCGCGTGGCGGCGATCGATTGGGCACAGGTGAGCGACGATCTGGACGATCAGGGCAATGCCGTGATCCAGGGTCTGCTCACCCCGTCCGAGTGCGAATCGCTCGCCGCGCTGTATGCGGCCGACACGCTGTTTCGCAGCCGCGTCGTGATGGAACGGCACGGCTTCGGCCGCGGGGAATACAAGTACTTCGCCTATCCGTTGCCGGACCTCGTCGGCGACTTGCGCGCGCTGTTCTATCCCCATCTTGCGCCGATCGCGAATCGCTGGAACGAGGTCATGGGGATCGACGCGCGCTATCCGCAGGTGCATGCAGATTTCATCGCGCGCTGCCATGCGGATGGCCAGATGCGCCCGACGCCGCTGTTGCTGCAATACGGCCCTGACGACTACAACTGCTTGCACCAGGACCTTTACGGCGAGCATGTCTTTCCGCTGCAGCTCGTGATCCTGCTGTCGGAGCCCGGTCGCGATTTCACCGGCGGCGAGTTCGTGATGACCGAGCAGCGGCCGCGGATGCAGTCGCGGCCGATGGTGTTGCCGCTGCGGCAGGGCGACGCGGCGGTGATCGCGGTGCACCACCGGCCGGTGCAAGGCACGCGTGGGGCGTATCGGGTCAACCTGCGCCACGGCGTGAGCCGGGTTCGGTCAGGGCGGCGCCATACGGCAGGCATCATCTTTCACGACGCTGCGTGAGGACAAGGGCTCCCATGACGCTGGACTTGTTCGAAGACGCCGCTGAATCCGAGCTGCCCGCGCTGGAGCCCCTGGAGCCGGGCGCGGTCGTCTTGCGGCGCTTCGCCAAGACCCGGGAGACCGAGCTGCTCGCCGCCATTCAACAGGTGATTGAGCGGGCGCCGCTGCGTCACATGGTCACGCCGGGTGGCTTCCGCATGTCGGTGGCGATGACCAATTGCGGCGAGCTGGGCTGGGTGACCGATCGGACGGGCTACCGTTATGACGCGATCGACCCCGACAGCGAGCACCCTTGGCCGCGCATGCCGGGCGCATTCACGCGGCTGGCTGCCGACGCGGCTTCGCAGGCCGGATTCCAGGACTTCGTGCCTGATGCATGCCTGGTCAACCGCTACGAGCCGGGCACGCGCCTTTCACTGCATCAGGACCGCAACGAGCGCGACTTCAGCCAGCCCATCGTCTCCGTGTCGCTCGGCATTCCGGTGGTGTTCCTGTTCGGTGGCCCGAAGCGTACTGACAAGGCCCGTCGCGTGCCGCTCGGTCATGGCGATGTGGTGATCTGGGGCGGGCCGGCGCGCTTGCACTACCACGGCGTGCTGCCGTTGAAGGAGGGCGCCCATCCGTTCATGGGGGCGTGCCGCATCAACCTCACTTTTCGCAAGGCAGGTTGAGCAACCCCCTGGGAAAACCGGCATCTACGTCGCATGATGCGAGGTGTATCGGCTATCGGCTTGCACTCCAATCACAGCCAGAACAGGAGGTTTCCATGGAAATTCGCAATCCGTCTCCCGGCCTCTACAACGAAGACCTGGCGCCCGCGAAGGAGCGAAACTGGGGTGCCTTCAGCATCTTCAACGTGTGGACTTCCGACGTTCACAGCCTCTGGGGCTACTACCTGGCGGCCAGCCTGTTCCTGCTGTGCGGCAGCTTTACCAACTTCCTGCTCGCGATCGGACTCAGTTCGCTGGTGATCTTCGGGCTGATGAACCTGATCGGCTATGCCGGCGAAAAGACAGGCGTGCCCTATCCGGTGCTCGCGCGCGCCTCATTCGGCGTCTGGGGTGCCAACCTGGCGGCGATGGTGCGGGCGGTGGTCGCCTGCTTCTGGTACGGCGCGCAAACCGCGGCGGCCTCGGGCGCCGTGGTCGCGCTGCTGATCCGCAGCGACGCCATGCTCGAGTTCCACAAGGGCACGCATGTCCTTGGCCACTCGGGGCTGGAGGTGATCTGTTACCTCGTGATCTGGGGGCTGCAACTGCTCATCATCCAGAAGGGCATGGAGACCGTGCGCCGGTTCCAGGATTGGGCAGGTCCGGCCGTCTGGGGCGCCATGCTGCTGCTCGCGGTCGGGCTGTGCATCAAGGCCGGGGGAATCTCGTTCGATCACGGCATCCCGATGGATTCTCTGATCCAGAAGACGCAGGACGCCGGCGTCCCCGGCGAGCCGGGCTCGTTCTGGGCGCTGATGGCGGTCGGCGCGACATGGATCACGTACTTCGCGGCGCTCTACCTCAACTTCTGCGACTTCTCGCGCTATGCCAAGAACAAGGACGCCGTGAGGAAGGGCAACCTCTGGGGCCTGCCGATCAACCTGGTCGCGTTCTCGCTTGTCGCCGGTGTCACCACGCTCGCGGCCTTCAAGGTCTACGGCGAGGTGCTGCTCCATCCCGAGCAGATCTCGGCGAAGTTCGACAGCTGGGTCCTGGCGCTCGTGGCCGCGATCACCTTCGCGGTGGCCACGCTCGGCATCAACGTGGTGGCCAACTTCGTCTCGGCGGCGTTCGATATCTCCAATACCTTCCCCCGGCAGATCAGCTTCAAGAAGGGCGGCCTCATCGCAGCGACGATTGCCCTGGTGCTCTATCCGTTTGCGCCCTGGGAAGGAAACGCCGCGCACTTCGTCAACGCCATCGGTTCCACGATGGGGCCGTTGCTGGGCGTCATCCTGGTCGACTACTACCTCGTGGCCAAGGCCAACATCAACGTGCCCGCGCTGTACCAGGAGCACGGCGAGTACCGCTATGAGGGCGGCTGGAACGTCAACGCCCTGGTGGCTGCAGGCATCGGCAGCGTGTTCTCCACGTTCCTGCCCAACTTCACCAGCTTGCTGCCGGCCTGGTGGAACATCTACGGCTGGTTCTTCGGCGTGGTGATCGGCGGCGGTGTCTACCTCGTGATGGCAACGCTGCGTCCGCGCGCAGCGGTGGTGGCAGCACGCGCCTGAAGGCTACTTCCTGCAGATCCCGAGCACCACCTCCTGATCCGTGCAAGGTCTCGGCGCCGCAGGTTGCGCCCGGGTGCTCGTCGACCGCGCGGCGGAGGCCGTGGCCGCCTGGCCGGAGATGCAGGCGCGCATTCTCTTTTCCATGGGCGCGTAATAGCGCCACCCCTGGCTGAGGGGAGGCAGTTCCAGTTTCACCTGCTTCCACTTGGGATGGCCGTTGGCCTGGAGCTTGTCGAAATTCGTGCACAGCGAATCCGCAAAGCGGACGAGATTCCCGACGGTGGACTGCAGGTTGTAGTCGTAGGTGACCAGGTAGGCCTTCACCGTCAGGGTGGGGATGTCGGCCGTGAGCCATGAGGGGTAGCTGCTGGTGCGTATCACGGCGGGAAAGTAGGTCTTCTTCGCGCGCGCCGTTTCCGGCGCCGCATCGTCCAGCTTCAGGATCTTGATGTAGTTGCGCGCCTCCGGCTTCATGTCCGCGAACAGCTTGGCCGGCTGCCCGGCGACGATGATCGCGACATCGATCGTCTTGTCGACCGTGAGCTTGACGAGCGCATCCTCGTTGCCCAGATACTCGGTGTTGGCCGCCGGCATGGGCTCTCCGAACATCAGGTTGTAGAGCGTCTTGGAGGTGAGCGCCGTGCCGCTGCCCAAGGGTCCGACGCTGATCTTCTTGTTCTTGATTTCGTGGATGGAATTGATCGGCGCGTCGGCGCGGGCGACGAAATAGATCTCCTCGTCGTACAGCGGCATGATCAGTCGCAGCGGGCGGATGATGTTGCCCGCATCGGCGTTGCCCGCCTTCGCCTCGTCCAGGAAAGCCTGGTAGACGTCGGACTGCACCAGGGCCAGCTTCACGCCGGGCTCGAAGCGCATGCGAGAGATGTTCTCGGCGGAGCCCTTCGACTCGAGGACTTCGAGGTCGATGCCGGCAGGCTCGGCGACATACTTGGCGATGTCATTGCCGATCTGGATGTAGGTGCCGGTTTTCGATGCGGTGACGATCTTGTACTGCGCCCGGGTCTGCGCAAGGCCTGACGACACGAAGACCATCAACATCAGCGCGGTCAGTAGGGATCTGATGGGCATGCTGGCTCTCCATTGAAGTTAATGGGTTGTTCTCGTCACTTCTGGCATAGAGCCAGCGCCGCAAGCGTTCCACTGCAGTCGTTTCCCTTTGGCTCGGGGGGCGGTGGGGTCGGGGTTTGGGCTGCGGCTGGGGCTGGGGCTGGGGCTGGGGCTGCTGGGGCTTGCGGCTTGGCGGGCTCGCCGAGTCCGAGCGCCTTGATCGCTTCCTGGGCGGAATCTCGACGTTGCGGCGGGACCGGGCTCTGGACCTGGACCTGAGGCGGCGGCGTGACCGGCCCGGAAATTCCGATCGCCTTCGATGCCTTCTGCGCCGCGTCGCGGAGCTGTTCACGCTTGGATTGCTCCTGCAGTCGCCGATCGAACGCGTCTCTCAAGGCCTCCACGCCGGGGTCGTCTGCGTGGTCGGTCTCGAGTTCCTCGAGCACGCGCGCCGCGACGCCGAAGTCGCCACGGTTCAAGGCGCTCTGCACCTGCTCCACATTCGCCTTGAACTCCCGCTGCCTGCCGGCCTCGCTTTCGTTGTCGAGATACAGGTTGTCGATCAACAGGGCGATCCCGACCAGTGCCCCCGCCGCCAGGACGCTGATGACGAGGCGAATCGGCAGGATGGAACTGCCCGCCCAATGCCTGCGGCTGCTGCCATCTCCGAGTACTTCCTCCTGCCAGAAAGCGCCAGGGCGAACGAGGCCGATCTCGGGGTCTGACTCGTCGTTGGCCGCAGCGGTCGTCGGGATGGGATAGCCAAGCGACTCGTGCTGTTCCGGCTGCACGGTGTCGGCGAAGTCCACCACGTCCATGGGCGCCCGTGAAGTGCCCCCGGAAGGAGCGCGCTCGGGCTCGGAAGTCGGCTTCGCGTCAGGAATGTCGAGGACGGCGGACTGATCCTTGCCACAGAACGGACAAATCCGGACCCCATGCTGCAACAGCGCAGCGCAATGCATGCAGGGCACTGAGTACGACGGGTCCGGATCGGCCATGTTCATCATTGCTGGGAACGAATGTCTTACACGGAGACGGAAGCAGCGCCATTTTGGACCTACGTTCCCGTCGATCCAACGCCGCCCGGCGTTCGCGGCGCGAGTTCAAGTGTCTCGCCTACGGCAAGGACGAAAAACTGGTCTTCCGACATACCCCATGCGTCGCGCAGTTCCGCCAACTTTCTCGGCGGCTCGTCCAGTGCCTCGTCGGTCAGGTTGAAGACACCCCAGTGGATGCCGAGCGACCGCTTGGCACCGACATCGCCGTGGATTCGAAGCGCTTCCTCGACGTCCACGTGTTGCGTCTGCATGAACCAGCGCGGTGCGTAGGCACCGATGGGGATCAGCGCGATGTCGAAGCCGCCGCCATGCGCGGGCGTCTGCCGATCGGCGAAGTGCCTGCGGATGTCGGCGAAGTCGCGCGAATAGCCCGTGTCGCCGGTAAAGAGCAGGTGGCAATCCGGCGCGAGAACGACAAAGCCGCCCCACAGTGTCGCCATGGCGTCGGTCGGGCTTCGCGACGACCAGTGCTGCGCGGGTACGAGCGCCACTTCGACGTCGCCTTGCGGTCCCGGTACGCGATGGCGATCCCACCAGTCCAGTTCCACCACGTTGCGAATGTCGTGCGAAGCCATCCACGCCTTGAGGCCCAGCGGAACGACGAAGAGCGGCGGGCCGCCGGGCTGCCGGTTCAGCGCGGCCACGGAAGGCAGGTCGAGATGGTCGTAATGGTTGTGCGACACCAGCACCAGGTCCACGTGCGGCAGGTCGGCCAGCGCGATGCCGGGCGGCGTCTGCCGCTTCGGGCCGAACAGCGGCACGGGCGAGGCCCGCTGGGAGAACATCGGATCGGTCAGCGCCGTGAGCCCGCCCATCTGGGCCAGCACCGTGGCGTGGCCGACCCAATTGATGGCCGGCACCATTTCGGCGCGTGCGCCCGCGTTGGTGCGCAGCCATGAGAGGTCGGGCGGCACCCTCGGCGTGGGCGCGAGAGGAGGGGGCGGCAGATGATTGCGGATCGCATCCCTGCGCCAACTCAGGAGTTCCGAAAGGCTCTTCGGCTGGAACTCGATGTAGTTGTTCTGGAAGCCGCGCGCGCGGTGGTGTGGTTTGCCGGGGTCGTCGGAGGAGGCCATCGTTGGCCGCAATCTATCCCGCGATCAGCTTTTGCACCAGTTCCGCGGTGGTCGCCGCCGCGTATTTGCGCATCAGCCGCGCGCGATGGATCTCGACCGTGCGGTGGCTGATGGCGAGCGCCTTGCCGATTTCCTTGGATGTCCGGCCCTGCATCACCTGTGCCGCGACCTCGCGCTCGCGCGGCGTGAGTTCGGCCTTGCCGGAGCGCCGCGAGCCCAGGTCCTCGAAGGTCCAGATGCCTGCCTCGTGCGGCGCTTCGCGGTTGAGGGCCTGGCCGCTCACGTGGCACCAGAAGGTCTCGCCGGCAAAGGCGCCGTGCAGGTTGCCCAGCCTTTTCATCATCCGGTTGTCGGCATAGCGCCCGCTTGTGTTCAGGATGGGCTCCATCCGCTTGCCGATCCGCTCGAATTCGACGACGCTCGGGTACAGCACCTGAAAGGATTGGCCGATCAGCGCATCGCGCGTGGTGCCGAACATCTCGCACAAGCGCGCATTGCAGTCGATGATGTTGCGGTGACTGGAAAGCACCATGCCGACCGGCGCGAGTTCGAAGGCGAGCCGGTAGTCGATGGTCTGCAATTCCTTGTCGGGTGTCTCCATTACGAAATACTACGTATGCATATACGTAGTATCGTCGAAAGCTCAGATTCAACCACCACCACCACCATCGAACGAGGAACCATGGCGAACAAGATCTACCCCTCCGCCGACGCGGCGCTCAAGGGCGTCGTGGCCGACGGCCAGACACTCGCCGTCGGCGGCTTCGGCCTCTGCGGCATTCCCGAAGCGCTGATCGATGCACTGCACGACTCCGGCGTCAAGAACCTCACCTGCATCTCCAACAACGCCGGCGTCGACGGCTTCGGCCTCGGCAGGCTGCTCGGGACGCGCCAGATCAAGAAGATGATCGCGAGCTACGTGGGCGAGAACAAGGAGTTCGAGCGCCAGTACCTCGCGGGCGAACTGGAGCTCGAATTCACGCCCCAGGGCACGCTGGCCGAAAAGCTGCGCGCGGGCGGTGCGGGCATCCCGGCCTTCTTCACCAAGACCGGTGTCGGCACGCAGGTGGCCGAGGGCAAGGAGCTTCGCGAATTCGACGGCGAGACCTACGTGATGGAACGCTCGCTCGTGCCTGACGTGGCACTGGTCAAGGCCGACGTCGCCGACAAGTCGGGCAACCTGCGCTTCCGCCTGACGGCGCGCAACTTCAACCCCGCTGCGGCGATGGCCGGCAAGATCTGCATCGTCGAGGTCGAGAAGATCGTCGAGGTCGGTGAGATCGCACCGGACGACATTCACCTGCCGGGCATCTACGTGCATCGCATCGTGCTCAACAGCACGCCCGAGAAGCGCATCGAGAAGCGCACCGTGAGCGCCGAGGCGCCGGTCGACGCCGTGGCCGCCAAGGTCCAGGCGCAGGCAGCGATTGCGCAGGCCGCAGCCGGCAGCGACGTTCCGGCCCCCATCAAGAACAAAGGAGCCTGAAATGAAAAACCCCCACGTTCGGCACTTCGTGTCCTCTCTGCCCCCCGAGGGGGCGCAAGCCTCCCTTGAGGCGGCTCGGCGGGAGGCTTGATATGCCCTGGACCCAAGACCAGATGGCCGCACGCGCGGCGCAAGAACTCGAAGACGGCTTCTACGTCAACCTCGGCATCGGCATCCCCACGCTCGTCGCGAACTTCGTCGGCGACAAGGAAGTGTGGCTGCAGAGCGAGAACGGCATGCTGGGCATCGGCCCGTTCCCGACCGAAGACCAGGTCGACGCCGACCTCATCAACGCCGGCAAGCAAACCGTGACGACCATTCCCGGCTCCGCCATCTTCGGCAGCCATGACAGCTTCGCGATGATCCGCGGCGGCAAGATCAACCTGTCGATCCTCGGCGCGATGCAGGTCAGCAGCAAGGGCGACCTCGCCAACTGGATGATCCCCGGCAAGATGGTCAAGGGCATGGGCGGCGCGATGGATCTCGTCGCCGGCGTGAAGCGCGTGATCGTGCTGATGGAACACGTCGCCCGGAAGAAGGACGGCACCGAAGACCTCAAGATCCTCGACAAGTGCACGCTGCCGTTGACGGGCGTGGGCGTGGTCGACCGCATCATCACCGACCTGGCCGTGATGGACGTGGTGCCCGAGGGCCTGAAGGTCGTCGAACTCGCGCCGGGCGTGAGCTTCGAGATGCTGCAGTCGAAGACCGGCCCCAAGCTGATCCAGTAACAGCAACAGTCATGAGAGGCGCTCTCTAGCGCGCAGGGGCAGGGTCGTGCGAACGAGCCCTGCCTTTTTCTTTTTGGAGAGCACGACATGGATGCGACCGAAGTCCTGAAAGATATCTGGCGGCAAGCGGGCCTGCCGAGCGATGCGTTGGCATTCGCGCGGCTCCGCGGCGCGGACCCCGTGTTGCCTTCATCATTCGCCGTGGGCGCCGCGGCGCAGGGCACCATTGCCGCCGCTGCACTTGCGGCCTGCGAACTGGGCCATGCGCGCGGCGCGCCGCGGCAGCATGTCGACGTCGACATGCTGCATGCGGCGCTCGAATGCACGGGTTGGTTCAGCATCGACGGTCGCGTACCCGATCTGTGGGACCCGTTCTCGGGCCTCTATCGCACTGCCGATGGCTGGGTGCGCATTCATGCCAACTTCGCGCACCACCGCGACGGTGCGCTGCGGCTGCTGGGGCTCGACCCGGCCACCACCGTGCAGCGCGCCGATGCCGAGACCGCCATCCAGGCATGGAAGTCGCAGGACTTCGAAGACGCGGCGGCTGCCAAGGGCTTGGTCGCGACCGCACTGCGGCGCTTCGACGACTGGGATGCCACGCCGCAGGGCAGGGCGCTCGTGTCGCAGCCCTTGTTCACCATCGAACGCATCGGCGATGCACCGCCCCACGCGCTGCCGCCTCTGGGCGCGGATGCGCGGCCGCTGTCCGGCGTGCGTGTGCTCGATCTCACGCGCATCCTCGCCGGCCCGGTGGGCGGACGCGCTCTCGCGGCCTACGGCGCGGATGTGATGCTGGTCAACTCGCCCAGTCTGCCGAACATCGAGGCGATCGCGGATACGAGCCGCGGCAAGCTTTCGACGCATGTCGACCTGGGCAGCGAGGCGGGCCGCGATGCGCTCAGCCGACTGCTGAAGGATGCGCACGTGTTCATCCAGGGCTATCGTCCGGGCGGCATCGCGTCGCTGGGCTTCGGTCCCGAGGATGCGGCGCGCGCCCGGCCAGGCATCGCCTACGTTTCGCTGTCGGCTTACGGAACACTCGGCCCATGGGCAGCACGCCGGGGCTTCGATTCACTCGTGCAGACGGCCATGGGCTTCAACCACGCCGAGGGCGAAGCGGCCGGCGGCGGCAAGCCAAGGCCATTGCCGATGCAGATCCTCGACGAGGCGACGGGCTACCTGATCGCGATGGGCGCAGCCGCTGCGCTATGGCGCCAGCAGCGCGAAGGCGGCAGTTGGCACGTCCAAGTGTCGCTGGCGCAAACGGGGCATTGGCTGCGCGGCCTGGGTCGGGTGGCGGACGGATTCCGGATCCAGGTGCCCGACAAGACGCCGTATCTGGAAACCTCCGCATCGGGCTTCGGCGAATTGAGCGGATTCAGGCACAGCGCGCAGCTTTCGCGCACGCCGGCCGCGTGGCCGCGCCCGTCGATGCCGCCGGGGAGTCATCCGCCGGCGTGGCCTTGAGTACTAGACAGGGTGTTTAAAGGCCTCAGCCCCGCCGCGCCGCCTCCAGTGTGGCAATGTCGATCTTCTTCATGGTCATCATCGCGTCGAACACGCGCTTGGAGGCCGCGCGATCGGGATCGGACAGTGACGTGATGAGAATGCGAGGGGTGATCTGCCAAGACAGCCCCCAACGGTCCTTGCACCAGCCGCACTCGCTTTCCTGGCCGCCATTGCCGACGATCGCGTTCCACAAGCGATCGGTCTCGGCCTGGTCGTCGGTCGCGATCTGAAAAGAGAAGGCCTCGCTGTGCTTGAAATGCGGGCCGCCGTTCAGTCCGACGCAGGGGATGCCGGCGACCGTGAACTCGACCAGAAGGACATCGCCCTGCTTGCCGTCGGGATAGTCGCCCGGTGCGCGGTGGACGGCGCCGACAGCGCTATCGGGGAATGTCTTGGCGTAGAAGTTTGCGGCGTCAAGGGCGGTGCCGTCGTACCACAGACAGATCGTGTTCTTGCTGGTCATTTCGTGTCTCCTGAAGTTGAGCATGCGGCATCCGCCGCGGTCCAAAAAAACTCCCATCGTCCTCATCGCGAGACGTCGGTTTGTCGGACGGGACTGATGTCATCGTAGGGATCCGCCCCGGCGGTCGCGCGGCGCTGCGGAACGGCGCCATCATCGCGGGAGTGGTCGCTCTTGTCGCTCTACTGCGGCGCTGATCGCGTCCTGGCGCAAAGCCGAGGGCGGAACGCCGAACCAGCGCCGGCAAGATCGCGTCATCGCCGACTGTTCCGAGAAGCCGAGGAGGTCCGCGAGTTGGCCCAGCGGAATCTTCGTCTCGCGCAGATAGTGCATGGCGGCCTCCTTGCGCACTTCTTCGCGAATGAGCTCGAAGGTGGTGCGTTCGGCGGCAAGGTGACGCTGCAGGGTGCGTGGATGGATAGCAAGCAGGGCTGCGACATCGGTCTTGCTGCCTTGCGGGGTGCCTAGGATATGGCGCAATGCCAGGCGAACACGGGCCGAAACGCTTTCGCCCGGGACTCGAAAGTGCCTCGCCAAATAGTCTTCCGTGATCTTCCGCAATGCAGGGTTCGCTCCCCGTAGGTCAGCGCGCAGCGTTTCGCGACTGACGTGCAGGGCGGCATGCGGCTGCTCGATGAAGACGGGCGCACCGAAGAATCGCTCGTAGACGGAGTGCGGCGCAACGGGCGTATGCGGCAGCGCGACCGCGCGCAGATGGTACTGCTGGCCCGCGAGCAGGCGGGTGATGTGGTGCATGTCGCCGAGGCACAGATCGATCGTCTGACGTTGCGCCGGCAGCCTGGCGAGCCGGATCTCCAGAGTCATCTCCGCGGCCCCTTCGATCAGCGAGCTGTCGTCATGAATCCCCATCACCAGCCCGGGGCTGTGTACGAACAAGTGGCGAGAAGCGTAGTCCATGGCCTCCCTGACGGTGGGCGCGTTCTGTAGAACGATCCCGAGGGGACCGAGGATGCTGACGTCCTGAACATGCGCAAGGCGCAAGCCCAAATCCGCGCAGCCCGTCTCGACGGCGCTGGCCTCGAGAAGATGGACGCAGGAACGCAGAGACAGCAGCGCGTCATCGTCTTTCAGCGAGTCCGATGGAATCCGGTATCGCTGCAACAGGGGCAACGGGTCGGCACCCAAGCCTCGCATGAGGGCCGCGTATCCCCGCAGTCCGCTCGCCCGCACCATGTCTGTCATGTCTCGAAATGTCAAACATGAGTCTCGCAATGTCAAGAAGCGAGGAGGGTGGGCGGGAATACTCCCTGCATCACATCGACCCTTAGAGGCAGAAGCGCATGGAGACAAATTTCGACGTACTGATCATCGGTGCCGGCCTGTCCGGCATCAGCATGGCCTGCCATCTGCAGATGGAATGCCCCACCAAGCGCGTGGGTCTGCTGGAGCGGCGCAAGGCGATCGGCGGCACCTGGGACCTGTTCCGCTACCCGGGCATCCGCTCGGATTCGGACATGTTCACCTTCGGCTACCGGTTTCGCCCGTGGCATGAACTGAAGGTGCTCGCGGACGGTCCTTCGATTCGTCGCTATGTCACCGATACGGCGCGCGAATACGGGGTCGACAAGAACATCCGCTTCGGCATCAAGACCACCGAAGCGTCCTGGTCGAGCGAGCAAAAGCGCTGGACCATCACCGCGGTCGATGAAGAAACCGGCGAGGCCCGCGTGTTCACCTGCAACTACCTGGTCAGCTGCACCGGCTACTACAACCACGACGAAGGCTATCTGCCGAGCTTCCCGGGCGTCGAGCGATTCAAGGGGCAGTGCATCCATCCCCAGCGGTGGCCGGAAGGCCTGGACTACCGCGGCAAGCGGGTCATCGTGATCGGCAGCGGCGCGACCGCCGTGACGCTCGTGCCGACCATGGCTCGGGAGACCGCGCACATCACGATGCTGCAGCGCTCGCCGAGCTACGTGTTCTCCGTGCCGGCCTACGACAAGATTTCTGCCGTGCTGCGGCGCGTTCTCCCGGATCGCTGGGTCTACGGCATGGCCCGTCGGCGCAACCTGTTCCTTCAGCGACTGATCTACAAGCTCTCGAAGCGCTGGCCCGATCAGATGAGAGCGTGGCTGCTGTCCGGCGTGCAGAAGCACCTGGGCAAGGACTTCGACATGAGCCACTTCTCGCCCCGCTACAAGCCCTGGGACGAGCGCCTGTGCGCCGTGCCGGATGCCGACCTCTTCAAGGCGATCCGGGAGGGCAAGGCCTCCATCGTGACCGACCACATCGAGACCTTCACCGAGAACGGCATCCGCCTGAAGTCCGGCAAGGAACTGCAAGCCGACATCATCGTGACTGCGACCGGCCTGCAGCTTCAGTCCTTCGGCGGCATGGCGTTGCGCGTGGATGGCCGAGCGCTCGCCGTGAACGAGTTGATGACCTACAAGAGCGTGCTGCTTCAGGACGTGCCGAACATGGCGTGGCTCTTCGGCTACATCAATGCACCCTGGACGCTGAAGGTAGACATGGCGTCGAGCTACGTCTGCCGCCTGCTCAATCACATGGACCGCAAGGGGGTCGATGTGGTGACGGCCCGCGCGCCGGAGGGAGAGATGCAGGACGAAGACATCGTGGCTGCGCTCCAGTCGGGCTACGCGCGGCGTGGCCGGGCGATGGTGCCGCGCCAGGGCCGCGGGCTGCCGTGGCGTGTGTTGCACAACCCCGAGAAAGACCGCGTGATGCTGCTCAAGGATCCGGTGGAGGATTCGGCGCTGGAGTTCGGCGGCGGATCGCTGCGCGCCGCGCCGCGTCTTGCAGGCGCCTGCCGCGAGCGCCCATGAAATCCATCGAATCCTCGTTCGTCAGCCAGGGCCTGCGCTGCGCAGGGACCCTGCTGATGCCCAGCCAGGGCGATCGCCCCCCCGTCATCGTGATGGCGCACGGCTTTGCCGGCGTGCGCGCGATGCTGCTCCCGCATGCCACGCGCTTCGTCGAGGCCGGCTACGCCGTGTTCCTGTTCGACTATCGCAACTTCGGCGACAGCGAGGGCCAGCCGCGCCACTGGGTGGATCCTGCACGGCACTTGAAGGACTGGGACGCCGCGATCCGGCACGTCAGGACGCTCGAGGGCGTCGACGACCGGCGCATGGTGCTGTGGGGTACTTCCTTGTCCGGCGGGCACGTGACCTGCATGGCGGCGCGCGGACATCGCGTGGCTGCGGTCATCGCCGGGCATCCGCTGATGAGCGGTTGGGCTGCGATCACTTCGCTCAGCCCGTCGGCCGTCCTGCGGCTGACTTTCGCGGGCCTGCGCGACGTCGTCGGCAGCCTGTTCGGCAGGCCGCACTACGTGCCCGTCGTCGGCCGGCACGGCGATCTGGCTGCGCTGACCGGCCCCGAAGCCTGGGACGGCATGGAGAAGCTGAAGGCCATCGCCGACGTGCCGTGGGAGAACAAGGTCCTCGCTCGCGTGCTGCTGAAGATTCCCCGCTACAACCCGATCCGGAGCGCCCGCAGGGTTCGGGTGCCGACGCTCGTGATCGCCGGGTCGAACGACACCATCGTCTCGGCGGCCATCGCGCGAAAGGCAGCGGGCCGCATGCGGAACGCGGAGTTCACGCTGCACGCCTCCGATCATTTCCAGCCGTACTACGGCGATTACCTCGACAAGAACGTACGAACGCAATTGGCGTTCCTGCGCAAGCACGTGGCCGTGTGACGCGCAGCCATCTCACGAAACAAGGAAACCTCTCATGCATCCCCCTTTCAAAGCCAAGGTCGCGGTCGTCACCGGCGCTGGATCCGGCATCGGCCGCGCGCTGGCCCTCCAGTTGGGCGCCGCTGGAGCGCGGCTCGCGCTGTCCGACATTGACGCCGCAGGGCTCACCCAGACCATCAGCCAGATGCCAGCCGGCACCGATGTTCGAGGCTACAAGCTCGACGTCTCCTCACGCGAGGCCGTGTTCGCCCACGCCGACGACGTGAAGCGCGATTTCGGCGCGGCGCATCTGGTGTTCAACAACGCGGGCACGACCATGGTCGGCACCTTCGAGCACTTGGACATCGACGAGATCGAATGGCAGCTCGGCATCAACCTGTGGGGCGTGATCTACGGCAGCAAGGCTTTCCTTCCGATGATGCTGGCGCAGCGCGAGGGCTGCATCGTGAACATCTCGAGCATCTTCGGCCTGATCGGCTATCCCGCCCAGAGCGCCTACAACATCTCCAAGTTCGGCGTGCGCGGGCTCACCGAGTGCCTGTGGCGCGAGCTCGAAGGCACCGGCGTGCGCGCGGTGAGCGTGCACCCGGGTGGCATCAAGACCAACATCGAGCGGGACGGCCGGCGCTGCCGAAACGCCGGCGCCGAAGAGACGCAGATCTCGTCGCAGGGCGCAAAGATCATGACCACGCCGCCAGAAGACTGCGCCGCCGCCATCCTGAACGGCGTTCGCCGCGGAAAGAAGCGCGTAGTCACGGGCAACCAGTCCGGGCGGGTCTTCTGGCTGTCACGGCTGATGCCCAACAGCTACCACAGCGTCGTCAAGCTGATTGCCTGAATCCAGCTCGCCCCGACTTCCGACAAGACCATGGAAACGCTCGTATCGCCAGCGCCCATCGGCACGGCCAGGTCGCTGAAGCGCGTGCCGGTGCGCTACTTCTCGCTGCTGCTGGGCTTTCTGCGGGCGCAGGGCGTGAACACGGCGCGACTTCTGGAGCTCACGGGCATCGACCCGGGCCGCTTCGAGCGTCCCGACGGCATGCTGCTGCTGAGCGAGGCCGAGGCCTTCGTCAATGCGTCGTATCGGCTGTCGGGACGCAAGGACCTGGGCTTCGAGGCGGGCCGGCTGATCAAGCCCAACTCGCACGACCTGCTCGGCTACGGCATGCTGAGCTGCCGCGACCTCGACCAGATGCTCCGGCTGGCCAGTCGTCACTACCACCTGATCACCGAGCTGTTCACGATGAGGTACCGGCGCGGGGCTCAGCGCGGCGAGGTCGTCTTCAGCCCGACAACCGCGATGTCGCTGGAGATGTTGCGCTTCCACATGGAAGCGATCGCCGTGTCGACCTGCCACCACATCCAACTGCTGTCCGGACCCGGGTTGGCTTCCTGCGAGATCCGGTTGGGCATGCCGGTGCCGCGCCACCATGCGCGCTACGTCGCCATGTCGTCTGCAGATTTCCGCTTCGATGATCGTGCGCTGCCGGGCGTCACGATGGTGATCGATGCAAGCGCCCTCGACAAGGCGCTGCCGCTGGCCGCGCCACAGGTGGTCGAACAGATCGAGGAGCGCCTTCAGGCGCTGCGGCGCCGGCCGGGGCCCGACGCGCGCTGGGGTGACTACGTCGCCATGCTATTGCGCGAAGCGAAAGGGCAGCAGGTCACGCTCGACGAGATCGCGCGACGCATGAACATTTCCGAGCGAACGATCGACCGCCACCTGAAGAAGGAGCAACTGCAGTTTCGCGACTTGTCGCAGCAGGTACGCTTCGAGCGCGCACGCGAACTGCTCGTGCAACGCGGAACCACGGTGTCGCGGGTGGCCGAGCAGCTCGGCTTCACTGACGCAGCCAACTTCACCCGGGCCTTCAGGCGCCACTCGGGCGAGACGCCGAGCGAGTTTCAGCGGGCTGCATCGGCTTGCGGTGCCTCATGCTGAGACCTGCCGATATTGCCCATAAGGCCAATTGCCAGACTTCCGGGCCAGTGCAACGATCGCGCTCGCAAACAGGTACGTACAGGGATCACGATGTGCAAACTACGAGGGCAATCATGAAAGCCGAGATTTCATCACTCACGAAATGGGCCGCGATTGCGGCCGCCGCGGTGGCGCTGATCGCTGGCTGCGCCAGCAAGAGCGATCCCGTGGCCCAGGCTGGGAAAGCCGACGCAGCCAGGGGCATCGCCGCGCCGAGCATCGCCGAGACCAAGGCCATCGCCGAGGAGGCCTTCATCTACGGCCTGCCTCTCGTGATGAACTATGCGGTAATGTACGAATATGCCGTGGACAAAGGCGGCCCGCAGTTCAAGGCGCCTTTCAACCAGATCAAGAACGAAGCCCGTGTCTTCACCTACCAGGACACGGCCATCGTCACGCCGAACAGCGACACGCCGTATTCGATCCTGTGGATGGACCTGCGCGCCGAGCCGATGGTGATCTCGGTGCCGGCAGTGGAAAAAAGGCGCTACTACTCGGTGCAACTGATCGACGGCAACACCTACAACTTCGGCTACGTCGGCAGCCGCGCCACGGGGAACGAGCCGGGCAACTACATGGTGGTCGGCCCGGGCTGGAAAGGCGCGACGCCCCCGGGCATCAGGAAGGTCTTCACCTCGACCACGCCCTTCGCCGCCGCGGCCTACCGGACCCAGCTCTTCAACGCCAAAGACATGCCCAACGTCGTGAAGGTGCAGTCGGGCTACAAGGCGCAGCCTCTTTCCGCCTTCCTCAAGCAACCTGCGCCGCCGGCTGCGCCGGCCGTCAATTTCCTGCCGGCCACGACTGCCGGGATCAAGCAGAACTACTTCGAGTATCTGGACGCCGCCCTCCAGTACGTGCCGCCCACCCCGGAAGACAGGGCGGTGCGGGCCAGGCTCGCCCGCATCGGCATCGGGCCGGGCAAGACCTTCGAGTTCAAGGATCTCTCGCTCGAACACAAGGCCGCCGTCCTGTTGGCCATGAAGGAGGGTGACGAGAAGATCGACAAGTTTGCGGCCGGCGGAGTGAAGAAGATCAACGGCTGGAACATCGGATCATTCTTCGGCGACCGCACCTTCTACAAAGGGGACTGGCTGTTGCGCTCCGCAGCCGCCAAGGTCGGCATCTATGGCAACGATGCCGTGGAAGCGATGTATCCCTACACCCGCGTGACCGCAACGGGCGAGACGCTCGACACCAGCAAGCACAACTACACGCTCACCTTCCCCGCCGGGCAACTGCCGCCGGTGAACGCGTTCTGGTCGGTGACGATGTACGACGGCAAGAGCCAGCTCCTGATCAAGAACCCGATCAACCGCTATCTCATCAACTCGCCGATGCTCTCGGGCATGAAGAAGAACGCCGACGGCTCGCTCACGCTCTACATCCAGAAGGATTCGCCCGGCAAGGCGCGGGAAGCCAACTGGCTGCCTGCGCCGAACGACACCGTCTACCTGGTGATGCGCCTGTACTGGCCCAAGGACACGCCGCCTTCGGTCCTGCCGGCCGGCGAAGGAACGTGGAAGCCGCCAGGCATCGTGGCGTCATAGAGGAGGCACGTCGGAGGTTCCCATGAAATTCACGACACTGAAACTCATCATCTCCCTGATGGCACTGCCAATGGTCGTTCCCTCGGCGGCGCGCGCCCAGCCGAAAGTAACTTCCACCGAGGCCCGCGCGATCGCCAAGGAGGCCTACCTCTACGGTTTCCCGATAGTGGATAGCTACCGCATCCAATACAGCTACTTCGTGGATCGCCAGACCCCCGAATTCAAGGCGCCGTGGAATCAGATCCACAACACTCCTCGCGTCTACACGCCGGCGGATACGGCCATCCAGACGCCCAACTCGGACACGCCATATTCGTGGTTGGGCATGGATCTGCGCGCCGAACCTCTGGTTCTTACCGTGCCGGCGATCGAAAAGGAGCGCTATTTCAGCGTCCAGCTCATCGACGCCTACACCTTCAACTTCGCCTACATCGGCAGCCGCACCACCGGCAACGGTGGCGGGAGCTTCCTCATCGCGGGGCCGGGCTGGAAAGGACAGACGCCCAAGGGCGTGAAGGAGGTGATCCGCTCGGAGACGGAATTCGTCTTCGCTGCCTATCGCACGCAACTCTTCAATCCGGCCGACCTCGACAACGTGAAGAAAGTGCAAGCCGGCTACAAGGTTCAGACGCTGTCAGCGTTCCTTGGCACAGCCGCACCCAAGGCCGCGCCGGCCATCGATTTCGTCAAGCCTCTTACGCCCGTGGAAGAGAAGACCTCGCTGCAGTTCTTCGACATCCTGAACTTCGTGCTCCAGTTCTGCCCGACAGATCCGTCCGAGGTCGAACTCATGGCGCGTTTCGCCAAGATCGGCGTCGGGCGAGGACAGACCTTCGACCCCAGCAAGCTCTCGCCTGAAATGAAGGCGGCCATGGAGCAGGGCATCGCCGACGCCTGGGCGGACTTCGCTGGCCTGAAGAAAGAAGTTGAACAGGGAAAGGTGACCTCCGGCGATGTCTTCGGCACGCGGGAATATCTGAAGAACAACTATCTCTACCGCATGGGCGCCGCCGTTCTGGGCATCTACGGCAATTCGAAGCAGGAAGCGATGTATCCGGCTTATTACGTGGATGAGGCGAAGCAGAAGCTGAATGGTGCGAACCGTTATGCCTTGCACTTTGCGTCGGACCAGTTGCCACCCGTGAATGCGTTCTGGTCGCTGACGATGTATGAGGAGCCGCAGAGCCTCCTCGTGGCCAATCCCATCAACCGGTACCTGGTCAACTCACCCATGCTGCCGCAGTTCAAGCGCGATGCCGACGGCGGGCTGACGCTGATCATCCAGAACGAATCGCCCGGCAAGGACCAGGAAGCCAACTGGCTGCCCGCGCCGAAGGGGCCATTCTCGATGATCATGCGGCTCTACTGGCCAAAAGCCGAAGCGACGGAAGGCAAGTGGACTGCGCCGCCGGTGAAGCAGATGTAAGCGACCTTGGGCCACCATCGACACTCAAGGCGTGATCGCCACCTTGAGCACCCCATCGCGCTGGTTCGCGAAAAGCTCGTAGGCCGTTTCGATGTCGTCGAGCTTGAAGCGATGCGTCACCAAAGGCTTCAGGTCCACGCGCCCGGACGCGACGACATCCATCAGCCGCCGCATGCGCTCCTTGCCGCCGGGGCACAGCGTGCTGACGATCTTCAGGTCGCCAAGCCCGGCCGCGAAGGCGTCCAGCGGAATCTTCAGGTCGCTCGAATAGACGCCGAGGCTCGACAGCGTTCCGCCCGGGCGCAGCACGCGCAGCGACGATTCGAAGGTGCCCTGCGTGCCGAGCGCCTCGATGGACACATCGACGCCGCGCCCATCGGTCAAGGCCATGATCTGCTCGACCGGATCACCCTTGCGAAAGTCGACCACATGGTCGCAGCCGAGTGCGCGGGCGACTTCGAGCCGCGCGGGGACCGTATCGACGCCGATGATGGTCGTCGCGCCCATCAGCTTCGCACCGGCGACCGCGCACAGGCCGATGGGGCCCAGCGCGAAGACAACGACGGTATCCCCGATCCTGACCTTTCCGCTTTCGGCGCCGGAAAAGCCGGTGGACATGATGTCCGGACACATCAGCACCTGCTCGTCGGTGAGGCTGTCCGGAATCGGGCTGAGATTGGCCATCGCGTCCCTGACGAGCACGTATTCCGCCTGGCAGCCGTCGATCGTGTTGCCGAACTTCCAGCCGCCCATGGCCTTGAAGCCGTGCTTGGTGCCCGGACCATCCTGCGATCCGCAGCCGCACAGGCAGGCGTAGCTGTGCCCGCTGGGCGTGATGGCACCGGCAATCACGCGCTGGCCTTCCTTGTAGCCATCGACGGCCGAACCCAGCTTCTCGATGACGCCGACCGGCTCGTGGCCGATGGTCAGCCCGCGCTCGACCGGGTACTCGCCCTTGAGGATGTGAACATCCGTGCCGCAGATCGTGGTCGTCGTGATGCGAATCAGCGCATCGAGCGGCCCGACGTCGGGGATCGGCTTCTCGTCGAGAACGATCCGACCTTTTTCGACAAAGATGGCGGCTTTCATTTTGGCCATGGGAAGAGCCCTTTCGAGGAGGTGTTTCGAAGCCTCTTCATTGGACTTCAACTGCGTTGCACACGGGTTTGACTTGGCGCAACATTGGTCGACAAATGTTCCTACGGCAAGAGCAATGCGCGCTGCGCCTCGACCGTCTCGCGCAGGAAATCCCATGTCGCCTTCATGCGCGCCAGATGGCGCGTCTCCGCCGGCACCGACATCCAGAAGGTGCGCGTGAAGTTCGCCTCATCCGGCAGCACGCGCCGCAGCGATTTGTCGCGCTCTGCGATAAAGGCCGGCAGCACTGCGATGCCCGCGCCCGCCACGGTCGCCTGATATTGGGCAAGGATGCTGGTGCTGCGCAGCGCAAAGGAATCCGGCCGATAGAGCTCGTCCAGGTATTGCAACTCCTTGCTGAAGAGCAGGTCGTCCACGTAGCTGATGAAGGTGTGGCCGCGCAGGTCGTCGCGGATGCGGATCGCGCCATGCTTCGCCAGGTACTGCTTCGACGCATACAGCCGCAGCGCGTAGTCGGTCAGCTTGGTCACGACCACCGGCCCGCGCGCGGGGCGTTCGAGCGAGATCACGATGTCCGCCTCGCGGCGTGACAGATGCACGAGCCGCGGCATCGCCAGCAGGTCGATCACCAGCTTGGGATGCTGTTGCGCGAACAGCGCGAGATGCGGCGCCAGGACGATGGTGCCGAATCCCTCCGTCGCGCCGATGCGCACCAGCCCCGACAAGCCTTCGTTCGACGCCGGGGTCGTGCTCTCGACCGTGAGGAAGGCGCTTTCCATCGCCTCGACCTGCGGCTGCAACCGGCGGCCGGCCTCGGTGAGCCGATGCCCGTCGGCTTCGCGCGAGAAGAGGGCGGTGCCGACCTGCTTTTCGAGCGTCTGGATGCGGCGCGCCACCGTCGTGTGATCGACGGCCAGACGGCGCGCCGCCCCGACCAGCGTGCCCGAGCGCGCGAGCTCCAGAAAAAAGCGCAGGTTGTCCCAGTCCATGCTTTGCAATTATGCAGATCGAGAATGCGTATTTGTCTATTGCTATCGCAAAAGTGCAAAGCTAGCATCGTCGCCTGCACCCCCATTCAGGAGACAAGGTTCATGGACGCCACCACCACCCCCGCGACGAAGGTCGCCACCGTCAAGCTGCTCATCGGCGGCAAGTTCGTCGAGTCGAAGACCACCGAATGGCGCGACATCGTCAATCCGGCCACGCAGGAGGTGCTCGCGAAGGTGCCCTTTGCCACGCAGGCCGAAGTCGATGCGGCCGTCGATTCCGCCAAGGAAGCCTTCAAGACCTGGCGCAAGACGCCCATCGGTGCGCGCTCGCGCATCTTCCTGAAGTACCAGCAGCTCATTCGCGAGAACATGGCCGAGCTGGCCGCCATCCTTACCGCAGAGCAGGGCAAGACACTGCCCGATGCCGAAGGCGACGTGTTCCGCGGCCTCGAAGTGGTCGAGCACGCATCGGGCATCGGTAACCTCCAACTCGGCGAATTGGCCAACAACGTGGCCAACGGCGTCGACACCTACACCCTGCTGCAGCCGCTCGGCGTGTGCGCCGGCATCACGCCTTTCAACTTCCCCGCGATGATCCCGCTGTGGATGTTCCCGATGGCAATCGCCACCGGCAACACCTTCGTGCTCAAGCCTTCCGAGCAGGACCCGATGGTCACCATGCGCCTGTGCGAACTCGCGCTCGAAGCCGGCATCCCGCCCGGCGTGCTCAACGTCGTGCACGGCGGTGAGGCGGTCGTCAACGCGATCTGCGACCACAAGGACATCAAGGCGATCTCCTTCGTCGGCTCGACCAAGGTCGGCACGCACGTCTACAACCGCGCCACGCTGGCCGGCAAGCGCGTGCAATGCATGATGGGCGCGAAGAACCACGCCATCGTGATGCCCGACGCCAACAAGGAGCAGACGCTCAACGCACTCGCAGGCGCGAGCTTCGGCGCCGCAGGCCAGCGCTGTATGGCCGTGTCGGTCGCAGTGCTGGTGGGCGATGCGCAGAAGTGGGTGCCCGACCTCGTCGAGAAGGCCAAGACCCTGAAGGTCGGCGCCGGCACCGAGAAGGGCGTGGATGTCGGCCCCCTGGTGTCCTGCGCGGCCTACGAGCGCGTCACCGGATTGATCGAACGCGGCGTGGCCGATGGCGCGACGCTGGCACTCGACGGACGCAAGCCCACGGTGCCCGGCTACGAGAAGGGCAACTTCGTCGGCCCGACGGTGTTCGCCGACGTCAAGCCCGGCATGAGCATCTACGACCAGGAAATCTTCGGCCCGGTGCTGTGCCTGGCGAACGCCGCGGACATCGACGAGGCCATCGAACTCATCAATGCCAACCCGAACGGCAACGGCACCGCGATCTTCACGCAGTCGGGTGCCGCCGCGCGCCGCTTCCAGGAAGACATCGATGTCGGCCAGGTCGGCATCAATGTGCCGATCCCGGTGCCGGTGCCGATGTTCTCCTTCACCGGTTCGCGTGCTTCCAAGCTGGGCGACCTCGGGCCTTACGGCAAGCAGGTCGTGCTGTTCTACACGCAGACCAAGACGGTCACGGAGCGCTGGTTCGACGACAGCACCGTCTCGCACGGCGTCAACACCACCATCAGCCTCAAGTAAGCTCGTCCGCATGGACTTCGAGCTGACTGAAGAGCAGCGCGCCTTTGCCCAGACGGCGCGCGACTTTGCGCTGAGTGAATTCGCGCCGCATGCGGCCCGTTGGGACGCGGAGGCGATCTTCCCCAGGGAAGCCATTGCCAAGGCGGGTGAACTCGGCTTCTGCGGACTCTATGCGCCCGAAAGCATCGAGGGGCTGGCGCTGCCGCGTCTCGATGCGGCGCTGGTGTTCGAGGAGATGGCCGCGGTCGATCCGTCGACCACGGCCTTCATCACCATCCACAACATGGCGACGTGGATGCTCGGCACCTGGGGTGGTCCGGCCGTGCGCGAGCAGTGGGGCGCGGACTTGACGAGCGGGCGCAAGCTGGCCTCGTATTGCCTGACGGAACCGGGCGCTGGCTCAGATGCCGGATCGCTCAAGACGCGCGCCGAGTTGCAGGGCAACGAATACCTCATCAACGGCGGCAAGGCCTTCATCTCGGGTGCCGGCGCGACAGACGTGCTGGTGCTGATGGCGCGCACGGGCGGTGGGGGCGCCGGCGGCATTTCTGCCTTTGCCGTGCCGGCCGACGCGCCCGGCATCAGCTACGGCAAGAAGGAACACAAGATGGGCTGGAACAGCCAGCCCACGCGCACCATCAACTTCGACAACGTCCGCGTGCCTGCCGCGAATCTGCTGGGCAGCGAAGGCGAAGGCTTCCGCATCGCCATGAAGGGACTCGACGGCGGGCGCATCAACATCGCGACATGCTCGGTCGGCGCGGCGCAAGGCGCATTGGATGCGGCCCGCCGCTATCTGAACGAGCGCCAGCAGTTCGGCAAGCCGCTGGCCAGCTTCCAGGCGCTGCAGTTCAAGCTGGCGGACATGGCGACCGAACTCGTGGCCGCGCGCCAGATGGTGCGCCTCGCCGCGAGCAAGCTCGATGCGGGCCATGCCGACGCGAGCACCTATTGCGCGATGGCCAAGCGCTTTGCCACCGATGCGGGCTTCACGGTCTGCAACGAAGCCTTGCAACTGCATGGTGGCTACGGCTACCTCAGCGAATTTCCGCTGGAGCGGCTGGTGCGCGATACGCGCGTGCACCAGATCCTCGAAGGCACCAACGAAATCATGCGCATGATCGTCGCGCGAAAACTGCTCGAAGGCGACTCCGACATTCGATGAATCCCGCCCAAAAGAAATGACAGATCCCGTAGTTCTCTTCAACGAAATCAAGACCGCCAACGGCAAGCGCTTCGGCGTTGCCACGCTCAATTCGCCTGCTTCGCTCAATTCGCTGTCGGTGGCGATGGTGCGGCTTCTCATCCCCAAGCTCCAGGAATGGGCGAAGGACGACGGCGTCGTCGGCGTGCTGCTCGACGCCGCGGGCGAGAAGGCTTTCTGCGCCGGCGGCGATTTGCGCCAGCTCTATCAGACGCTGCTCGAATGCGGCCCTGCGCGCAACACCTATGCCGAGTCCTTCTTCAGCGAGGAATACGAGCTCGACTACCTGATCCACACCTTTCCGAAGCCCTTCCTCTGCTGGGGCCACGGCATCGTGATGGGCGGCGGCGTCGGGCTCCTGGCGGGCGCGTCGCATCGCGTCGTGACCTTGCAGAGCCGTGTCGCGATGCCCGAGATCAACATCGGCCTGTACCCCGATGTGGGCGGCAGTTGGTTCCTGCGTCGCGCGCCGGGGCGGGTCGGGCTGTTCCTCGCACTCACGGCGGCGCCGTTGAATGCGGCCGATGCCATCTTCTGCGGGTTGGCGGACATCGTGGTGCCGCATGAGCGAAAGTCGCAATTGATCGAGGCCGTTGCCGCGAGCGCATGGCAAGGCGAGACGAAGGCGGACCGCGCGACGCTGTCGCGGCTGCTCGCGCAAGCCGGGGAGGGCGCCGAGAAGCAGCCGTCCAAGCTGAGGGAGCACTTCGACACCATCAACGCGTTGATGGCTGGCGACGACCTGCTGGACATTGCCAATCGCCTTCGCACGCTGAAATCCGACGATCCGTGGCTGCAGGCCGCAGCCACCACGTTCACGAAAGGCTCGCCGAGTACGGCGGCCGTGTCCTTCGCCTTGTGGCAGCGCGTCTTGCACATGTCGCTGGCCGAAGTGTTCCGGCTCGAATACTGGGCATCGCTCGGCTTCTGCGCGCACAAGGACTTTGCCGAGGGCATCCGCGCGTTGCTGATCGACAAGGACCGCAATCCGCGCTGGAACCCGGCCACGATCGAAGAGATCACGCCCGAGTTCGTCGAAGACCACCTGCGCGTGCGCGTCGAAGGTCCGCACCCGCTCGCCGCGCTGGTGTAAGCCCAATCCAATCCATTCCATCGAAGACAACGGAGACCCCATGAAGATCGCATTCATCGGCCTGGGCAACATGGGCGGCCCCATGGCACTGAACCTGCACAAGGCCGGCCACGCGGTCAGCGCCTTCGACCTGTCGGCGGAGGCTTGCAAGAAGCTGGCAGGCGAGGGCGTGAAGATCGCCAGGTCGGCGGCGGACACGCTCGCCGGTGCCGAAGTCGTCATCAGCATGCTGCCCGCGAGCCAGCACGTCGAGGCGCTCTACCTCGGCAGCGACGGCAAGGCCGGGCTGATGGCGGAGATTCCGGCCGGCACGCTGGTGATCGACAGCAGCACCATCGCCGCTGCGACCTCGCGCAAGGTGGCCGAGGCGGGCGCGAAGCGCGGCGTTGCCGTGATCGATGCGCCGGTATCGGGCGGCACCGGCGGCGCCATCGCGGGCACCTTGACTTTCATGGTCGGCGGCGCCGAAGCCGATCTCGAACGCGCGCGCCCTGTGCTCGAAAAAATGGGGGCCAACATCTTCCATGCGGGCGGCGCGGGTGCGGGCCAGACCGCGAAGATCTGCAACAACATGCTGCTCGGCATCCTGATGATCGGCACTTCGGAGGCCATCGCGTTGGGCGTTGCCAACGGACTCGATCCCAAGGTGCTGTCGGAAATCATGCGGCGCAGCTCGGGCGGCAACTGGGCGTTGGAAAAGTACAACCCCCTGCCGGGCGTGATGGAAACCGCGCCGGCCTCGAAGGGCTATGCCGGCGGCTTCGGTACCGACCTGATGCTCAAGGATCTCGGTCTCGCGCAGGAAAACGCCGCGGCGGTGCGCGCGGCCACGCCGCTGGGCGGCCTCGCGCGCAATCTCTATGCGGCGCACAGCCTTGCCGGGCATGGCGCGCTCGATTTTTCGAGCGTCATCAAGCTCGTGCAGGCCAAGTCCAGCTAGTCGACGAACAGCAGCGCAGGCTCTTCGAGCATCGCGCGCATCGACTGCACGAACCGGGCGGCGTCCATGCCGTCGACAACCCGGTGATCGAACGATGACGACAGGTTCATCATCCGGCGCGACACGACGGCTCCGCCGCGCAATACCGGGCGTTCGACGATCCGGTTGACCGCGACGATGGCAACCTCGGGCCGGTTGATCACCGGCGTCGATACGATCCCGCCGAGCGCGCCGAGGCTGCTGATGGTGATCGTCGAGCCGCTCAGTTCCGCACGCGTCGCGCGGCCCGCCCGCGCGGCTTCGACCAGGCGCGCCAATTCGGCGGCCATGGCCCACACGTCGCGGGCCTCGACGTGTCGAACCACCGGCACGACGAGCCCGTTCGGGGTCTGCGTCGCGATGCCGATGTGTACCGCGCCGTGGCGGGTGATGACGCCCGCTTCGTCGTCGAAGAGGGCGTTGATCTGCGGGCACTCGCGCGCCGCCAGCACCGTCGCGCGCATGAGCAGGGGCAGCAGGGTCAGGTGCCCTCGCTCGGCGCTCCATTTCGAGTTGAGCGCCGCGCGCAGGGCCTCGACCTCGGTGACATCGACCTCCTCGACGTAGCTGAAGTGCGGGATGCGACGCTTCGATTCCTGCATCTGCAACGCGATGCGGCGGCGCAGGCCGATGATGGGCACCGCTTGCTGGTCGTTGCGTTCGGCGCTGCCTGTTCCGGGAGCACGGTCCGGCGGCCGCGCGCCGTGCGCGGCAACGTGCGCGTCGAGGTCGGCGTGCACGATGCGGCCGGCAGTGCCGCTGGCCGCGACGTCCTTCAAGTCGACGCCCAGTTCCCAGGCTCGCCTGCGCACCGCCGGTGAGGCGATCGGACGGTCAGCCGCGGCCCCGGCGGACAGCGACGCCGGTCGTGTCGGCGCCATCGCAGGCACCGATGGCGTTGCGGCGCGCGCCGGGGCGGGCACGTGTGCCGGGGCGGCCAATGCAGGCGCAGCCACTGGCGCGCTGGCGTCGTCGGCCCGCTCGATACGGATCAGCTCGGCGCCGACCGCCAGGATCTGTCCGACTTCTCCGCCTAGCGCAATCACGCGGCCAGCGACCGGCGAAGGGATCTCGACGTTGGCCTTGTCCGTCATCACGTCGGCCAGCCCCTGGTCCTCGATGACCGCGTCGCCGGGCTTGACGTGCCAGGCCACGAGTTCGACCTCCGCGATGCCTTCGCCCACGTCGGGCACCTTGATCACATGGATGCTGCCCGGCATTTCAGGTCTCCATCGCGCGCCTGAACGCTGCCGCCACGCGTGCCGGTCCCGGGAAATACGCCCATTCCAGCGCATGCGGATACGGTGTATCCCAGCCAGTCACGCGTTCGACGGGCGCCTCCAGGTGATAGAAACAGTGTTCCTGCACCAAGGCCACGAGTTCCGCCCCGAAGCCGCTGGTGCGCGTCGCTTCGTGGGCAACGACGCAACGGCCGGTCTTCTTGACGGATGCGACGATCGCCGCCAGATCCAGGGGCCAGAGACTGCGCAGATCGATGATCTCGGCATCGACACCGCTTTCGGCCGCAGCCGCTTCCGAGACATACACCATCGTGCCGTAGGTCAGCACGGTCAGGTCGGCACCGGTGCGGAACACCGCGGCCGCATCGAGCGGCACTGTGTAATGACTTTCGGGCACCTCGCCGAGCGCGTGCTGCGACCAGGGCACCAACGGTCGGTCGTGATGGCCGTCGAACGGGCCGTTGTACAGCCGCTTGGGTTCGAGAAAGATCACCGGGTCGTCGTTCTCGATCGACGCAATCAACAGACCCTTGGCATCGTAGGGATTGCTGGGCATCACGGTACGAAGACCGCAGACATGCGTGAACAGGGCTTCCGGGCTCTGGCTGTGTGTCTGTCCGCCATAGATGCCGCCGCCGCAGGGCATGCGGATCGTGAGTGGTGCGCTGAAGTCGCCGGCCGAGCGGTAGCGCAGCCGCGCCGCCTCCGACACGATCTGGTCCGAGGCCGGGTAGAAGTAATCGGCGAACTGCACTTCGACCACCGGGCGCAGTCCGTAGGCCGCCATGCCGATCGCCGAGCCGACGATGCCGCCCTCGGAGATCGGGGCATCGAAAACGCGCGAGCGGCCGTACTTCTCCTGCAGGCCTTCGGTGCAGCGGAAAACACCGCCGAAGTAGCCGACATCCTGACCGTAGATCACGACGTTCGGATCGCGCTCGAGCATCACGTCCATCGCCGAGCGCAGGGCCTGCACCATGGTCATGCGCGCCATGGTCAGCCACGCGCCTGCCGCAACTGCTCTTGCAGATGCGCCGGCATGTCCTTGTAGACGTCCTCGAACATCGACTCGATCGGCGGGACATGACCGTCGATCAGCGTGCCGCCATAGCGCTCGGCCTCCTTCAGTGCGGCGGCGACGTCGGCCTCGACCTGCGCTTGCGTGCGCTCATGCTCTTCGTCGGACCAGGCGCCCAGGCCGACCAGGTGCTGCTTCAGCCGCGCAATCGGGTCGCCCAGCGGGAAATGCTGCCAATCGTCGGCAGGCCGATAGCGCGACGGGTCGTCCGACGTCGAGTGTGCGCCAGCGCGGTAAGTGACCCATTCGATCAGCGTGGGCCCGAGATTGCTGCGCGCCCGCTCGGCCGCCCAGCGCGACGCGGCGAGCACCGCGAGAAAGTCATTGCCATCGACGCGCAGCGAGGCGATTCCGCAGCCGACGCCGCGCGCCGCGAAAGTCGTTGCCTCTCCGCCGGCGATGGCCTGAAAGGTCGAGATGGCCCACTGGTTGTTGACGACGTTGAGAATCACCGGCGCACGGTAGACATGCGCGAAGGTGAGCGCCGTATGGAAGTCGGCTTCGGCGGTGGCACCGTCGCCGATCCACGCCGAGGCGATCCTGGTGTCACCTTTGATCGCCGAAGCCATGGCCCATCCGACCGCCTGGATGAACTGCGTCGCCAGGTTGCCGCTGATCGAGAAGAAGCCGGCTCGCTTGTATGAGTACATCACCGGCAACTGGCGCCCTTTCATCGGATCGCGCCCGTTGCTCATCAACTGGCAAACCAGCTCGGTCATTGGAATGTCGTCGCGCGCCAGCAGCAGCCCCTGCTGGCGGTAGGTCGGAAAACACATGTCGCCCGGCTGGATGGCGAACGCATGGGCCGTCCCGATGGCTTCCTCGCCCAGGCATTGGATGTAGAACGAGATCTTCTTCTGCCGCTGCGCAATCAGCATCTTCGCGTCGAAGGCTCGCGTCTTCATCATCGCGCGCAGGCCGCGCTTGAAAAGCGGCACGTCGGCCTCCGGTGCCCACGAGCCGACCGCGCGGCCGTCCTGGTCGAGCACGCGCACCAGCGTGAAAGCGAGGTCGGCAGTGTCGACCGGTGACACGTCGAGCGCCGGCTTGCGCACGGCGCCGGCAGGCGACAGGTGGAGGTAGGAAAAGTCGGTCTCGTGACCCGGTCGCCCGGTCGGCTCGGGCACGTACAAGCGCAGAGGTTGCGGCGATTTCATCTTCGTCCCTCGGCGCGGGCCTGTCACGCCATCGGGAAAGTATGCGCCACCCGGCGCATTGGAGGAACAGGAACGGCTTCCGGCCGAAGCGACTGCTATTGAGGAATGACGCGGGCTGCGTCGCCGTTGCCCTGGATGAACACCCGCTGGCCCACACGCAGGCCGGGGGTGACCGGCTGGGTCACTTCGACCAGCACGCCGCTGTCGGTGCGAACGAAGACTTCCTGCCCTGGCATTGGCTGCGCGGCCCGGTTGGCGATCTCGGCGCCGGCCATGGTTCCGCCCACGGCGCCCGCGACCATGGCGACATCGCGTCCCGTTCCTCCGCCGATCAGGCTGCCCAGGCCGACGCCGGTGAGGCCGCCGACGACGGCACCCACGCCCGTGTGCGCCGGGCTTCGAATGGTGGTCGGCGTGATCTGCTCGATCTTGCCCTGCCTGATCGACATGGGCGCCGATTGCGGACCGCCGGGTGCAGCGCAGGCGGTCAGGACAAGCGCAGTGGCGAGAGCGGCAATGCGGGAGAAGAGAGGGAATGCCATGGAGATCGATCCTTGTGTATGACTGTCAGCGCGACAGTTTGGACTCGATTCGCGTCGGCACAGGCATGTTCGGCCGGCTTCCTTCTTTGGCTGTCTTCTGCTAGACAGGGCCTAGCGCTGTGCGCGCCAGTTCAGCACGGCGCCGACCGCCATCAGCACGCAGGTCGCCAGGAACACGAAGCGCATTCCGAAATGCCCGCCAATGAAGCCGCCGAGCAGCGGCCCGACGACCTGCCCGGTGTATTGCGCGGACACCGAGTAACCCAGCATGCTGCCAGCCGATCGCTCGGGCACGCTGTGCCGGATCACATGCGCGATGCACGGCAGCAGGCCACCAAGCGACAGGCCCATCAGAAAGCGCAATGCGACCAGTTGCCAGCTTGCGGTGACGAAAGCCTGCGGGATCAGCAGCACCGCGGATACCGCGAGGCAGCCCACGATCACGTTCCACGCCCCCACGCGGTCGGCGAGCTTGCCCAGACGCGCGGCCGAGAGAATGCTCCCCAGGGCCGCGGCGGACATGACGAGGCCGGCGACCATCGTGACATGGCGCGGGTCGCCGACGAGCTGCTGCACGTAGACGGTGATGATCGGCTCTATCGACATGTTCGCCAGCATCAGCAGCGTGCCGGTGACGAACATGACGACCACGGGCCGCTTGTTCTCGACGCTCGACCAGCCGCCGCGCGACTTCGCCGTCTTCGCGGCGGGCGGCTTCTTGTCTTCGCGAATCAGAAACAGTGTTGCCAGGAAGGCCACGAAGATGACCGCGCCCGCCGCGAAGAAAGTCCAGCGGATGCCGATCAACGGCGGCAGCGCGCCGCCGATGAGCGGGCCCGCCAGGCTGCCGGCCATGATGGCCGACGACAGCGTGCCGAGCGCCCAGCCGGAGCGTTCCTTGGGCGTCTGCGTGGCGATCAGCAAGGTCGAGCCCGAGGCATAGCCGCCGAGGAAGCCCGCGAGCAGTCGCAGTCCCACAAGCTGCCAGACGTTCTGTGCGGTGCCGATGAGCGCCATGGCGACGGCCATGCCGAGGCTTGCGCGGATCAGCATCAACTTGCGGCCGTACAAGTCGGCGAGGCGACCCCAGAGCGGCGCGACGAATGCCGCGGACAGAAAGGTCGCGCCATAGGCTGCGCCGGACCATTGCGCGATGCCCGCGGGATCTTTCACGCCGAGTTGCTCGACGAAGAGCGGCAGGAACGGCAGCAGCAGCGTCATCGCCACGATCGTGGTGAACGAGCCGAACATGCAGACGTAGAGGTTGCGGCGCCAGTGCGAATCAACGGGCGAGGCCGCTGCGGATTGCGGATCGGGACGCGTCGCGGAAGGAGTCGTGGAGGGGGTCGCGGAGGGGGTCGTGGAAGAGGACATGGGCACGCAGGCATCTTAGGACGATGCTCCTGCACGAGCCGTGCTCATCGGCGGGGTGGACCATCGCGCGGCGCGACGGATGCCGGGTCCAGTCCGGCCCGCCGTTCAAAAGCCCAGCGTGGGGTTGCGACGGGCCTCGTCGCGCCGGCGCTCCTCGCGCACGAGGTTGCAGCGCGGGTGGCGGGCGTATTCGGCCTTGTCGCAATGCGCGGCCTCGCAGCGCGCGGCAAAGACGAAGTTGAGCGTTTCGCAGCCATGGCGCGGATCGAGAGCCACCTGACGTGGGGGCGCTGCCGCGCGCGGTGGCGACCGACGGTCGGGCTCGGTCGGAGCGGCCAAGGCGACCGGCGGCGCGGGCGCGACGGGCGCCATGGCGGGGCCGGGCGAAAGTTCGATCTCGCCCGGCGCCAAAGACGCGACAACCGGAACAGGGTCGGCGGGCTTGGGCGTCTCGGGCTTCACCGGCGCGACGGCGACCGCGGCGGGCGCAACCACCGCCGGCTTGGCGGCAACGCTCACCGCGCTCACCGCGCTCACGGCGCTTGCGACGCGCGCGGCCTTGGGCGGCTCGCGCGTTGCCTGCGCATACCAGCCCACGGTCAGCGCCGCGACAAGCAGTGCCACGCCAAGGGGAAACAGGGGTTCGCGCACCGCGCGCCTCGTGACGGCCGCCAGCCGGGACGACGGTCGGGCGGCGGCCTCTGCGTCGCGTGTCCGCATGGTCTCCAGCAAGGAGGGCGCAGTAGCCACGAAAGCGGGCAGCTTGCGGGCGCAGCCGTGACAGAACATCGCTGCATCGCGATTTTCGGTGTGGCAGACGGCGCAGATCACGGCCATTCAAGACTCCGGTGCGTTGGCAAGATGATGCGTCACTTTCGTTGCACGGCGCTGCAATGTCTGCCAGTCGCTTCCTACTTTCTGCCCGATCGTCGAACGGCAGAATCCGTGGCACCCCGCGTTAGCATCACCCCCAAAACCCTACATCACTTGGAGACACCCATGCAATTGTTTCGCCGTCTTTCGTTCGCAGTCAGTCTCGCCGCGGCATTCGCCGCCGGCAGCGCGGGCGCACAGACCTGGCCCACCAAGCCGATCCGTCTCGTCGTGCCGTTCTCGGCCGGCGGCGCCAACGACCTGATGGCGCGCGCCGCCGCCGAAGGCGCTTCCAAGGTGCTCGGCCAGCCGATCGTCGTCGACAACAAGCCTGGCGCGGGCGCCATCCTCGGTGCGGACATCGTGGCCAAGAGCGCGCCGGACGGCTACACCTTCCTGGTGAGCGCCGCGGGCGTGATTTCCAACAGCATGATCAAGAAGACCATGCCCTACAAGGACGGCGAACTGGTGCCGGTCGCATTGATCGGCCTCGCGCCCTCAGTGGTGGTTGTGCCGGCCGACGCGCCCTACAAGGACCTGAAGGAATTCGTCGCGGCGTCGAAGAAGGCCGGCAGCGGTTTCCACTGGGCGACCGCCGGCACCGGCAGCACGCCGCATTTCGTCGAAGGCATTCTTGAAACCAAATACGGCGCCAAGCTCGACGTGGTGCCTTACAAGAGCGGTTCCGAATCGATCACCGCGGTGCTCGGCAGCCAGGTCGAGGCCACGTCGGAGGCCAGCATCGTGGTGCTGCCTTACGTCAAGAGCGGCAAGCTCAAGGCGCTGGCCGGCACATGGACGCAGCGTATTTCCGCCTACCCCGAGCTCCCGACGGCGAGCGAGGAAGGATTCCCTGAAATCCGCATCGCGCACTGGGCCGGCGTGCACGCGCCGCGCGGCACGCCCGACGCGATCCTCGACAAGATGGCCGATGCGATCGACAAGGCGATGAAGATGCCGGCGACGGTGGAACGCCTCAAGAGCATGGGCATCGAGCCCATCGGCGGCACGCGTGCCTCGTTCGTGAAGTTCGTCGACGAAGAGCGCACGCGGCTGGGGAATGTGGTCAAGGCCACCGGCATGAAAGAAGACTGATGCAATGACAACCTGCAAGACCCTTCGCGCGGTGTTGGTGCCGGCGGCACTCGTGCTTGTGCAGAAGATGCAGTAGGTGCTGCTCGCGTCAAACCTGTCCTGGAGGTGCGTTCGATGAAGACCGATATGCCCGAGAAGACGCCCGAGCCGACTCGGATCGTCGTGCGCGAGGATCTGCGCGGTGTCGCGACGCTGTGGCTCAACCGCCCGGCGCAATTCAATGCGCTTTCGGAGGCGATGCTTGACGCGCTGCAGGCGCAACTGGATGCGCTGGCCGTCGACCGCGAGGTGCGCTGCGTGGTCATCGCGGCCAAGGGCAAGGCCTTCTGTGCAGGGCACGATCTCCGCGAGATGCGCGGCAAGCCTGAACTTGCCTACTACCAGGCGCTTTTCGCCCGCTGCAGCCGCGTCATGCAGGCCATCCAGGCGCTTCCTGTGCCTGTCATTGCGCGGGTGCACGGCATTGCGACGGCCGCGGGGTGCCAGCTCGTGGCCGGTTGCGACCTGGCGATCGCGGCGCAGTCGGCCCGATTCGCGGTGTCGGGGATCAACGTCGGTCTCTTCTGCTCGACACCGTCGGTGGCGCTGTCACGGAACATGTCGGCGAAGCGTGCGTTCGACATGCTGGTCACCGGGCGCTTTGTCGACGCCGCAACCGCTGCGGACTGGGGCCTGATCAACGAGGCCGTTGCCGACGAGGCCCTGGATTCCGCCATCGCGCAGAAGGCCGCCGAGATTCTTGCAAAGAGTGCCGCCGCAGTGCGCTACGGCAAGGCCATGTTCTATCGGCAACGCCAGATGGCGCTCGCCGAAGCGTATGCCTACGCCGGCGACGTCATGGCGCGCAACATGATGGAAGAAGATGCCGGCGAAGGCGTCGATGCATTCCTGGAGAAGCGCCCGCCCAAATGGGCGTCCTGACTTGATCGGACCACCCACTCAACGTGGACTGACGCGACGCCCGCGTCGCCGGCGCCAGCGCCGCAGTAGAGCGACAAGAGCGATGACTCCCGCGATGATGGCGCCGATCCGCAGCGCCGCGCGACCGCCGGGCTGATCAATCGTCCGGTCCCACAATGTCCGAGGGGATTCCCCCGACACGGGCAACGCAAAGGCGACCACGGCGTCGCTGGTCTCTGTTCCGACCTCACCGTGGCCGCCGGCGGCGACGACGACATACTGTCGTCCGTGCCAGACATAAGTCATCGGCGTGGCCATCGCCGACGCGGGAAGTCGGCCACGCCACAACTCGACGCCGCTCGTCGAGTCGAACGCGCGCAGGTAACGGTCCATCGCTGCGCCGATGAACACCAGGCCGCCGGCCGTCGCGACGGGTCCTCCGAAGTTCGGCGTCCCGGTCGACAGCGCGATGCCAAGCGGGAAGAGGTCTTCGGTCGTCCCGAGCGGCGCCTCCCAAAGGATCTTGCGCTGATTCAGGTCGAGCGCAGCGATCGTTCCCCAGGGCGGCGGGTTGCAGGGCATGCCGATCGGCGAAAGCAGGGTCTCCCGAATCATTGCGAACGGCGCTCCGGACTGCGGGCTCACTTCCTTGCCGGGGTTCGCCGCCTTGGTCGCCGCGAAGTCGGCGCGCGGGATGAGTCGCACGACGTGAGCGGCTCGCGTCGTGTTGACGAAGACGACGCCGCGCGGATCGACCGCCACGCCGCCCCAGTTGGCGCCGCCGCCGGTCATCGGAAAGATGATCGTTCCCTGCACGCTCGGCGGTGTGTAGAGGCCTTCGCTGCGCAACGAGGCGATGCGATCGCGGCACGCACCGCGGTCCCACGACGTGTAGCCGTACGCGTTGTCCGCGCGCAGTGTCGACGGCACGAGCGCCGGCATGTCGGAAGGAAAGGTCTGAGTCGGCGAGAGCATCTCGCCGGGTGCGCCGCCTTGTGGCACGGCACGCTCCTCCACCGGGAAGACCGGCGCGCCGGTGTCGCGGTCGAGAACGAAGACGAAGCCTTGCTTGGTCGCCTGGACGACGACGTCGCGAGGGCGGCCGGCGATGGTCAACGTGGTCAGCGTCGGCTGCGCCGGGAGGTCATAGTCCCAGACGTCATGCTTGACGATCTGGAAGGCCCAGGCGAGCGTGCCATCGGACGCGTGCAGCGCGACCACCGAATTGGCGTGTTCGTTCGCGCCCGGGCGCAGACCGCCGTAGAAATCCGGGCTGGGACTCGACGTCGGCAGGAAGACCAGGCCGCGCTTTGCGTCCACCGACATCGGCGCCCAGACGTTTGCCGCGCCCGTCGTCGTGCCGGGTTGCGGCACGAGTGGCTCCCAGCTCCAGCGCGGCGTGCCGCTGCGCGCGTCGAACGCGCGCACGCGCCCCGAGGGCGCCGAGACGCGGGCGTTGTCGGCGATCGACGAACCGACGACCACGACGTCGCCGACCACGACCGGCGCCGACGACACTTGGAATTCGCCTGGCCAGAGAAGCTCGCCGGCGTCGATCTCGATTTGGCCGCCGTTGCCGAAGCCGGCGCAGCTCCGGCCGGTGCGCGCGTCGAGTGCGATCAGGCGCCCGTCGGTCGTCGCGCTCACAACGCGCAGCGCGCAGGACGCGTCGGCCGGCGCCGCGGGATCGCGCCACTGCGCGACGCCGCGACAGTTGAAGCGATTCGCAGGCCGCCGATCGATCGCGACCTTCGGGTCGTAGCGCCAGGCCTCGGCACCCGTCGCCGGGTCGAGAGCGATGATCTCGTTGAAGGACGAGCACAGCACGAGCTTGTCGGCGACGAGGATGGGCGTCGTCTCGAACTTCACACGACGCATCAGTCCTGCAGGGCGGCTCAACGCGTCGCCGGTGCGATAGAGCCACTGTTGGCGCAACTCGTCGACGTTGGCGGGCGTGACGAGCGCCGCGTCGCTGTAGCGTCGCCCGCCGGCGTCGCCGCCATACTCCGGCCAGTCAATGTCGGGCGACAGGGCTCCCGGCGCGGCGACAGGGCACGACAACGCAGCCGTCACGCCAAGAATGAAGGGGGCGAGGGGACGTCGTACGCGTTTCACAAACGCAGATCAATTTGCAGGTGATCCGCCCCCGACTGCCGCGAGACCGTCGCCTGCACATTGCCACCCCTGCGGCACAAACTGAGGTCGACGGCGCCTTGGGGCAAGCGCAGGTCGCGCAGCACAAGCGCATCGATCTCGTCGGGCAGAACCGGTTGCTCAACCACAATGCGTCCGTGCATGGCGTCAATGTCGATGCCCAAGCAGCCCTGCAGCAACATGAACACCGAGCCGGCGGCCCAGGCTTGGGGCAGGCATGCCACCGGATAGGAGACCGGCGCCTCACCATTGACCCTTTCGAAACCGCAAAACAGTTCGGGCAGACGCATACCCATCAAGCTGGCACATTCGAACATCTCGCTCGTCAATCGCGCCGTGCTGTCCCGCTCGCCGTAGCGCGCCATGCCGGCAGCGCATAACGCCACGTCGTGGGGCCAGACGGACCCATTGTGGTACGACATGGGGTTGTAGCGAATGGCCTTGGACGACAGCGTGCGCAGCCCCCATCCCGACTCGAGGCCGGCAGCAAGCAGTTGGCGCGCGACGGCCCGACCGCGCTCGGCGCCTGGCAATCCCACGTACAGCAAGTGCCCTGGGTTGGAGGCATAGACGCGACACGGCGCACCGGCACCATCCAGCGCCAGGGCGTAGAACTGCATGTCTTCCTGCCAGAAGCGCGCCTCTACCCGCTCCCGCCAGGCCTCGGCTGCCTCCGCGTAGGGCGCGACTGCCGTGTCATGCCCAAGCCACTTCGCCAGCAGCGCCATTCCTTTCAGTGCAGCGACCGCGTAGCCTTGAACTTCGACCAGCGCAATTGGTCCTTCGGGCGTGCGCCCATTCTCGTGGAAGATGGCGTCGTGGCTGTCCTTCCAACCCTGGTTGGCCAAGCCGGAAGCCTGCGCACGCGCGTAAGACAGAAATCCGCCATACCGACTCGCATTGCCCAGAATCCAGGCGGTCGCGGCCACCAGCGCAGGCCACAGTTCCGCGATGAAGGACCGATCCGCGGTGCGCCGGGCATATGCAGCCGCCAACGCAACGAACAACGGCGTTGTGTCCACGCCGCCATAGTAGCGGCCGAAGGGCAGTTCACCCATCGCCGTCATTTCGCCCTTGCGCAGTTCATGCATGATCTTGCCGGGCTCCGCATCGTGAAAGGCAGACGTCTCCCGAGCCTGATGGCTGGCCAGGTAGGCCAACACGCCGCGCGCGAGGGATGGCTTGAGCCAAAGCGTTTGCAGCGCGGTAATGATTGCGTCGCGGCCGAAGGGGGTCGAGAACCAAGGAATGCCAGCATAGGGATAGGGCCCTGTCGGCAGTGCAGTGGTCAGCAACGCAAGGTCGGCTTCCGACCGATCCAGCCAGGCCTGGAACTGCCGGGCGGATGTCCGCACGCGCGCACCGGCGCGCTGACGAGTGCGCATGCTGCGACGTGCGGCAGCGCTCGCGGCTCGAAACTGCGCGCGCGTCGGTGCCAGCGCAGCCGGGCCGATGTCCACATACAGGACAACATCCTCGCGACCGTTCAGGACAAGGTCGAAGCGGCAGCGTTTCTCGTCGATGGCGGTAGGCTGGATCGAGAACACCACGCGGGTTCGCCGCTCCACGCCATCCAGCCCTCGGTATCCCAATTCGACGCCCTTGCTATGCACCCTGGCGGGCAGAAATTCGCCCCGCCGGGAACGGCGCTCCCCACGCACCTCGAAGGTGTCGCTGAAGTCCGCACCGTAGGCCAGGCTGAGCTGAAGGCGTGTGACCGCTATGCCGTAGTTCCTCAAGGTGATGCTCTCGCGTAGCAGCCCGTCCCACAGGAGGCGACGCCGCTCGATGTGCACCACGCCCTGCGGCAAGGATTCGTCCCCGAGCGGGGGCAGCGGTCGGTTGGTGGCATGCGCGGTGAAAAACACGTTGTCACGGCTGACCGCGCTGGACAGCAGGGTCGGCCGTACGCCTCCCAGCAACAGGTAGAAGCTCGACAGCAGGCGTGTATCTTCCAGAAAGAAGCCATCGCCCGAACCCGCGATGTCGCCATAGGGGTCGGCAACCACGAAGCCGTCGCCATCCTTGAGGACGTAGAGATGCTCGGGCGTGCGCGGCTCCGATGCGTTCGCCGTTGCGGGCTGAGGGTGCGGCACTGCCTGCGGATGGGGCGTGTTCATGCCACCTCGATTTCGTGCAGACGGTGGTTGCCAGCGAGTTGCCAATACAGGCGGGCGTAGCGCTTGGCCATCGCCTGCGCAGTGAAGCGCTCATCGAACGCTCGGCGCACGCGTGCGCGCGACAGCTCTCCGATACCGTGCACTGCCTTCACGGCCCCAGCGATGTCGTCGACGATGAGACCCGAGACGCCGTGCTCCACCACCTCCGGGACCGAACCGCAACGCCAGGCGATGACGGGTGTGCCGCACGCCATCGCCTCGATCATCACCAGGCCAAAAGGCTCGGGCCAGTCAATTGGAAACAGCAACGCCCGCGCGCCACCCAGGAACGCGCTCTTCTCGGAGTCGCCGATCTCGCCCACGAAGTCGATCAGCGGATGGCCCAGCAGGGGCTGGATGCACTCGTCGAAGTAGACGCGATCCACGGCGTCCACCTTGGCCGCAATCTTCAGGGGCACACCAGCCGCGATCGCGATCTCGATCGCCCGATCGGGTCGCTTTTCCGGCGAAATCCGCCCCAGGAAGGCGAGGTAGCCCCTTTGGGCCCGTGGACTGAACTGGTAGTGATCGGGCAGCATGCCATGTTGCACCGTGGCATACCAGTTGGCATCCGGCAGCGGGGCGCGCTGGCTGCTGGAAATGGACACCAATGGATACGAATGCCAGCGTGCATAGACGCCGCGCAGGTCGTCGATGTCGAGCCGACCATGCAGGGTCGTGAGCGTGCGTTCCGGCATGCCCTCGAAGAAGGGAAAGTGGATCAGGTCGACGTGAAAGTGGATGACGTCAAATGCATCGGCACGCCGTCGCACTTCGTGAATCATGGTGAGGTGGCTGGCCAGGTCCGAGTTCAGGCGCCCGCGGTCCAGCCGCAGAGGCCGGGCGCGTGTCGCGACCAGCCTGGCCTTGGTCTGTGTCTCGCCGGCGGCGAACAGCGTGACCTCGTGGCCCTGATCGACCAGAGCGTCCGTGAGATGGGCCACCACCCGCTCCGTGCCGCCATACAGTTTCGGCGGCACCGCCTCGTACAACGGGGCCACCTGTGCAATCCTCATGTCATTGTTCCGATCCAGTGCTGGTTGCGATGCGCGCGATGCGCATCACAAGGTCCGATTCCGGGTTGCGCGGCCATTCCTGATGGGCGCGATGTCTTCTGGCACTACTCGATGCCCTTTCCGGTCGGCTCGTGCAGATCGTGCTCGCGCACCAGGATGGGCTCGACGGAGCCGGCTGCGAAGCGGCGACGCACCGCGTCGTCGATCTCCTGTGAATGAAGCGCGTAGGTGTCCATCGGCTCATCATCACTGGCGCTTGGCCGATAGCAGTAGTGCAATGTTTCCCTGCCAATGCGCGCACCGACGAACTCGCCGTCAATGGGGACCCAAAAATGGACGGACCCCGATGGTTCATGAAAGAAGGGAGGGTTCGACATCATCAGTCCTGGGATTGCTTTCGCGGTCATCGATCCAGAGCGCCGCTTTTGTTTCAATCGCCCGGATGGCATCGCTGCCATCGGCGAATTGCCTGCACGACATGATGTGGCACTTGCATGCCTCGGCGAAATACAGCGTCGCGCCGGCAGCCACTGTGCCTTCGAAAGATACGTTCGTGAGGTTGCTGCGTATTTCCCAGCCGTGATAGGGGAGTCGCTTGGAGTCGCTGTCGTAGTCCATGGTGTTTGCTCGAAAAGGGCGGCGCCCAATCTCCCCTTGTAGAGCCGCGGCCGGTTCTCGTCTGTTCGTCAGCGCACAGAACACACCCTTTCCTTCGCGCGAAGTCAGAGCAGTCCCTCGTAGCTTTTGCTGTCCGCTGCATAGCAGGCACAGGCCATCGCTTCGAGTCCTGGGCGATCGAGCACCTTGAGGGTGCCGCGGCTGTATTCGATCAATCCGTGGCGCTGCAAGCCACCGGCGGCCAAGGTGATTCCAACGCGGCGCACGCCCAGCATGTACGCCAGAAACTCCTGGGTGACATGGAAACTGTCGGCGTGGGCGCGGTCCTGGCTCATCAAGAGCCAGCGCGCAAGACGCGGACCGATCTGATGAAAACGCAGGCATGCGGCAGACGCCGCCAACTGGGACATCGAGACATGGGTGTAGCGGTCCAATATGCGCCGCAGCGCCGGGCGAGCCCCAAGCTCGCGACGGAAATCGGCGGCTGTGATTCGCCAAGCGGCACCAGCGCCTTGCACCACCGCGTGCAATGGCGCGTTCACCACGCCAAGAGCAAGCTGCAATCCCAGCATGCCTTCGCGGCCGACCATTCCGACTTCCAGACCGGGATGGTTGTCGATTCGCGCGATCAGCGAAATGAAGCCATCGACAGGAAAGTAGACGTGACTCGTTTCCGTGCCTGGCTCGTACAACACTTCGCCCAGCGACAGCTCGATGGAAGCGCAGGCCGTGAGCAGAGACCGGCGGTCGTTGCGCGGCAACAGTTCGATGAGATGGTTCTCGGCAGCGGCCAAGGCGTTCTCCCGGTGCTTTGCTTGGATACGCCAGTCTGCGCGAAGCCGCGAGGCGCGACTGTGTGCCAGCGCACAGAGCAGCAAATGAATTGCCGCGCTCCGTATGAGCGGTATCGAACAGACGCGGTGCGTGTTCCCGGTCAAAGTGCGGCTTGCGCCCCGTGGCTCGGGGATGCAGGGGTCGATATGGTGATCGTCATCAGAGAGGTACCGCGGGAGGAACGCCCCGACTTGGTCATCAACTGGCTGCGCGCCTCCATTTGGGCGCTTGTGGAAGGTCGACCCTATTGCGTCGTGGCCTTGCAAACGAACGCGGAGCATTCTGCACAAGAGAGCCTGCGCAGAGATCGCGAGGCCACTTGAGCCTTGCCTCCAAACGTCTCGACGGCTGCTTCTAGATCGCGACCTGCTTTGGGAGGAGCCTGTCGTATTCCTTCTTGACCACTGCGTAGCACTCGCAGGAGCGAAGCTCGAGCCCCGGACGATTCAGCACCGAGATGCGCCCTCGCGAGTAGCTGATCAGGCCTGCCTTTTGCAGCTTGAGGGCGCCTTCGGTCACGCCTTCCCGACGCACGCCGAGCATGTTGGCGATCAGCTCCTGGGTCATCACGAGCTCGTTGCCCTGCAGCCGGTCCAGGCTCAGAAGCAGCCAGCGGCACAGTTGCTGGTCGAGCGAATGGTGCCGGTTGCAGACCGCCGTTTGCGCCATCTGCGTGATCAGCGCCTGGGTGTATCGCAGCAGCAGGTGCAGAACCGGTCCAGCCCGGTTGAATTCCTCCTTGAGCACCTGGGACTTGAGCCGGAAGCCGTGACCGGCGCTTTGCACGACCGCTCGACTGGGCGTGGACTCGCCGCCCATGAAGAGCGAGATACCCACGATGCCTTCATTGCCGACGACGGCGATCTCCGCAGATGCGCCGTCCTCCATCACGTACAGCAAGGAGACGATGGCGGTGGTCGGAAAGTAGACGTGGCTCAACGTGCTGCCAGACTCATACAGTACCTGTCCCAGCGGCATCTCGACCGCTTCCAGCTGCGGGAGCCAGCGCCGCCATTCAGCATCGGGAAGCGCCGAAAGCAGCTGGTTCTTTCTCGGTTCGGGCATGGGCATAGTCTTTCTGTTCGCTATCGCACAGATCGACCTTGTAATGTACGGCGGCGCACAGACGAGTGGCACGCATTGTTCCAAGCTCCGATACGACAGTCTGTCGGCGCTGGTAGAGGTTGCTTCGGCACCCGCCCATCGAGGGCGGTTCCTCGATGCCGACGACTGTTCCCATTTTCCCCGGCGGGCGACGATGTCCCCGTCGGGCTTTTTGGGTTCCACGGCCGGCACGCATCATGGACATGCATATTTAGGAGAACCGTATGAGCCTCGGCACTATCTTGTTGATTGTCCTGGTCCTGATGCTGATCGGCGCCTTTCCCTCGTGGCCTCACAGTAGCAGTTGGGGCTACGGGCCCGTCGGCGGATTGGGGCTGGTATTGGTTGTCGTCGTCGTACTGGTGATGACGGGCCGGGTGTGACAAAGGCGCGCGCTGTCGCCTTCATCCAGGTGGGCGATGTCGTCGAGGTGCTTTGACCCCGATGGACGACGCCGACAAACTCGAAGCGGTACTGCGCTATCACGAGCGCACCAAGCACCAGTTTCACCGCTATGCGCGTTCCGCCGGCGCGCTGGATTGGGTGAACCAGCCCAACCCGTTCCGTCGATACGAGGGGGCGCCGCTCACGCAGTTTCCCATCCTTGTGGCGGACGAAGAGCCGGTGTCGCCTCGCTACGAGGACATCTATCGGTGGGGCTCGGTGCCGAGCGCGCCGCTCACGATCCGCTCGCTGTCGCGCCTGTTCGAATACGCGCTGGCGCTGTCGGCCTGGAAGCAGGCGGGCGGCACGCGGTGGGCACTGCGCAGCAACCCATCGAGCGGCAACCTGCATCCCACCGAGGGCTATCTGCTGATCGGCGTGTTTCCCGGGCAGGCGCTCGCGCCCGGCCTGTACCACTACGCGCCGAGTGAACACGGCCTTGAACGGCGCGCGCATGGTTCCGCCGAATGGTTCGCGCTGTTGATGCGGGAGTTTCCCCCACAGGCCTTTCTGGTCGGCCTCTCGTCCATCCACTGGCGCGAAGCGTGGAAGTACGGCGAACGCGCATTCCGCTATTGTCAGCACGACGCGGGTCATGCCATCGGCACGCTTCGCATCGCCGCCGCGACCCTGGGTTGGAGCGCTGTCGTGTTGCACGGCCTGGCAGATGAAACCATCGAAGTCTTGCTGGGGCTGAACCGCGCCGAGGACTTCGCAGGCGCCGAGCGCGAACAACCGGAACTCGTCATGCTCGTCTGGCCGAGCGATTCGGCGGGGCCGTGGTGTGCGGGCCCGCAGCGCGCGCTGCCGCTCGGCCTTGATCCGCTGCTGGCGCGCGAGCTCACGAAGCAAGACTGGTGCGGAACCGCGAACCGGCTCAGCCGCGACGACCCCGTCGCATGGACCGTCATCGACGAGGTGGTGCTCGCCTCACGCAAACCGATGGGACAGCGAGATGCCTTGGACCTGTTCGACGCACCTGCCCCGGCGCATCCAACCGCAGCGTTCCCAGACGGGCCGTCGGCCGGGCAGATCATCCGCCAGCGGCGCAGCCTCCTGGCCTGCGACGGCCGGACATCGATCACGACCAAGCGCTTTTACGGCATGCTCGCGCGTGTGATGCCACGCGTGGAAATGGAAACGAACCAGCGGCCACTGCCCTGGGATGCCATGGCCTGGGAGCCGCGCATCCACCTCGCCTTGTTCGTTCATCGGGTGGACGGACTCGAGCCAGGGCTGTACGTACTTGTCCGCGACCCGGCCAAGCTGGACAAGCTGAAGCGCGCCATGCATCAGCACTTCGACTGGTCTACGCCCCCTGGATGCCCGGCGGACCTTCCCCTTCGCAGGCTGGAAAGCGGCGACGCGAAGCAGCTTGCGACGCAAGTGAGCTGCTTTCAGGACATCGCGGGCGATGGGGTCTTTTCGCTCGGCATGATCGCCGAGTATCGAGACGCCTTGTTCACGCACGGGCCCTGGTTCTATCGCCAGCTCTTTTGGGAAACGGGGGTGATCGGGCAGGTGTTGTATCTGGAGGCCGAAGCGGCGGGCATAGGTGCCACGGGCATCGGCTGCTTCTTCGACGATCCGGTGCACCGGGTGTTCGGTTTCAGCGACCTGGAGTTCCAGTCGCTCTATCACTTCACGATCGGCGGCCCGGTGGAAGACAGCCGACTTACCACGCTGGAGCCCTATGGTGCGAGCAGTTCACGCACTTGAAGCAAGCAATGCGTCGTACTTCATCAGGTCTATGCCTGGGTCGCGAGACGCCCCGTCGCCAACTTCATGCCAAGGTCGAATGCCTCGTGAAGGCTGTTCGCCTTGTGCTGCGTGGGGGTCTCCGTCAGTCGATCGGTGCCCCCCTGGTTGTGGTGAAGATAGACATGAAACATCCATTGGTCTTCGCGGATGTCGTACCCAGCCACAACTTCAAAGCGGGTACCCTGGTAAGTGCCCTGCATCACGTGACGCGGCCCCGTTTCGGTCTGCAAGAGATTCTCGATTTCTTCCATTGAGATCGTCTCCGGTGAATGCACAGAGTATGGACTGTCGAAACCATCGCTAGTCAAGCATCCTGCGCGGAAGCTTGATGGTGAAGACACACCCCGTGCCAGGTACGTCTCGAACGGTCAAAACGCCTCCGTCAGCCTCCACGTTTCGTCGCGCGATGGAAAGACCGAGTCCCAACCCGCTCTTGTTGTCACCGACCTGGACAAAGGATTGGAAGATGCGTGAGGTAGCTCCTGGAGGAAGTCCTCCGCAGTGGTCCTTGACGTCGATCAAAACATAGTCACCTTCGGCGTAGGCGCTCAGTGTCACCTCGGTGTGGGCGTGGGTGAACTTGAAGGCGTTCTGCAGCAAGTTCACCAAGGCCGCCAGGAGACGCTCCCGATTCCCGGAGATGCCCAGCGCGGCATCGACGTCGAGGACCGAGAACGTGCAGCCCTTGCCGCTCGCCTCGAGCGAGGCGGCATTCCTGGCGTCCGCGACGAACAACGCGACCGAAAAGGGCGCCTCCTGCGGAGCTTCGGCTGTGCCCCTGACCTGAGACAGCGACAGGTTGAGCAGGGCCGCTAACGAAGTCAGGCTCCTTTTCAACACGGCGCCGGTTGCACCACCGATTGGAACCCTTCCCGATTCCAGGGCCGCGAATGCAAGCGTTGCAGTGTGCAAATAATTCCGCAGCTCATGGACCAGCATGCCGAGGCGCTCGTTCTCCTCGGCAGTCTGCTGAAGTGCCATGCTGGCGTCCCGCCAGACGGCGAATTCCGTGACCGCGTCGGCGATGGCGTTGTCGAGGCAACGGTTCAACGTGCGGAATTCGTCGACGGAAAACGGCGCATCGAGCTCCACCGCGAGGTCCGTGATAGCTTGGCAAAGGTCGCCGTAGTCATGCACCACCTGGTCGACGGTAAACCCCAGCTCCAAGAGCGCCTTGCCGTGCGCAGCGGCGCTCAGGCCCATCTCGGACAATTCGCTCGCATCACCGCCAGCGGCGCCGGAAATCCGGATGCTCTCGCCAACATCACCGTCTTGTCGTGCTTCCAGCGCTCTCATCAACTGGTCCAAGAACAGCGGAATTCCGTTGGCGAGCTGCGCTTCGGTCGCGGCCCGTCTGGGTCGGTGCGCGACCTTCACCTTGCAACGTTCAATCAACTCCTCTCGGTGGTTGAATGTGCTTGTGCACGAAATCGCAGACCGCCTGTACGCGGCCCCAGCCGGTCGGTCCGGTCCCAAAGCGCTGCCAGGCAAAATCGGACAGCAGGTCGGTTTCGCAGTAGCGGCTACCCAGCAGGTAGAGCAAAGTGGACTCGGGCAGGTACTCCACCGGCGTCTGCGGCGCCGAGGGCACGACGATGTCCAGCGCGCCGCTGTCGTGGATCACGGTATCCGTACTCAGCACAAAGCGGCCGGCGGGTGCGACCAGGCGTGTGCACCAGTTACCAAACAGATCGCGGTACGCAGTGGTGGGCACGGCCGGCTTCGTGAGCAGATGGTCCGGGCGCAGGAGATCCGAGGCGCGCGAGTAATGAATGCTGAGGGTCAGGATCATCGGCGTCGCCTGGGGAAACTGGTAGGCGATTTCAAAACCGAGCTGGATATTCATCCGCCCATGATGCGCCTTGATTCGCACTTCCGCAGGGACTGCTCGGATTGGTTCACAAAATGTCCTCGCCGCTGCTCGTGCGGAGGTGGTCAGCTTCATCGCCGAGTGCAACTCATCGATCCATACTATCGGCATCGAACTCAGCCGCGCCATCGCGGACTTCGTCGGACGCGAGGCTTTGCTGGCCGAAGCCCGGTCGGAAATCCTGCAGAGCATCGGCGCCCGGGACATCGTGGTGTCGCCGAAGGCAGCACATTTCGCGGTGACGGGTATCTGGCGCTATGACAGCGCCAGCGTCGCCGCATTGGCCGCAGCGCTGGAGTCGCAGCGCGATGCCTATCGCACCGGCAAGCGCGCGATGCCGACGTCGCCGCAGACACGACTCGGCCAACTCCTGCGGAAGAAGAAGTCCTGAGTCAATTCGTGCTGGGAAAAAAAGCCTAAAGCCATAGAGCCCAAAGAGCTCGCTCCGTTTTGCCCGCGATCACGCCGCAGCGCCTCCGTCAACGTCGAGTGAAATGCCCGTGATGAAGCTGGCGTCGGGGCTTGCGAGGAAGGCTACCGCCGCCGCGATCTCTTCGGGCCGGCCATAGCGGCCGAGCGGAATGGCGGCCTTCTGCGCGGCGGCGAAGTCGCCGTCCTGCGGGTTCATCTCTGTGTCGATCGAGCCTGGCTGCACGGTGTTGACGGTGATGCTGCGCGGGGCGAGGTCGCGCGCCCAGCCGCGGGTGTAGGCGGACACTGCTGCCTTCGTCGCCGAATAGTCGGCAACACCCGGCCAGGGCGTGCGATCGGCGGCGGCGGAGCCAATCGAGATGATGCGGCCGTTGTCGCTGATGAGCGGCACTGCCGCGCGCACGGCGGCGGCCACGCCGCCGACGTTGATAGCGAACTGACGTTCCAAGGCGGCGACGTCGCTGTCGGGCGCGCCGACCTGACCGACCACGAACACGCCGGCGTTGTTGACGAGGATGTCGAGCTTGCCGAAGCGTCGCGCGGCATTGTTCACCAGCGCTTCGACTTGCAGTGGGTCGGCTTGGTCGGCCTGAAAGGCTGCGGCACGCGCGCCCAGATCCTTCAGTTCCTTGACCAGCGCCTCGGCACGGTCGGCGGAGGCCGAATAGCTGATGGCGACATCGGCGCCGTCGCGCGCCAAGCGGCGCGCGATGGCGGCGCCGATGCCGCGTGAACCACCGGTGACGAGGGCGACTTTGTTGGCGAGGGGCTTGGACATGCTGTTCTCCGGGAAGGTGGGTTGTGATGGGAGCACTCGCTGTCGAGTCGACAGCGAGGCTCGGTTCATGAGGAGGCCGAGGTACTACGCTGCCACGGCGTCCGCGGCAGCAACGACATTCGTGGCGACGTCGATGTTGCCGTGAACGGCCTTCGAATAGGGGCACATCTCATGCGCTGCACGCGCGATGGCCTCTGCCACGTCGAGTGCGACGCCGGGCATGCGCACATCGATCCGCGCCTGGATGAAGTACGCGTCGCGGATCTGGCCGAGATCCACTTCGATGTCGACTGACATGTCGGAGGGCAGCGGCACCTTCTTCGCCTTGGCTGCGACGCCTAGTGCGCCCGTGTAACACGCCGACCAAGCGCCGGCGAACAGCTGCTCCGCGGTCGGATGCAACTGGATCGCCTTGAGTACGATTTCATTGCCGGCCTTGCCAGGAGTCGACATCTGGATGTCGACGCGCTCATCGCCGCGCGTGGCGCCCTCACGGCGGCTGGCCGTCGTATGGGTCTTGCCCGTCATCAGCACGGTTTGGATTTTGGTGGTCATTTCGGATTCCTTTTCGGTTTGGTTAGCCCTGTCATCGAGGAGCGCAGTCGCTTGTATGCGCCGTGCGCCATTGGCATCGCGATAGGGCGGGGATCGCTTGCCGGGAACGGATGGAAGGAGGAGGAAAGAGAAGTGGTGAGTGGCGATGGCATGAAGTGTCGGGTCGGACCCTGCGCTGACCAAGATGGTGGACGGGACATGTTTATTTCCACTTCGCTAATAATTCGGCGATGGACCAGATCGCAGCTATGCGTGTGTTCGCCCGGGTCGTCGAAGCCGGCACCTTCACGCGGGCGGCCGACTTGCTGCAGATGCCAAAGCCCAGCGTGACCAAGCTGGTCCAGCAACTTGAGAGCCACTTGCGTGTGAGGCTGCTGCAGCGTACGACGCGGCGTGTCACGGTGACGCCGGAGGGCGCGGCCTACTACGAGCGCATCTCGCGGGTGCTGGCCGAGATCGACGACATAGAGGCCGATGTCACGAATGCACAGGCCAGCCCCAGAGGCCGTCTGCGTGTGGACATCGGCTCTTCGCTGGCCAACCGAATCCTGATTCCCAGGCTGCCAGCGTTCCACGCGCGCCACCCCGACATCCTGCTCGAGCTCGGCGTGGGCGACCGGCCGGTCCACCTGATCGGCGAAGGGGTGGATTGCGTGCTCCGCGGCGGCGTGCTGAGCGATCCGTCGCTGGTGGCCCGCCGCGTCGCGCAGATGCCCTACATGACCTGCGCGACGCCCGACTACCTGAAGCGCCACGGTGTGCCCGCGACGCCGGCCGACCTGCTCGATGGGCACCGGGTGGTGAGCTATTTCTCGTCGCGCACGGGGCGCTACATTCCGCCGCGCTACGAGCGCGGCGACGAGCGCATCGAAATCAATGGGCATGCCGTCATCGCGGTCAACGAAAGCACGGCCCACCTGACGGCGCTGCTGGCCGGGCTCGGCATGGCGCAGACCTTTGCCTTCATGGCGCAGCCGCACGTCGAGAGCGGCGCGCTGGTCGAGTTGCTGGTCGACTGGGAACCGCCGCCGATGCCCGTGTCGGTAGCCTACCCGTCCAGCCGGCACCCGAGCGCCAAGCTGCGTGCCTTTGTCGACTGGACGGTGGAGGTGTTCGCGCCGTACGGTTCCGCCCGTCGACGGTGAGAGGACACAAACGTCTGCAGCAGCTCCTGCGCAACGAACCGATGAGAACCTGACCCCAGTCAATCGCCGCCAACCTGGCAGCCCCCGCCCGAGCGAGGCTCTGGCGCCGGATCAAGGCGCTATGAATGTCCGCGGGGCGGCAGGTAGCCCCCGGCCGCTGCGCCAACGATGCTCGGCGAGACCACCGATTTGACTTCAAAGACCGGCGACGGAAGCACGCGCTCAACAGAATGAGCGTTCAGTTTCCCGCACGGAAACGACTCGTGCCGCACTAGGGCGTGACGGGTCATCCCGCGGTCGGCTGATGGAAGAACAAAGCCGGGCACCCCTGACGCACTCATCCTGACGAAGGAAGTCCCGGCACCACAAAGAACTTTTCACGAGACGATTCTGTGTTCATTTCTGCTTCGCTGCGCTCCCTCGCCACTTATCGCCGCACTGCGGTTTCCAGCGCTGCCTTGGCCTTGCTCGCCATGAGCACGTCAGCGCTTTCGATGGAGATCGACACCGGCAATCCGGATATCGTCCTGCGCTGGGACAACACCTTGCGCTACAACCTCGGCCAGCGGGTGCAGGGCCAGGACAAGGCGATCCTCGGCAACCCCAACTTCGATGACGGCGACCGCAACTTCAACAACCACTCGCTGATCGCCAACCGCCTGGACCTGCTCAGCGAGATGGACCTTGTGGTGGACAAGAAGTATGGCTTCCGCCTGAGCGGCGCGGCCTGGGCCGACGGCGCCTACAACAGCCTGGACAACCACAACAACGCGACGGCCAACACGCTGTCCTATGGCCTGCCGACGGCCGGCATCCTGTCGCCCTACACCAGCCGCTACGCCAAGGGCCCTTCGGGCGAACTGCTGGACGCCTTCGTCTTCGGCAACATGGACTTCGGCGACACGAACGTCGGCCTGCGGCTGGGCAAGACCACTGTCTACTGGGGCGAGAGCCTGCTCGGTGGCGGCGCCATCCACGGCATCTCCTACGGCCAGTACTCACTGGACCTGTGGAAGGCGCTCGCCACGCCCGGCATCGAGGCCAAGGAGATCTACCGCCCACGCAACTCGGCCACCCTGCAGGTGCAGCCGAGGCCCGACCTGTCGCTGTCGGCACAGACTTTCTTCGACTGGGAGAGCGTGCGCTATCCGGAGTCGGGCAGCTACCTGACGGTGAACGATGCCTTGCTGCACGGCGGCGAATCGCTGATCGCCGGACCCGGCCAGCGACTGCTACAAGCCACGAGCGGTGATCCGAACAAGACCGGCGACTTCGGCTTGTCGGCGCGCTGGAGCCCGGAGTGGCTGGACGGTACCGCCGGCCTCTATGGCCGCCGCACGGCAGACATCCAGCCGCAGCTCGCCCTCATGCCTGCCGTAGCCGCGGGCGTGCCCGCCGCAGCCTGCACGCGCGCCGGACTGCGCCCCGTCGGCCCGAGCACCTGCTACATCAATCCAGGCGCGGCCACACTGCCCCAGATCCAGGCCGGCTATGTCGGCCAGTACCAGGCTTTCTACGGGCGCGACATCGACATCTATGGCCTGAGCCTGTCCAAGAGCGTCGGCGGCCTGAGCTTTGGCGGGGAACTGAGCTACCGCCGCAACATGTCGCTGCAGAGCGTGCCCGTGCAGGTGTTGCCCGCACCGCTGGTCAACCCGGCCACCGGCGCCATCTCGCTCGCACAACTCGCGCAACTCGGCAACGATGCGCCCGGCGCTCGCGGCGACACCATGCACGGTGTGTTCAATCTGCTGGGCACCGTCTCGAAGACCGCGCTCTTCGACAGCGCCACCTGGAATGCCGAACTGGTGTGGAATCGCTGGCTCAGCGTCACGCAGAACCCCGGTGCCTTCAAGGGCAGCGCGCTCTACGCGGCCAACCCCGCGAACGTCGATGCCGTCAGCAAGGACTACTTCGGCCTGGGCCTGAACTTCACGCCCACCTGGTACCAGGTGTTCCCGAGCGTGGACATCTCCCTGCCGCTGAGCTGGTCGGGCGGGCTGTCGGGCAACTCGGCCGTGCTCTCGGGCGGCAACAAGAACGCCGGCACCTACGGTATCGGCATCGCCGCCGACGTCCGTGCCAAATACAACATCGCGCTGCGGTACGTCGGCTTCTACGGCGACTACAGCACCACGGCCACCGGCGCGATGAACGTGCCGAACGGCACCTACGCCAGCCTGTCCGACCGCGGGCATGTGCTGTTTACGTTCAAGGCGACCTTTTGAGTCGTCCAACCTCAACCACAACGGAGACAAACCCATGAACACCCGCCCCCTCTGGGCTGGCGCGCTGATCGCGCTCGCCGCCCAGTCCACCCTGGCCGCCGTTTCGGCCGACGAAGCGAAGAAGCTCGGCACCACCCTCACGCAAACCGGTGCAGAACGCGCAGGCAACGCCGACAAGTCGATCCCAGAGTACACGGGCGGCCTCACCACGCCGCCGGCCGGCTACGAGAAAGGCTCGGGCATTCGCCCTGACCCCTACGCCGCCGAGAAGCCCCTCTACGCGATCACCGCGCAGAACATGGCGCAGTACGAAGGCAAGCTCACCGCCGGCACCAAGGAGCTGCTGAAGAAGTACCCGACGATGCGCGTGGACGTGTACCCCTCGCACCGCTCGATGGCCTTCCCGAAGTACGTGCTCGACAACACGGTGAAGAACGCCACCGCCGTGAAGACCACCGATGACGGCGTCGGTCTCGAAGGCACCTACGCGGGCATTCCCTTCCCGATCCCCAAGACCGGCAACGAAGTGATGTGGAACCACCTGCTGCGCTTCACCGGCCAGAGCTACTTCACGCAGTACGACTCCATCAACGTCGACGCGTCGGGCAAGGCGGTGCTGGCCACCACGGGCCAGATCTACATGGACTACCCGTACTACGACCCGAAGCGCACCGGTGCATCGACCGACAACGACATCTACTTCCGCACCAAGATCGCCTACACCGCGCCAGCACGCCGCGCCGGTGAAGCGCTGCTCGCGCAGGACTACATCAACCCGATGAAGAACGGCCGCCGCGCCTGGCAGTACCTGCCCGGCCAGCGCCGCGTGAAGCTCGCACCCGATATCGCCTACGACACGCCCAACCCCGGCTCGGCCGGCGCTTCGACCTACGACGACGCCTGGGTCTTCAACGGCGCGATGGACCGCTACGACTTCAAGCTCGTGGGCAAACAGGAGATGCTGATCCCCTACAACACCTTCAAGCTGGTCTACGCGAAGGACCCGTACGCCGTGACCACGGCCAACCACCTGAACCCGGACTTCGTGCGCTGGGAGCAGCACCGCGTGTGGGTCGTCGAGGCGACGCTGAAGGCCGACAAGCGCCACATCTACGCCAAGCGCACCTTCTATGTGGACGAAGACAGCTGGATCGCCGTGGCTTCGGACCAGTACGACGCACGCGGGCAGCTCTATCGCGCGGGATTCGTCTACACGAACCCTTCGTACGAAGTGCCGGCGCCGGCCGCCATGGGCCAATCCGTCATTGACTTCACCACGGGCGGCTACAACGTCACCGGATTGATGGGCGCCTACAACGTCGGCCTGAAGTACACCGACCCGCTGTCGGCCAACGCGTGGTCGGCCGATGCCTTGGCCGGCTCCGGCGTGCGCTGAAGCGGAGTGGACGTGCAACGCAGAAGCATGCTGCTGGCGGTGCTCGGCTCGGTGGCCGTTCCCGGCGCAGGAGCGGCCACCGTCAGCGAGGTGCTGGACCGGCCTGCTCGAATGAGCGCGCTGGCGGATCAGCGCCTCATCACGGGCATCGCGCGAGCCGGCGAGCGGCTCATCGCGGTCGGCCAGCGCGGCCACATCGTGCACTCCGAAGATGGCGGTCGCCATTGGACGCAGGTGCCGGTTCCGGTCAGCTCAGACCTCACTGCCGTGAGCTTTGTTGATGGCAACGTCGGCTACGCGACCGGCCATGACGGCGTGGTGCTCGGCACGCGCGACGGCGGGCAGAGCTGGACGGGCCTGCTCGAC
>NZ_JBFTJF010000020.1:0-103427 GCF_056395305.1 Variovorax sp. 10L426 | reverse complement strand
CCCTGCGCTGCTCACGGTACGCGGGGTCCGCGCGAAACTCGCTTCGCTCAAACACGCGCAGCCCTGATCCGCGTACCGCTGCGCTGCTCGGCGGTGCCTCAACGGCCGGCCCAGCGCACACCGCCCGCCTCCGCGGAAAGGGTGGGGGTGAACTGTCCGCCGCTACCGCTCTTGTTGTGGGCAGGCTGTCGACGTCGAGGAGGTGGGCTTGTCCGGCGGAACTTCCGGTTCGGGCCCGAAAGAGACGTTCGCCGCCCTCCAAAGCGGCCTTTCATCGAAGCCTATGGCGCCCGTCTACGTGAGCAAGTCGAAGCGAAATCCTTTCAACCGCAGGCGCTCAACGTCTGCAACAAACGTCTCGTTGACGTAGGTCTGACCTACCCTCGTTTGGGGCATCTTGAATATCGGAGGCAGGTCGACGACCGATTGCTTGAGCACGTGTCGGTCCACCTTCCAGATGCGGCCGCTGCTCTTGAAGCGGGAGATTTCTGACCGCTCCTCGTCCAGCGCATCCACGACAGTCGTCGCGTTGAAAGCGAAGTAGCGCATCGGTTCTGGCACCGCGATTGGAACGAATTCGCCATGTGCGCTCAGCAGCTCTCCCAAGGCGTCAATTGCGCGCTCAGAGAAGGCTGGGATGGGTCGGAGGGCGAAGTCCGTGAAGTCCGGGAGAGGCCCGTCACTCCTTTCGTCGCCCCTCACTGCCTCAACGCCAGGAACGGACGTCCCGCGCGGCGTTCCGTCGAAGCATTCGTCCCACACGTGAATATCCTGCCCGGCGCTGAAGCTGAACGTGCAGCAGGTAGCGAAATCAGCGCGCAAATCGAAAAGCTTCATCGTTGCGTCCCAAGGTAGGGAATTAGGTCGAAGGGCAGCTCATGGCCGGTGACGGCTGTTAACCGTACGCGAGCGAAGACGCTAGGTCGAGCCGTTCATTGCGCACGCCACCTAGCGAAGCAACGCTTGTTCAAGCTCCCGGCCGTATTGGGTAAGGAGGTTGCTGCACACGTCGATTTGGTATGGCATGAAACCTTCGTCTCGCATTCGCTTCCCAGGTTCAGTGCTAGGAGCGGTTGCATCTCTGAACTCCGAATCGAACTCGCTTAGCCACACATCCATCTGTTCGCGGCTGGCACCGAGCTTGGGGGCAACACGCATCAAGTCCCTTTGCATTGCGCCCGCTCGAGAGGTTGACGAGCCGTTTGCGGCCGCCGCCATTCCATACACCACCGAGCACCGCACGGACTGACGGGCGAGTCGCAATTCATCCGGACCGCCTGCAGCGTGTGCTTGGGAAATCCCGGCCTGTGAAGCGGCGAGTAGCGCCAACATCACAAGATTTCTCTGATGAGCCATTCGAAAGAGCACCTATTCGTTGGGGGGCGGCCGATTGTTCATCGTTCGCCAGTTTGTGTGCAAACGCTTCAGGCCAATCAACCTCGACTTCGTACTGCACGTTGTACGCTCGCGTCGAGCGTCTGCTGTCCCGTGAATTCTGCGGCGCCGACGAACGGCCGGTTTTGGCCGACTGTAGCCTGTCGGCTGTCCGGCGCTTCGGGCCCGAAGCGGAAGTAGCACCTTCTCGGAAGCAGACATTCGAGGCCCTCGCCGAGTGTCGTTCGCGGCGTCCGCGTCGAAGGCGCGCTCAACGCCCCTCGGATGGGTCGGCGTCCATGGCCATCTCGACCAGATTTGCCATCGCTCGTTCTTCCTCACGCGCGCTGTTTTGCAAGGCCGCTACTGTGCCGCGCCTATCCTGCAAGGCTTCGTCTTGGCTCGCCTTGAGTTTTCCCTCAAGCCTGTCAATCGGAATCTCGATTCCGACGATGGCGCCCATCAACTTGTCGATGTACGAAGCGGGGGCGTCGTCAATGCGCCACGGTGCCTCCTGCCTAGCCTCCTGAGCACCAGTGAGCCTGTTCAACATATGCAGTAGCCACCCGCGCTCATGAACAGCGCGCGCAACGCCGTGCGCGTGGACGACTGCATAGTTCCAGGTGGGCACGACCATCCCGTGCTCCACCTTGCTCGGATACCACCCCGGCGTGACGTATGCCTGCGGCCCCTGGAACATCACCAACGACGAGGTGTGGGCATCTAGCTCGCGCCAGATGCGGTTGGCTCGAGAAACGTGGCCAATCAGGGCGCCTAGCGGCCCTCTGCTTCTATCCAGCAAGAATGGAACATGGTTGGCGTCAAGGGCACCGCCGACCTGGCAGACCCACGCCCCAAGGGGATGGGACTCCATGAGCGAGAAGATGGCTTCCTGATTTGTCAGCTGGTGATGCTTAGAAACGTACATGGCATTTCACAGAAGAGAAGTTGAATTCTGACGTCAGAAGCCTGTGACGACGCGACCCACTAATAGCGCAGCCAACATCATCATGGTCAGGCCAACCAGACCGTCCAGCATCTGCCAGGCTCGCGGACGAGCAAACAAGGGTGCGAGCCAGTGCGCGCCATAGCCAAGAAGTCCAAACCAAAGCATGCTGGCCGTGGTCGCGCCGGCGACGAACCACCCACGCAGCGCGCCGGGCTGCTGTGCCCCAATGCTGCCCACCAGAAGCAGGGTGTCCAGGTAGACATGCGGATTGAGCAGAGTGAAAGCTGCGGCTTGCGCCACGGCCGCACCCCGGCCGAGGACCGCATTCCCTTCCGCTGCCCGCAGTTGCTGGGGTGTGCGTGCTCGGCGCAGCGCCTGGACCCCATACGCAGCCAGGAAAACGGCGCCAGCCAGTGCCAGCGCGCGTGCCAGCCCGGGACGCCCACCCAAGGCCTGCGCCATGCCCAGGACACCCGCGGCAATCAGCGCCCCGTCTGCCACCGCGCAGAACAACACAACGGTTCCCACATGCTCGCGGCGCAGCCCCTGGCGCAGCACGAAGGCGTTCTGAGCGCCTATGGCGACGATGAGCCCCAAACTCAGGGCGAGGCCCTGCATGAAGACCGGAAGCGCGAGCGAAGCGGAATCTGAAAAGTTCAGCATGGGCGAAGCTTGCCCGGGCGCCACGATGAAGACAAACTATCTTTGCTAAGGCCACTTTAGGGATACTTACGCCATGTTGGACTATTCGGCGCTCTCCGCTCTCTCTGCAGTCGTGCGAGAAGGAAGCTTCGAGCGCGCAGCCCGCGCCTTGAACGTGACGCCATCGGCCGTCTCGCAGCGCATTCGGCTGTTGGAGGAACGTATCGGTTGCGCGTTGGTAGTGCGTGAACAACCGTGCCGCGCGACCGAAATCGGCCGACGCCTATGCCAGCACGTGGACCGCGTTCGCCTGCTGGAGCAAGCCCTTGAAGGAGCCGTTCCGTCGCTGGCACCGGAGGGGATTGCCCGGGTGCCTCTACCCGTCGCGGTCAATGCCGACAGTCTGGCGACATGGTTTGCTCCGGCCGTCGCCGAGTTCGCGGCAGCAGCGCCGGTTCTCATGGAGATTGCGGTAGATGACCAAGACCACACCGCCGAATGGCTGCGCAGCGGCGCAGTGCTGGGCGCCGTCACCGGCAGTAGCCGTGCCCCCGCCGGATGCAACAGTCGACCATTGGGCTCGATGCGCTATTTACCCGCTGCCAGTCCGCAATTCATGGCCCGTCATTTCGCTGACGGCGTCGGAGCGGGTAGTCTGGCCTGCGCCCCCAGCCTCGTGTTCAACGCAAAGGATGAGTTGCAGGCCCAGTGGGCACAGCGCCTGTGCCATCGGCACGTGGAACTACCCCGGCACATCCTTCCGTCTACCCAGGCGTTCGTGACCGCGACCTTGGCCGGCATGGGGTGGGGCCTCCACCCGCAGGCGTTGATTGCGCCGCACTTGAAAGACGGGTCGCTCGTCGAGCTAGTGCCGAAAACGCCACTGGACGTCCCCCTGCACTGGCAGCATGCCCGTGCCGCCTCAGCGCTTCTTGATAGTTTGACCAAGCAACTCGTCGCAGCCGCCCGGCGGGCTCTGTTGCCGCCCTGACTCGGCCTCAGGGTCGTGTGGCGTCTGCCGACAGTTGCGCGGCCTTGGGGCAGAAGGTCTGCTATGTGGCGAATAGCCCCGCTTCAGCGAATGTCGGGTTCTGGCCGAACTTTGCCACACGACAGACGATGGTCAGTCTTGCCCCAAACACCTGAGCAGCAGGCACAGCGGGTCAGCGGTTTGCGCCGGAGCGCTTCTTCGTGGCGACCTTCCCCACTGACGCCTTCTTCGCGGCCGGCTTCTTCTGAGGCACCTTCGTCGCCGCCATCTTCCCGGCAGCCGGCTTCTGTCGCGCGGCCGCGCCGCCCTTGCGCAGGACGGCCTCCCAGGCCAGGCGGGCCCAGCGCGCCGCTTCCTCGCGGTCTTCGTAGATTTCGGGCGGCGCTTCCACGTACGAGGTCGGCGTCAGCTTGCCCGAGCGCATGTACTCGAAGGGCGCGAGCCCCTTCGCCTCAAACTTCGCTCGGCTCTCCTCGTCGGTCTTGAGGTACAGGCGCTCGCCGCTCACCAGGCCGAACATGCGCCCCTCGTGGAAGATGCCGTGGCCTCCGAACATGCGGCGGGCTGACACACGGCCGAAGCGCTCGAACACTTCGGGGAGTTCCTCGGCCAGCTTCACCGTTTTGTGCCCCGTGTCATGAGGAAGTGCTGGCGGACCGATAACCAAGGGCTCATGCCGCGTAGGAAAGAAGAGTGGTTCGGAGCGAAATTCTGACCGAGGTCGGAAAGTGCGGAGTTGGCCGCATCTTGCCCCATTCAATGGCGCACCCTACTTGCGCGCTCGCGCGCCCCCAACCGCATCTTCCTTTGGCCCCACCGCTTCGGCTATGCAAGTCACGGACGCCCTCGACGCATTGCAAGAGGCATATCGCGCCGCCTCATGCGTCCACTGCTTGCTCGTGCACATGGAGGACGTACGCGAAAGCCAGCGCTACTTCACCCGCTCCGAATTGACGGCGCTGCATGCGGTCGTCGATTCGGAAGTCGAACGCCGAAGGCAGATCGCCCACTCGGCGATCCAATCCGCACCCGCGTCGTCGTGATCGGCGCGCAGGCTGTCGGCATTCGAGACGCACGCATCCGTCGCACACCCACGGAGCCCGGTATGCGGTGCGGGCTGTGCGACCCTTCTGCGCCGCCGAAGCGCGCAGCCTCAGGCGGATCAGGGCCGCGTGTGTTTGAGCGAAGCGAGTTTCACGCGGACCCCGCCTGAGGCGAGCACTGCAGGGAAGCCCGAAGGGCCGGCGCAGCGGGGTCGCACAGCCCGCACCGCATACCGGGCGGACCCCAAAAAACGCGCGAAGACATTGCAAATCCAACATAGCTCCCTCCAAAACCGAGCGCCTCCGCCTTCCACACCCGCGCTACGATCCGCCCAATCAACGACCGCGCTGGTCACAAAAGGAGACATCCATGCCAAAAATCCTCGAAGCCCCACGCTGCATCTGGCCCGCTGGTGCCACCCTTGGCGAAGGCACCCTGTGGTCGCAGCGAGAGCAGGCGCTGTACTGGGTCGACATCCTCGAACGCCGCCTGTACCGCCTCGACCCCGTCACCGACGCCCGCGCAAGCTGGCAGTTCGACGAAGAGATCTCCGCCGTCTCCGAACGCGCTTCGGCGCCCGGCTTGATCGTCACCCTCCGCAGAGGCTTCGCTTTCTTCGACCCGGCTGCGCCCGATACGCAGCCCAAGTACCTTCACCAGCCGGAGCCCGAACTCACCGCCAATCGCTTCAACGACGGCAAATGCGACCTGCAAGGCCGCTTCTGGGGCGGCACCATGGACGCCGCCTGCGAAGCGCCCACCGGTTCGCTCTATCGCTTCGACCCGGATGGAAGCTGCAGCCGCCATGACCAAGGCTTCGCCGTGACCAACGGCCCTACCTGGTCGCTGGACGGACAGACCATGTACTTCAACGACACCGTCACCGCCCGCATCCTTGCCTACGACTTCGACGCAGCGACCGGCACCCTCACCAACAAGCGCCAGTGGCATCGCTTCGCGCGCGACGAAGGCTACCCCGACGGCATGACCACGGACGCCGCCGGCCGACTCTGGATCGCCCACTGGGGCGGCGCCTGTGTCACCTGCCATGACCCGTCCAGCGCCGCCGAACTCTGCCGCATCCCGTTGCCGACCAGCCACATCACCGACTGCGCGTTCGGCGGACCGGACCTGAGCACCCTCTACATCACCAGCGCCACCAGCGGCCTCACGCCTGCGCAACGTGAAGCCGAACCGCAAGCCGGTGGGCTCTTCTTCGTTCGGCTTGACACCGCCGGCTTGCCCGCATCGCTATTTGGCGGCTGAAGAGAAAAAAACTTCCATTCTGAAAACAAACAGGTTAATTTTTCAAGCCCCTTACACCAAAGGGCAGGTTGCCATGCCCCTTGCCTCCATGTTCAATGCACCTCGGTTCTCGCTGAATCAGCACCCCAAACCTTGAACAGCCACCGGCAGACGGTGGCCCCGGAGATGTGGAATGAGTGAACTGACCGACCTGAATCCCGTGGATGAATCACCGATCGTCCGCCTGATCGACGACGACGTGTCGTTCCGACGCGCCGTCCAGCGCCTGCTACGAGCAGCCGGGTATCGCGTCGCGGAATACAGCTCGGTCGGCGCCATGCTGCTCGAAGGCATCGGACCATCGCCCGGTTGCCTGGTGCTCGACATCCACATGCCCGGACCGAGCGGGCTCGACCTCCAGGAAATGATCGCCACGCAACCGGAGCCGCTGCCCGTCATCTTCGTGACCGCCGAGGCCACCGTGCACGAGACCTTGCGCGCCATGAAGGCCGGCGCGGCCGACTTCCTCTTCAAGCCAGTGGACGGCGATGCCCTGTTGTCGGCCGTGAACAAGGCCGTGGCCGAAGACGCCACGCGGCGCCAGGCGCGCAGGCGCCTGAACGATCTGCAGAACCGCTACTCGCGACTCAGCCCCCGCGAGCGGCAAGTGCTCGACATGGTCGTCAACGGTGCCCTGAACAAGCAGATCGGCGCCGAACTCGGCGCCGCGGAACGGACCGTCAAGGCCCATCGTGCGCACGTCATGGAAAAAATGGAAGTGACTTCGCTGGCCGATCTCGTGCGCGCCGTCGGCCAGTTGGGCGCACCCGGCAGGCAACTGGGCCGCGTCGGTGCCTGACGCATCGAACACGCCCGGCGTCATCTTCATGTTCATGCCGGCCAAGCCCGCCGCGGGCATCGCGGCATCCGCCCTCGTCATGCTGATGTTCACGATGGTCCGGTCCGGTCGGCGCAAGCCGCTGGGCAAGGCCGCCGCGAGGCAACGCACGGGTTCCGCCGGCGGCATCGATGCACCGACGACAGCGATCACCAGCGAAATCAGCCAGCCGCTCAGCGCCATCCTGGCGAACGTCGACGCCGGCACCCTGCTGTGGAAGCAAACGCCGCTGCCCGCCGACGAACTCAAGAACATCCTTGCCGACATCCGCGACGACGTCCTGAAGATCAGGGAAGCCATCCGGAAGCCCGCGTCGGGGCAGGACGTGCCGGCAGCCAGTGAAGCGCCCCGCGCGACCCGATTGCCCCAAAGGGCAACACGCGCTGCCCGTTGGCCCGATGGGCAATGACCCCAGGGCATTCCATCATCGCTTCGTGAACACTCCCACTCGCGCCGGCATGGTCTGGATCCCCGATGGCGCCTTCCTCATGGGATCGGACCGCCACTATCCGGAAGAAGCCCCGACGCACAAGGTTGCGGTCAAGGGCTTCTGGATGGATGCCCATACGGCCACCAACGCCGAGTTCAAGCGCTTCGTCGAGGCGACGGGCCACGTCACCCTCGCCGAGCGCCCGGCCAACCCGGACGACTATCCCGGCGCGGACCCGGCGATGCTCGTGCCCTCTTCCGTCGTGTTCCGCAAGACCGCCGGACCGGTCGACCTGCGTAATCCGCACAACTGGTGGACCTACCAGCCAGGCGCCAACTGGCGCCATCCGCGCGGCCCCGGCAGTTCGCTGCAGGGCCTGTGGGCGCACCCCGTGGTGCACGTCGCCTTCGAGGATGCCGAGGCCTATGCGAAGTGGGTCGGCAAGGAACTCCCCACCGAAGCGGAATGGGAATACGCCGCTCGCGGCGGCCTGGAGGGCAAGGAATACTGCTGGGGCGACGAGTTCAAGCCGGACGGGAAGTCCATGGCCAACACCTGGCAGGGCGAGTTCCCGTGGCAGAACCTGCTGGAAGACGGCTACGAATGGACCGCGCCGGTGGGCTCGTTCCCGCCCAATGGCTACGGCCTGTACGAGATGGCCGGCAACGTCTGGGAATGGACCATCGACTGGTACCAGGAACACGAGAAGATCACCCACGCCTGCTGCACGCTCGACAACCCGCGCGGCGGCAAGATGGACGAGAGCTACGACCCGCGCACGCCGCAACTCCGCATTCCCCGGCGCGTGATGAAGGGGGGCTCGCACCTCTGCGCGCCGAACTACTGCCACCGATATCGCCCTGCCGCGCGCATGGGACAGCCGATCGACACCGCGACCAGCCACCTCGGTTTTCGCTGCATCGTTCGAGAAGAAAAAGCAGCGTGAAAGGAAGAACGATGGTGACGCGATTTCTCCGCCGGCCCCTGCTGGCGACCATGATGCTGGCGCCGCTCGGCGCCGCGGCGACCGAAGGCGGGATCGGTCGCCCCATCACGGGCCAGCAGGTGACTTCCGACGCGGGGATCGTGCCGCCGACGCCGGGCTTCGCGCTGACGCTCGCCAGCATCTACTTCAGCGGCGACATCGACGGCTCGCGCCAGGTCTCGATCGGCCGGGTCATCAGCGCCGGCGTGGACGTCACGGCCGGCTACAACATCGCCAACCTGACCTACGTCTGGAACACGGGTCCGGGCCAATGGAATTTCGCTTCGGCCATCGGCCTGCCGGTGCAATACACCAAGGTCGAGCTCGGCGTATCGAGCAACCTTCGGCCGGGGCTGAGCAGCACCGACAGCGGCACGCAGTTCGCCGACATCCTGATCAACCCGATCGTGGCCGGCTACCACTTCAGCGAGACGGAGCACATGGCGCTCTCGCTGCCGATCTACGCACCGACCGGCGCCTACAACCCGGATCGCCTGGCCAACGCAGGCCAGAACACCTGGACCTTCTCGCCGACCATTGCCTACACGCAGCTTCTCAAGGGCGGCGGCGAGTTCACTGCCCTCGCAGCCATCGACATCTACACACGCAACACGGCCACCGACTACAAGAACGGCTCGGTCTTCCGCATCGACGCCATGTGGACGACCACCGTCGCGCCGCAATGGCACCTCGGCGTGGTCGGCGGCTGGATCGAGCAGTTCCAGGACGACACCGGACCGACCGCCGACAAGCTCAACGGCTTCAAGGGTCACTCGATCGGCCTGGGGCCGATCGTGACCTGGGGCGGAAAGATCGGCAACCAGCCCGCGGCGTTCTCCGCGCGCTGGGTCTACGACGTCGAGGCAAAGAACCGGCCCAAGGGCAACGGCGTTTCCGTCTCCCTCACGCTGCCCTTCATGTAAGTCTCAGCTCAGCGCGGCAACACGCGCGCGTTCTCGCCGCTGCCCTCGATGTAGACAGCCTGCCCCATGCGCAAGGCGGGATTGACGGGCTGGCTCACCGAGACCAGCACGCCGCTCTTCACCCGCACGACGATCTGCTGGCCCGGCGTCGGGCGGTCGTAGCGCTTCGCGATCTCGTTCCCGGCGATCGCGCCGCCGATCGCACCTGCGACCATTGCAACGTCGCGGCCCGTTCCTCCGCCGATCAGGCTGCCGAGGCCCACACCAGTGAGACCGCCGACGACCGCGCCCACGCCCGTGTGCTGCGAACTCTGAAGGTCCATCGGCGTGATCTGTTCGATCACGCCCTGGCGTATCTCCATCGATCCTGGAGCCTGGGAACCCGGCGCCGCGCAGGCCGCCAAGAAGAGGGCCAGCACGACTGCGCTGATGCGAGAGAAGAGTTTGATCATCAGATTTCTCCTTAGGTGGATAGAGGCTTCGCACGAATGCCGGCGACAAGGTAAGTCAGACCTAGCGCCAGCGTCAACATGGCGACGAGCGAGCGGCGACCGTCGTCCGTCGAGAAACCGAGCACCAGGGCGACTCCGAAGAGCAAGGTGCACGCGCTCGCGATGAGAGCCGGCAATGCGCCGGTACGGCGGCCGTCCACGGCTCGCCGCTTGCTCATCGAAACGTAGATCAGTCCGATCGCGCCCAGGACGATGCACGCGACGACGATCGCGCCCAGGTAGACGACGGCGCCCAGTACTCGCGACTGGATGTTCGGGGCGATGAAAGTCACCACGCCGGTGACGAGCCGCATGGCCCCGTCCGCGAATGCGAGCCCCGACAGCCACCGGCCCGCGGGATCCTTCGACAGCGCAAACCAGAGCGTCAGGCCCAGCACGCCATCGAGCAGCGCGAAGTAGCCGTTGTGACCGGTCTGCTGGTCCGCGGCCGGCATCACGAACATCAGATACGCCCCGAAGAGCACGCTGATGGCCCCCCGCAGCAACAAGACAGTTCGCAGGTTCATGAGATGGCTCCCGGAACGACGGCTTTCAGAGGGCGCTCGCCGGCTGGACAACGAGCGCTTCGCCCTGGAGCAGCGTCGCCTCCACCTGGTCGCCCACCTTCAGCGAAGCGAGAAGCTTCGGATCGTTGACGTCGAACTTCCGGGTTTCCCTCACGCCGCGCAGCGTGACCTTTCCCGTCTTCCGGTCGATCGCCGTCACGTTCGCAACCGCCTGGATCCGGTGCCTCACCACGACCCCGGGCCGGTCGCCGGGCTGCGCCACGTGCACCTCCACCCAATCGGTGCGTTCGCGGATACCACCCGCCACCTTCCGGAGACCGATCAAGAGCGCTTCACCCTGTTTCAGCGTCACGCGATCGCCGACCTTCAACTGGTCGAAGTTCTTCACCGCTTCGCTGGCATGGATCACGACGTCCGGGCCGTTGGGCCGCGACAGCGTGACGTCGCGCGTCGCCGGGTCGATGGCCTTGATGGTGGCTGTGCGCACGCGCACGCTTGCCGCCATCGCCTCGCCGGGCTCCCTGCCGATCACGGCCGCCCCTTCATCGGACGCCGGAACCGCGAGCTTGTCCTGCGACCACGCAGGAACGGCCAGGGTCGCCGACAACGCCAATGCAAGACCGAGAATGCGCTTGTTCATGCAGAAGACTCCTTGTGAAGCTGAATCGGGCTAGGGCCTGTTAACAGGCCCTAGTTGGGAGACCAAGGACTGACCAACTGCCACGGCACCGCCTTGTCGTTCTTGTTCTTGTTCCGGCAGAAGATGAAGTCCCCGGCGTTCTGCAGCGATCCCGCCTTGTTTTCGACGCGCGCCATCCTGCACCCCGGGCGCCCCTTGGGGTCCTTGGCGGGCGTGACGCTGCCGCTATTGGACGTGCCGGCGTGTTCCCATGTGACCGTGACGCCATCTTCGCCGCTCTCCAAGGCACGATTGACGGCCTGGGTCATCAGGTCGATGTCGGCTTGCTTGAACCTCGTGATCGGCGTGTCGCGCATCGCGTTGTAGCGCTGAAACGGCTGCGCTCCGGCGACAGCCGTCGCCAGCATGGCCGCGGCGAACGCCAGAAGCCTCATTGTGCGGATACCTTGCATGGTGGCCCTCCTTGTCCTTATTTGGGAAGAATGAAGTTCACCTGGAAGCGCACGAACCAGTCCGATGCGTTGTCAGGCCGGATGACGTTGTAGCCCGCGCCGACAACAAAATCCATCGGTACGAAGGACTCCGGCTTCACCAGCAGCGAATAAGAGACACCCAGGGGCACCGTCCAGCGCTGGCTCTGCCGCTTCTCGCCACCGCTGCCGGACCGAGGGACCATTTGTCCTGTCCCAGCCGGTCGTCGGTGGCGGAGGGCATCGATGTCCGCGATCGGATTGGCCAGCTTCTCCTGGAGATCCTCGTCGCCTTGCTGGGCCCAGGCACCGCATGCCGTCAAGCACCCGTGGGCCACGCAAACGTTCCGGAGGGCGCAAGGGACATTCGACACTGATGTTTCAAATTGGAACCTGACGGCGATGGGCCCATCTTGAGGGTGGCCACCGAAGCTGCAAATTGGCCTGATGGGCAATGCCGTCTGCCCCTTCGGGCAAGTCAAAGAAACATGCCGATCAGTTTCTGCAGCAGCTTGTCGAACGGCACCAGCGCAAGCACGACGATGCTGAACGGCAAAGCCGTGGCGACGGCGAGCGCCAGCAGGCCCCGCAGGTCGAGCGGCATGATCCGCATCGTGTAGACGTTGTTGGCTGTCTGGTAGAAGTCGGTCGCCGCCGAGAAGTCGCCGGTCGAGAGCGGATCGGCGGTTTCTTCCGCGGGCGGGCCGTGCATCCACTTGTCCTCCAGCGCCACACCGATGCGCTGGGCGAGCGCGCCATAGATGACCACCCCGCCCTCCCAGGCGCGCATCAGCGGGGCGATGAATACCGTCAGCGGCGCGACGAAGATCACGAGGACAAAGACAACGGTCCCGAGCGCTGCCCCGGCGAGTGCTTCGGGCCTGCCGGGCGCGCCGGCCAGGACGTGCGCCAACTCCGTGGCCGCCGCGATCGCGCCGATGGCCATGCCGAGCACGAAGAAGGCGCGCAGCGAATAGCTGACGAACATCAGCCCCGCGGCGCCTTCCGGATGCGACGCCACCAGCCGCAGTTCCAGGCGGGACACCCTTCGGAGGTAGAGCGCCCAGAGATATACGCGCCAAACCCAGCCCATCAGCAGTATCAGCACCAGCGGCAGGCTCACCAGCGCATGCCACCAGCTCGCCAGCGATCGACCCAGCGGCGCGCTCGCGCTGCCGTGATGCCAGTCGGGCAGGAAGGACGACGGCACATAGCGCACCACCAGAAGCGAGAGCGCATAGGCCAGCACGACGGCGAGCGCCTCGATCAGCCACCAGTCGCGCAGCCGGAGGATGGACCTCACGACGGCTTCGTAGGCCTGCGACTGTGAATCCGGAACGATGCCTCGCTGGCGAAAGATCTGCGCGATGGCCCCGAGACGGGGAATGCAGGCGGCTTCGGCGAGCACCAGCATCGGGGCGACGACCAGCGACCGCGCATGAACGGACGCGTCGCGCAGGAACGCGAGGAAGACGTCCTGCTGCCCATCCGCATAGGAAAGCAGCGCCAGCACCATCAGCGGCAGCCAGCCCACGCACACGACGACCAGCGATCGGAACACGACGCGCCGGTGATGCGGATCGAAGCGCCCCCAGAGACGCAACAGGCGCAGCGGCGGCCCGCCGTCGAACATCTCGGCTTCCACGTCGGCAGACAAGGGGACATCGCGGGTCGATTGCACGTCAGGCAAGCCTCCGGGAATCGCGGCGGCAGTCGCGCCGGTACGAACAATAGGCCACCTTCCCCGAAACGCACATTGGTACTCGGGGCAACGCGCTCCGCCCGTTCGGGCAGTTGGGCAACAGGCGATCGTGTGGGCGCGTGACCAGTTCGCAACAAATGCACGCGTGCCCCGCAATAGATCGCTTGGCAGATGGTGTCGCTGGTCGACGCGGCATTAGGATGAAGTGAGCATCAACACATCGCAGGCAAGCAGGGAGCCCCGCATGAAAACGAGTTTCAGCATCGAGGCCATCCTCACGGCGACGGCGGTCGCCATCTTCGTTCCGTTGACGACGAACGCCCAGCCCGTGTCGGCGCCCGTGCCCGCGGAACAACAGGAAGCGGACTATCGCGTGATCGCGGCGCGCTGCGGAACCCCGGCTTTCGAAAAAGCCTTCTACAACCAGTCGCGAGCCGCTGTCGCCGCCGGCCTGGTCAACAAGAACCGGCCACCCGCGGATGTGGAGAAGACCGTCACCGCGCTGCGGCGCAGTCCCTTCGTGCTGATCGCGGCGAATGCCGATTGCCCCGTCCAGCTGAAGCAGCTTGCCGATCTTCAGAAAAGCCGGAGCGAGCTCATCAGGACATCGCGCGGACGCAAGTCGCCGGGCAAGTAGGCGCGCGGCCGCGCTCAGGCGAGATAGTCGAACTCCACGGTGCCGAGTGCGAGCGTCATGTCGGCGATGTAGTGCACGGCGGATTCGACCTTGAGCACCGGCAGTTCGGCCACCGGCGCCAATGCGTGCGGATGCAACTCCAGCGATGCCGGGCCGCTCCAGGCACCGTGCAGCGTGACGTTGACCATGTGATAGCGCACCAGCTCGCAGATGCGGGCCGTGCCGTCGACGTGCGGAATGATCTTGAGCAGGAAGTTCGGCTGCGCGATGGCCGCAAGGATCGGTGCGGGTTCCAGCGTGCGGTGCTTGAAGCCCATCGTTGCCTTCGCCACGCGCACCTTGCCGTAGTCGAGCGTGCCGACCACGACATCCGTCTCATAGTCGAGCACGGGCGAGGCCAGCTTCTTGGGAAAGCCCCAGAGCTCGCGTCCTCCCGCAATGGGCGGGTGGTCGTTCAAATACATCGCGTGCACATAGGCGCCCTGCTCGACCCCGCGGTCGGTTCGCAACTGCACCGGAATGACCTGCCCTGACTCGGTGTAGTCGCCGAAGCCGGTCGAATCGGGCATGCGGATGAACTCGTACTTGACCAGCGGCTCGACGACTTCGAGCGGCTCCGGCACGACCGCGCGCAGCGCATCCGGGTCCGTGCGGTAGGTGACGACCATGAATTCGCGCCGCACGAATCGATAGGGCCCGGGCGGGAACGCCGGGTTCGTGAGGGGCATGGCGAAGGCCTTGCGTCTGACGTCTTGGATGTTCATTGGCGCTTTCGTTGATGGTCTGCCGACAGGGCGACCATCCCACAAGCGTCAGTGTTCGTCGAGCGGCAGGCGCCGGCCGGGCGGCTAGAGCCCGCCGAAGACGCTCGCGTCGGGGTCGGCGTGCTCGTGCCGCTTGGACGCGCTCCGCAGGCTCTGCACCCAGAGCCGGGCGTGGCGTTGCTCACGACTCTCGAAGCGCTCGGCAAAACGCCGGATGGCCGGCCGCTCGATGGCGGCGATGGTCATCCAGTCCGTACCACCGAACGAGGCGGCCTCGCCGCTGCGGTCGACCAGCGCCGGCCGCAGTGCCATGACCCATTCGGTGGGAACGCGCGGATCGCGATCCAGCGTCCGCAACGCGATCTTGGCGGCCATGGGGCTGAGCGATGGAATCTTTTGAAGATGGAATTCGAGGTCCAAGACAGCACCCTCCTTTCAGACACAGGACGATACATCTGTATCTGAAATTTACGCAAGGGTGTTACTGGGTGTTTTTTGCCGGAACAGCACCCGTCGCTACTGCGTACTCATTCGTTTGTATTCATTCCGCTTCATCGCCAGGTAATCGTCCCGCTCGACCTCGTGGAGTTGCCGCGCATAACGCTCCGTGCTGTCGAACCACAGCGCGAGCCGGTCCGGCAACTTCGCCTTCGTCGGATGCTCCATGAAGGCGTCGATCGCGAGGTAGTAGCGCATGGTGTTGCGCTCGACCACGCCGAGCACGCCGCCGACATAGTCGGGCTGCCCCGAGGCGCCCTTGCCGGTGGACGTGAAGCCGACCTTGTCGCTGCCGATCGTCTTGAGATAGCCCTGCATCGCGATCCGAGCCGCGGTTCCATAGGCGTACGAGTAGCCGAGGTGCATGAAGGTCTTGCCGTCCGGCGTTGGGGTCGCCTCCAGTTCGATGCGGTAGTCCCGCGTCGACAGCGGCCCCTTGTCCGCGCTCAACCCGACACTGAGATAGTCCGCCCCGACCGTCGCGGGCTGCCAGACGAAGTCGATGCGCTGGGCTTCCGACAAGGGCTGATCGAACTTGCGGCCCGCAAAAACGGCCAGCGTCTTCGCGTCACCCGTCGACTTCACGGTGCAGCCCTTGGTATTGAGGTGGAGCATCAGCACGTCGCACCAGACCGTGGGCTGGCTGAGCGCTTCGCTCACTTCGCTGAAGGGATGGTTCAAGACCGCGAAGATGTTGCCGCTCAACTGGCCCGATGCCTCGGCCGATTCGAGCACCAGCGGCCGTCCGAAGATGTTCTGCGCAAGCTGGGACTGCACGGCGCCGTATTTGGCCTGCAGGGCTTCGGCACTGCCGAGCTGCCTTTGCGCCAGCGCGACGGCCGGCAGGAAGAGAAGGAAGAGCCAGAGCGCCAGGCGGCGGAACGTCGAGTGCTTCATGATGAATGGCATTCTTTCCGCACGGCGGGAGCTCGGCTTGCAGGTGGACCTGCGCGGGGCAAAGGCACGCTGCGCGCCGTGCGCAACGCAGCATGCCCGCCCCGTGGCGTCAAACCGCCATGATCGACACGGCCTTGGTCACCAGATAGGCCTCCATGGCTTCGGGTCCGCCCTCGGAACCATAGCCCGAATCCTTCACACCGCCAAAGGGCATTTCAGGCGTCGGCGTCGCGGGCTGGTTGATCCACAGCATGCCCACTTCCATGTGCTGCGACAACAGGTGCGCGTTCTTGATCGACTTGGTGAACGCGTAGCCGGCCAGACCGTATGGCAGGCGGTTCGCTTCGGTGATTGCCTCTTCGAGCGTGTCGAAGCCGCGGATCGCGGCGATCGGGCCGAAAGGCTCGTTGTTGAATACGTCGGACTTCAGCGACACATCGGTCAGCACGGTGGGTGCGAAGAAGTTGCCCTCCGTCCCGATGCGCTCGCCGCCGGTCGCGACCTTGGCGCCGGTGGCGCGGGCGTCGTCGATCACCTTGGCCATCGCCGTCAGGCGCCGGGCATTGGCCAGCGGGCCGAGCGTCGTGCCTTCCGTCAGGCCATCGCCCAGCTTCAGGCCTTCGGCGTGCTTGACCATCGCGCGTGCGAACTCTTCGCGGATGCTGTTGTGAACCAGGAAGCGGGTCGGCGAGATGCAGACCTGCCCCGCGTTGCGGAACTTCGCGGCGCCTGCGGCCTTGACCGCCAGCGCGACGTCGGCGTCCTCGGCCACGATCACCGGGGCGTGGCCGCCCAGTTCCATGGTCGCGCGCTTCATGTGCGCGCCGGCCAGCGCGGCGAGTTGCTTGCCCACCGGGGTCGAACCCGTGAAGGTCACCTTGCGGATGATCGGATGGGGAATGAGGTAGCTCGAAATCTCGGCCGGATCACCGAACACCAAGCCGACCGTACCCTTGGGCACGCCGGCATCGACGAAAGCCTGGAGCAATGCGGCGGGCGATGCCGGGGTTTCTTCAGGCGCCTTGACCAGGAAGGAGCAGCCGCTCGCCAGCGCGGCGCCCAGCTTGCGCACGATCTGGTTGATCGGGAAATTCCACGGCGTGAACGCAGCCACCGGACCGAGCGGCTCCTTGATGACCAGTTGCTGCGCCGCCAGGTTGCGCGAAGGCACGATGCGGCCATAGACGCGCCGGCCTTCGTCCGCGAACCATTCGATGATGTCGGCGCCGGCGAGCACCTCGCCACGGGCCTCGACAAAGGGCTTGCCCTGCTCCTGCGTGAGCACGCGGGCGATGTCGGCGGCGCGTTCGCGCACCAGCGCGGCAGCCTTGCGCATCGTGGTCGCGCGCTCGTTGGCCGGGATCTTGCGCCAGGCCTCGAAGCCGCGCTGCGCCGCGTCGAGCGCGCGATCCAGGTCGGCCGTGCCCGCATGGGCAACCTTGCCGATGGTCTTGCCGGTTGCCGGATTGACGACGTTCAGGGTCTTGCCGCTGACGGCGTCGCACCACTCGTTGTCGATGAGCAGGCGCGTGTCGGGATAGCTGGATGTGGTCATGCTGGGTCCTTGAATCCATGAAAGAGGGGTGTGTCGATTCGAGCGGGACGAATGCGACGGAGGCCGGGATGCCGGATGCGGCATTGGGCGCAAGGCCGATCCTAGCGCTGTTTGAAGTCAGACCGGGCGGCATGGGCACTGGGGCGGCCCGCTCTCAGCCGCCCTCACCTTCTAAGGCTGCTTCTTGTCTTTCGCCTCGACCATCCCGACGGGCCGTGGCGTCATCGAATCCGCGATGTCCACCCAACCCCCGCCCATCGCCTGATAGACATTCACGACCTGCGTATAGCGGTCGGTGGTCAGCGACACCAGCGCGAGTTCGGCCGCGAAGAGTTCGGTGTCGGCGACGAGCACTTCGAGGTAGCCGATCAGTCCGCTTTCGAACTTGAGCCTGGACAGCCGCGCGAATTCGCGCAGTTGAATCACGCGCTCGGTCTGGAAGGCCACGCCTTCGATCGTCTTCTGCGTGCCGATGAGCGCGTCGTTGGTGTCGCGGAAGGCGTTGAGGATGGCTGATTGATAGATCAGTTCCGCCTGCGTCTTCTGTGCCTCGGCCGATTGGACCTGCCCTTCGATGGCGCCGAAGGTGAAGATCGGCCCGGTCAGGCTTGCGGCGGCCTGCCAGGTGGTCGCTGGCCCGGTCAGGAAGCTGCCGGCGGCGGTGCTGACGGAGCCGAAGGCGCCGGTCAGCGAGATGGTCGGGTAGTACAGCGCGCGCGTCGCGCCGATGTTGGCGTTCGCGGCCACGAGGTTCTGCTCGGCCGCCAGGATGTCGGGCCGGCGTTCGAGCAAGGTCGACGGCAAGTCCGCGGGAATGAGCGGCACTGCGAGCTGATCGATCGTCTTGCCGCGCGGAATCGGTCCCGGATCGCGCCCGAGCAGGACCGAGATCCGGCCTTCGACCGCGGCGATCTGCTGCTCGATGACCGGGATCGATGCGAGTGCCTGCTGGTACTGCGAGCGCACCTGCGCCACTTCCGTCTTCGACACGATGCCGGACTTGAACCGCAGATCGAAGATCCGCGCGGTTTCGCCGAAGTTGGCGGCTGTGGCCATCGCGATCTCGCGCTGGCGGTCCAGGCCGCGCATCGCGAAGTAGCTGGTCGCGACACCCGTCACCAGCGTGAGAACGACGCCGCGCTGCGCCTGCTCGCTGCCGTAGACCTGCGCCTGCGCCGCTTCGCTCAGGCGCCGCACGCGGCCGAAGAGATCAACCTGCCAGGTGGCGCCGAGCGCAGCCTGGTAGAGCGCGAAGTACGGATCGGCGGGCTCCGGCACCGGCGGTTGGCCCACGCGGCTGGCGCGGGACCGGCTCGCGCCGCCGTTGTAGCCGAGCTGCGGATAAGCCTGCGATTTCGCCGAAGTCAGCGTGCCGATGAATTGGTCGACACGCGCCGCCGCGACACGCACGTCGAGGTTCTGGCGCAGCGCGGTCTCGATCAACTCGTTGAGCACCGGATCGCCGAACTGCTCCCACCACTTCGTGTTGGCGACATCGGCGGCCTTGGGGTAGTCGATCCGCCATGCAGCGGGCACCTGCACGTCGGGGCGAACGTAGTTGGGGCCGACCGTGCAGCCGGCGATGGCAAAGCAGACGGCAGCCAGCGCTGCCAGCGTGAACGTCTTCATTTGGCTTTCCTCACTGGAATGTTCGACAGGGAGATCGATATCGTTTGAAGCATCAGGAGATCCGCCAGGGCATGCAAGTGTTTTTCAGGGTCAGGCTGCGACTGCGAGCAGCCAGACGAAGAGCAGCGTGATGACGAGCAAGGCGATGCAGGCGATCGGCCAGCGCCGCAGGAAGGTATCGCTGTGTTCGAACCCCGCGGCGGCTGCCAGGCTCGCACCCTTCAGCCCGCCCAGCGCGATGCCGATGTCGCCCGCCGGTACGCGCGGGAGAAGCTGTCTCGACCGATCCAGCACGAAGGCGAGCACAGCACCCACCAGGACCGGCCACAGCGCTGCCCACAAGGCCTCGGGCGCGAGGGCCTTGGGCAGTGCGTCGACCGGGAATTCGAGATACAGCATCCACGGCACCACGAGCGATGCCAACGCCATGACCAGCCACGCGCCGACCAGCACCCCGGGCGCGCGTGCGTCGGCATCGGGCGCCGCGTTGTCGCTCAGGCAACGAAGGAAGTGGATCATGAGGAGCGTGGACGCGACCGACGACACAACCGCGATGCTGCCGGCCAGCCCGTCGCCCAGCAGATCCTTGGCCGCGTACTTGGCGAGCGAACCGCCGGTCAGCGGCAGGCCACCCAACCCCAGCGCGATCACCGCGGCCGGTATCAGCATCGGCCACAGATGCCGCCGCCCCGTGAGACCGATCACGCCGACGGCGAGGAACAGCCCGCCCTTCACCAGCAGATGGTGCGCGGCATAGAAAGCCACGGCCATCGGTGTGCTGCCATCGCCGGCGGCTAGCCCCATGCCGATCACGGCCGCGACGAAGCCCATCTGACTCACGCTCGAATAGGCAAGGACGACTTTGGGCCGCGACTGCGTGATGCCGATGAGCACGCCGTACAGGGCGCCGAACAGGCCGACGGTGGCGAGCGGATAACCGAAGTCCGGCAGCGCCACGTCCAGCGGCAGGAAGCGCACCATCGCGATGACGCTGGCCTTGACCACCGCGCCGCTCATCACCGCGGCGGCCGGGATCGGCGCGGCGCCGTAGGCCAGCGGCATCCAGAAATGCAGCGGCACAAGGCCGGCCTTCATGCCGAGGCCGATGAGCAGCAAGGTCAGCGTGAGGTCACGCGTCGGCGACGTGGGCAGCGCGGCCACGGCATCGCGGATCAGCAGGCTGCCGTCCGGCGTCGCGTTCGCCATCAGGATCAGGCCGGCGAGCAGGAAGGCTTCGGCGAGCAAGGCCAGTCCGAGGTAGAGCGCACCCGCACGCAATGCATCGGGCCCTTCACCCTGGAGCACGAGCCCGCTGGCGCCCACGCTCAGCACGGCGAGCAGGAAATAAAAGCCGATGAGGTCCGCCGCGAGGAACACGCCGACGCAACCGGTCAGCGTCATCAGCCAGCACACGACGAGGCCGTCGGGCTCGGACTTGTCGCGCAGGAAGCGCGCGGCATACACGCCGGCGACCATCCACAGCAGCGCGGCAACACCCAGCAACATCGCGCCAGGCGCATCGACAGCGAAGCTGAGCGCGAAGCCTGCATTGCCCACCACGAGGCTCGTTCCATCGTTGTCGAACAAGGCCGCCAGGAGCGCCGGGATGGGCGCGAACACGAACAAGCTCGGCATGCGGCGCCGCAGCGGCTTCCAGGCGCAGGCGATCAACAGCACGAGCGGAACACCGATCGCCAGCGGCACCATGACCTGCACGCCGAGCAGGATCGCGAGGAAGGTCGCGGAACCGATGATCATCGCGCCCCCGTCGGCAACAGCGCCGGGCGGCCGATCTGCGCCACGTCGATCGGACACAACGCAGCGGCACCCAGCAGGAACGAGCACAGTGCCAGCACCAGCACGGCCACCTGCTGGTAGCGCGGGACGGACTTCTTCGGCGTCCAGCCGGGCTCCGCGGGCGCCATGGCGCGCACGACCACCATGAACACGTAGGCGCTGGTGAGCAGCCCGCCGATGAGCATCACGAGCACCCACCACCATTGCGCCGTCGCGATCGCGGCAGAGAGCAGCAGCCACTTGGCGAGGAAGCCGCCCGACGGGGGCAGGCCGATCAGCGACGCGCCGCCGAGCGCGAACGCGAGCAGCGTCATCGGCAATGCACGGCCAACGCCGCGCAGGTCCGCAACGCGGTCGTGCCCCAGCGTGGAATAGATCAATCCCGCCGCCATGAACATCGCGGCCTTCGCGGTCGCATGGGAGATGGCCTGGAGCATGCCGCCGGACACGGCCGATGCGCTGTCGATCTGCGCAGCCTCCAATCCGGCGACGAGCGGGAACATCAGGAACAGATAGCCGATCTGCGCGACCGTCGAATACGCGATCAACAGCTTCAGCCGCGCCTGCCGCAGCGCGACGACATTGCCGACCAGGATCGCCGCAGCGCCGAGCGCCGCGAGCAACTGCGTCGAGGGCAGCGTCAGGACATCCGCGAACACGTCGAGCCACAGGCGCACCACGAGAAACCATGCGCCCTTGATCACCAGTGCGGAAAGCACCGCGCTGGCCGCGGCCGGCGCGCCGGCATGCGCGGGCGGCAACCACAGGTGCAACGGAAAGAGCGCGGTTTTTGCGAGCAGCCCGACCGTCATCAGCGCGGCCGCCGACCAGGCGATGGGCTCGGGCCGGATCTGCGCCGCCAGCAGCGCCATGTCCATCGTGCCGTAGGCGCCGTAGAGCAGAAAGGCGCCCAGCAGGTAGAACATCGAACCGAGCAACGCGAACAGCAGATAGCGCAGCGCCGATTGCAAGGTTTCGCCGCGCCCGTCGAGACTGACCAGCGGAACGCCGGCGAAAGTCAGCAATTCGAGCGCGACATAAAGCGTGAACACGTCGCCGCTCACGAAGACGAGGTTGAGCGAGCCCCAGACCGCCAGCAGCAGCAACCAGAACATGAACGGCGCCCGTGCCTCTCGCACGCCGGCCGGCGTGCCGAAATCGCCGCGCGCATAGATGCCGATGACGCCGATCACCACCGCCACAGCGACCAGCATCACCACCGACAAGCCGTCCGCCCGCAGCGCCACGCCGAGCGGCGGCACCCAGCCGCCGAGGAGATACACCAGCGCGCCGCCCGATTCCACGAGCGCGTCGGCAATGGCGATGGCGATGCCGAGCCCGATGAGAAGCGTCGCCATGGCCACCCGTTGCGCATGGCGGCCGCCGAGCACGAGCCCGACCAGCACGCCCACGAAGGGTACGAGCACGGCCAGCACGAGCAGCAGGCCGCCCGGTGTGGTCAGGTCCATCGGGGCGGAAACCGGCACCTAGTGCCCCCCAAGGGCATCTGTCGCCTCGGGCCTGGGCGGCTCGACGATCAGCGTTGCCGAGCCGGTCTCCTCGAACAACCGCAGCAGCAATGCGACGGCCAGCGCGGAAGCCGCGAAGGCGACGACGATGGCGGTGATCAGCAGGGCCTGCGGCACCGGATCGCCGCCCATCCCGGCACCCGCTCCCCGGCGCGCGATGACAGCGCACACCAGGAAGATGCCGTTGCCGATCAGGTTGAACGACAGGATCTTGCGCAGCGGTTGCGGGCTCACGATCAGGCCGTAAAGCCCGAGGCCGACGAGCACCGCCGCGCAAAGTCCGAAGAGCGTGGGCGCGTTCATTTCGGCTCCGCCCTTTGCGGTGCGCCCGCGAGCAGCAAGCCCAGCGTGAGCGCAAGGGAAGGCAGCAGTGCGAACTCGACCACGAGAATCCACGGCTTCGCGTAGCCCTCTGGATAGGCAAGGAACGCACCGGCCGCGCCGACGCCTGCCAGGCCGATGAGGATGAACACCACGGGCCCGATGGCGAGCCCGATGCGCAGCGACGTGCCGCTCACCGGCGGCGCATCGGCGAGGCCCGCCATCATCACCAGCAGCCACATCGCGGCCAGGATCGTCGCGCCCTGGAACTTGCCGCCCGGGTTGTCCGCGCCCACCCACAGGATGTAGACGGCGATGACGATGCCGATCGGTGGCAGCACGCGCGCGAAGTAGGCAAGGATGCCGTTGGGATCAGACACCGGCGCCGCCCCCGGCCGTCCGCCCCAGGCCCGGTCGGGCGCGAGCGACCACACGCCGATCAGCGCGAACAGCAGCACGACGGCCTCCAGCAGGGTGTCCATGGCGCGGAACGAGAGCAGCACCGCGGTGATCGGGTTGCCGACACCGGTGGACGCGATGTTGTCCGCCACCGCTTGCGCGAGCGTCGGCGCAGGGTCGGGCAGCAGCAGCACGCAGGCAGCGATCACGGCCGCCACCGCGACGGAAACGATGGCCGCCACCACGCGCGTCAGCACCCCGGGCCGCTGGGCGACGGACTGTGCTTCGGTCGCGCGCAGCCGGGCCGCCGCGCCGACCAGCAGCGCACCGGTCAGACCCGCACCGATCGCAGCCTCGGTCATGGCCACGTCGATCGCCGACAGCCGCAGCCACACCGCGGTGAGCAAAAGTCCATAGGGAATGAATCCGGCGACCGCCGAGAACGTGTCGCGCACGAAGACAGTCCAGGTCGCGAGCCCGAGAAAGAGCAGCACCAGCGCGACATTCAACGTCAAGCTCATCGCGATACCTCCCGCGGCGTGGCCGACCCTGAAGCGCCGCTTCGCTCACCGCGTCGAATCGCACGTGCGATCAACTGCGACGAGACCGCAGACGCCAGCAAGACCAGGAACCAGATGAAGATCAGCTTGAGCCCCAGCAGCACGCTGCCGACTTGCGGGAGCAGGCCCAGCACCACGAGACCCAAGCCCAGGTTGTCGGCCTTGGTCAGCGCATGCAGCCGCGTGTACGAATCCGGGAAGCGCAACAGGCCGACCACGCCGGCAAGGAAGAAGAATGCACCCGCCGAGATGGCGACGATGGTGAAGATGTCGGCGACTGCGCTCATGGCTTGTCACCCTCATCGGCATCTTGGTCGACGAGCGAGGACCCTGCCTTCACGAACGCGATCGCGCTGAAGGCCGCAAGGATCGACAGCGTCAACACCACATTGATCACGGACTCCATGTCGTGCAGCGCACCCAGCAGCAGCATCGCCGCGATCCCGCCTGTCCCGAAAAGCTGCGCCGCCATCATGCGGTCGACGTTGCCCGGGCCGCGCAGGACGCAGACGAGCCCCGCGGCCACCATCAGGAAGACAAAGGAGGAAGCGCCGAGAAGGAAGTCATCCATGGCGCTCCCCTGTCACCAGCGCGCCCGTGAGCAGCTTTTCCTCTTGCGCCATCTGCTGCGCGAGCGGCTGGGTGATATCGAGGCAGTGGAAGACGATCGCGTGCTCCGATTCGCCGACCGGCACCGAACCCGGCATGAGGCTCATGATCGAGGCGAACTCGTTGCGCGCAAGCCCCGGCGGGAAGTTCACCGGGCAGTCCACGAAGCCCGGGTTCAGGGGCATGCGCGGATCGAGTGCGCGGCGCCCCACATCCACGCCCGCCAGCACCGACTGCCAGAGGAAGTGCGGGACGAACGCCAGCAGCGAGCGGAAGCGCACATGCCCCGCCTCGCGCGGCAGAAGGCGCACGCTCGTCCACGTCGCGGCGATGGTGGAAATCAGCCCGATGGCGAGATCACCGGGCTTCGCGCTCGGCATCAGCACCACCCACATCGCGAAGAACATCACGCCGCGGGCCAACGCGGTGCGGGCCAGCGTCGGCGTGCGGGCCTCGGCATGATTGGAAGAATCGGTGGTCAAGGCGATCACCTCCGCCGATCACGCCGTTTCGATGACCGGTTCCGCCGGGTCGCCGGGCGGCGTCGGCTCTTCCTTGCCGAACACCGCCACGTACACCGTCGGCAGGAACACCAGCGTCAGCAGCGTGGCCACAAGCAGGCCACCCATGATCGCGAAGGCCATCGAGCCCCAGAACACGGTGGGCGCGATCGGTATCAGCCCCAGCACGGTCGAGATCGACGTCAGCATCATCGGCCGCAATCGCGAGGTGCCCGAGGCCACGACGGCGTCGTAGACGCTCTGCCCCTCGGCGCGGTTGGTCTCGATCTGCACGATGAGAATCACCGCGTTCTTCGCGATCATGCCGATCAGCGCCAGGATGCCGAGGATCGCGACGAAGCCCAGCGGACGGTTGAACAGCAGCAGCGTGATGACCACGCCGATCAACCCCAGCGGCATGATGCAGACCACCATCGCCAGGCGCCGGAAGCTCACCAGCAAGATCATCATGCTCACGAGCATGAGCACGATCATCAAGGGCACGACGGCGTAGACCGATGCGCTCGATGCGGCGCTTTCCTCGAACAGGCCGCCGGTCTCCACCTTGTACGACGTCGGCAGCTTGGCGTTGAATTCCTTGACCCGCGAGGCGATCGCCTCGACCACCGTGTCCGGCAGCTCACCGTGCACGACGTCGGCACGCACCGTCAGCGTCGGCACGCGATTGCGCCGCCAGATGAGCGGCAGTTCCTGCTCTTCGGTGAAGGTCGCGAACTGGCTCAGCGGCACCATCCGGCCGGTGGGCGTCGGCACCTGCAGCGAGCTCAGCGTCGAGAAGGACACCCGCTGTTCGTCGGTCGCGCGGGCCACCACGTTGACGAGGTAGATGTCGTCGCGCACCTGCGTCACGGCCGATCCCGTGATGGCTGCGTTCAGGATGGCCGACAGCGTCGCGGTGCTGACGCCCAGTTGCCGCGCCTCGTCCTGGTTGATGCGCACCTTGACCTGCCGGGCAGGCTCCATCCAGTCGAAGTTGACGTGCCGCACGCGCGCATCGGAGCCCAGGATGTCGGCCAGTTCGAGCGCATGCTTGCGCACCTCGTTCTGGTCAGGGCCGCTCACGCGGTATTGCAGGGGCCATCCCACGGGCGGTCCGAGTTCAAGCGGGGAGACGCGTGCAACGACATCGGGGAACTGCTCTGCCAGTGCCTTTTCGAGCTTGTTCTGCAGCCTGTCGCGCGCATCGAGGTCCTTGGCGACCACGACAAACTGCGCGAAGAAGGGATTGGCCAGCTGCACATTGAGCGTGAGGATGAAGCGGATCGCGCCACGCCCGACGTAGGTGCTGAAGTGGTCCACATCCGGGTCGTCCTTCAGCAGCGCCTCGAAGCGCTCGGCCTGCGCTTCGGTCGCATGGATCGACGCGTTCTGCCGCAGGGTCATGTCGATGGTCAGCTCAGGCCGATCGGAGGCCGGGAAGAACTGCTGCGGCACGAAGCGGAGCAGGAAGATCGTCGCGACAAAAGCCGCAATGGTGAACGCGATGGTGATCCACCTCGCGCGAATCGCGGCCTGCAGGAAGCGGCTGTAGAGCACCAGCACCTTGCCCGGCTTGGCCGGCGCGGCATCGGCCTTGGGCGCCTTCAGGATCGCCTTGCCCACCAGCGGAGAGAAGATCACCGCGCCGAACCACGACACGATGAGCGCGATGGCCACGACTGCGAAGATCGAGAAGGTGTATTCGCCCGCGGAACTCTGTGCAAAGCCGATCGGCACGAAGCTCGATATGGAAACCAGCGTGCCGATCAGCATCGGCGCGGCGAGCGTCCTGTACGCGAAGGTCGCGGCCTGGTCCTTGGTGTCGCCCGCGGTGAGCCGGTTGATCATCGCGTCGACGGTGGTCATGGCGTCGTCGACGAGCAGTGTCAGCGCGATGATCAGCGCCCCCAGCGAGACCCGGTGCAGGTCGATGTGCAGGACATCCATGATCGCGAACACGATCGCCAGCGTCAGCGGGATCGACAACGCGACCACGGTACCGGGCCGCACGCCGAGGCTGACGAAGCTGCACACCAGGATGATGATGATGGCCTGCCACAGCGACGCCATGAAGTCGTTGATCGCGACGTCGACCGTCACCGCCTGGTCCGCGACCAGCGTCGGCTGGATGCCGTGCGGCAAGTTCGCGGTGATGCCGTCCATCTCGTGCTTGAGGTTGCGGCCGAGCGCCAGGATGTCGCCGGCGTCGCGCATGGCGATGGCCAGGCCGATGGCAGGCTTGCCGTTGACGCGGAACATCGGCTGCGGCGGATCGACGAAGCCGCGCCGCACGGTGGCGATGTCGCCCAGCCGGATCATGCGGTTGCCGAGCACGAGGTTGACGGCCTCGATGTCGCGCTCGGAATCGAATGAGCCGCTCACGCGCATGAAGACGCGCTCCTGGTCGGTCTGGATGGTGCCGGCCGGCCGGATGACGTTCTGCGCCTGCAGCGCGCCGACGATCGTCGGATAGTCCAGCCGCAGGCCGGCAAGACGCTCGGTCGAGAACTCGATGTAGATCTGCTCGTCCTGCGCGCCGAGCACTTCGATCTTCGAGACGTCCGGCACCTGCAGCAGTCGCGAACGTGCCGACTCGACGTAGTCACGCAGTTCGCGGAAGGTGAAGCCGTCGGCGGTGAACGCGTAGATGATCCCGTAGGTACTGCCGAAGTCGTCATTGAAGAACGGCCCCACCACGCCCGACGGCAGCGTCTGCCGCATGTCGCCGATGTTCTTGCGCACCTGATACCAGATGTCGGGCACCGCGGCGGCTGGCGTCGACTGCAGCAAGTCGACGAAGATCGTCGTCTGGCCCGCGACCGTGTAGCTGCGGACGCGGTCGAGATGGTTGGTCTCCTGCAGCGTGCGTTCGAGGCGTTCGGTGACCTGCTTGAGGGTTTCATCGACCGTGGCGCCGGGCCACCCGGCGGCGACGACCATGGTGCGGAAGGTGAAGATCGGATCTTCAGCGCGCCCGAGGCGAAGGAATGCCAGCGTTCCAGCGGTCACCGCGATGATCATCAGGAACAGCACCAGCGAGCGCTTGGAGAGCGCCCATTCCGACAGGTTGGGGCCGATCACTGCGCAGCCTCGAGCATGCGGACCTGCTGGCCGGGGCGCAGCGCCTGCACGCCCGCGGTCACGACGATGTCGCCGGGCGACAGGCCGGACGTGACCTGGACGCGCGCCGCGTCAAAGGCACGGACCTCGATCGGGCGCGCCGATACGATTCCGGTCTTCGGGTCCACCACCCATACGGATGCGGCCTTGCCCGAGCGATTCAGGGCCGAGGCGGGGATATCGATCGCGGGCGCGGTTTCGAGCTTCATGCGCCCGGTGACCGTCGAACCCAGCCGCATCGCGGCGGGCGGGTTGACGAGCCGGACTCTCACACTGAATGTGCCCGTCACCGGATCGGCGCGCGGCGAGACTTCGCGCACCTGGCCTGCGGCCGTGATGCTCGGGTCGCTGGTGAGCGAGACCGTGATGGAAGGATTGGAAGGCGCGCTGTTCTTGACCGCTGCAGGCACGTCGAACACCGCGTCTCGTGCGCCCTCTCGCGCCACCTGGACGATCATGCGTCCGGCCTGCACCACTTCACCGGGCTCCGGACCGCGCGCCGTCACGACACCCGAGACACTGGCGTTCAGTCGCGTGTAGTTCACGCGGTTCTGCGCCAGCGTCACCTGCGATTGCGCCGTCTCGACCTGCGACTGCGTGACCTTGAACAGCGCATCGGCCTGGTCGAAAGAAGCGCGCGAGACCGCGTTCTCCTTCAGCAGATCGCGCAGCCGACCTTGATTGGTGCGCGCTTCGACGTTCTGTGCCTGCGCCGCCGCGAGCTGAGCGCGTGCAGACTGCAGAGCCGTCTCTTCATTGAGCGGGTCGAGGCGCGCCAGGAGCTGGCCCGGCTTCACGGTGTCGCCGACTTCGACGTTGCGCTCGATCAGTCTTCCATCGATACGAAACGACTGGTTGATTTCGGTCTGCGCCTGGACATTGCCGGTCAGGCTGACCGTGTCCCCGGCCACCCGAGTCTCGATCTTGATCACGCGCACCGGACGGATCTCCGCGACCGGTGCCTCCTCCCCACGTTTGCAAGCTGACAGCAATACCAGTGCGGCGAGAGCGAGGAGCGTCGTCGTTCTGGGCAAGCGACCAAGGTCTTGAGAGGCAAGTTTCACAGGCACGAGTGACGTCCTATCGAAGAGGTTGACCACGGTCAGCAGCAGGCGGGACCTGCGACATGCGTGACTTAGCATCCGTGGCGCGCAAATCTTTGTCAAGTCGACGAAAGCGAGGCCTGACCTCTCACGCTGCCCGCATAGAGCGGAAATTCGTTCGATTGCACAACGGATTCAATGACGCCGGCATGACGCCGGCGACTTCAAGACTCGCCTGCTAGAAGCTCTTGCGCACGTTGATCCAGTACTCGGTCGAGCTGTAGTTGAAGCCGATCGAGTTGCTCTGGTCGCGAATCCAGAGAATCTCCGGCCGGAGCGACCACGTCGGCGCGAAATCCCAGACCAGATAGGCCCCGACTTCGTAGAGGTTGTCCCGGCGTCGCAGAAGGACGGTGTTGTCGAGCGTGTCCGGATGAAAGTGCTCGACGTTGTCCGCATTGAAGAGGTCACGTTCCCACCACAGGAACGTTCCCCAGGCCAGTTTGCTGCTGACGGTGAAGTCCAGCGCCACTGTGGCGCCGAAGACGTCGGAATCGCCGTCAGGCCGGCTCGTTGCATAGTTGTGGCCGGCATGTCCGGTGACGGACAGGCTTCCGTCTCCCTCCATGAACGAACGGACCCAGCCCGCGGAAACGAGCGCGGTGGTCCGGCTCAAGTCGCGCAACGTACCCTCGGGGTAGCGGCGCCGCCGGATGTCCGCTCCCACGCTGAACTGGTTGTCGGGGTCATACCGCATGCGGTAGTCCGTGTAGATCGAAACATCGTTGCGGTAGTCGCCATTGCCGCGGTAGCTCGTCCGGCCCCTGAAGCCGGCCGCGAGGTTGTTCTCGCCGAAGGACTTGCTGCCGGCCAGGTTCCAGCGCAGGTCGGAGTCGTTCCTGCTGTTGGAGTTGTCGTAGTTCCGGTAGCGATAGTCCAGCGTGGCATCGATCGCATAGCCGTTCTCCAACGCGTAGTTCACACCGCCGCCCGCGCGTGCATTGAAGAAGGTGTCGCGCCGGTCGCCGCCGCCGAGCGCATTGGTGCCTACCGTGTTGTTCACGCGATATTGGCCGACGCCCGTCTCCGCATAGCCGAAGTGCGTCAGTGCCTTGTTCTCGTCGAGCGCCTGCCGCGCGGCCTGGTCATAGATCTGGACTTGCGAGAGAACGTCTTGCGGCACGTTGTCGAAACGCAGCACCGTCTCGAACTCGATCTTCGCCTCCGCGTACCGCCCGAGCAGGGAGTAGGCACGGCCCAATCCGAGGTGCGCCGCCGGGAAGTCCGGTCGCGCCGCAAGGCTGCGCTCGAAGAGTGTCTTCGCCCTTTCCCCCTGCTGCATGCCGAGGGCAGCGCGGCCCAGCAGATAGTTGAAGTCGGCATCGCCTGCGCTGGCGCCCTCGAAAGGCGCGAGCAGGTCGTAAGCCTCCTGGTACTTGCCGTCGCCAACCAGTTGCCGGGCGCGCGCAACATCGGGATCAGCGGCGAACGCAGCATTTGCGAACAGCACGGCCGTCGAGATGACAAGTGCCCGGAATGCGGGCCGCCACCGCGGATGAAGATTGCCACGGCCTTCAGCACGGATCTCGGTCATTTGGATGTCTCCTCGCATGCTTGAATCGCAGCCCGGCGCAGCGCCTTGGGCTCGAACCCTCTTCGGAAGCGCATTAAACACGCGGGCCGCCTCACGCGCAACGCGAACGATCGAGAGGCGCGAAGTCGTCGGATGGGCCATGATGCCGGGCCCCGACGGGTGGCGAATCTAGGGCTTGCCGTTGCGCGACAGCAGGACCGCAAGGGGCCGCGTGCCCGGAAACTCCGAGAAGATGATGGTCATCATCGCGGTGATCGGCACGGCGAGGAAGGCACCGGGAATGCCCCACAGTGCGACCCACACGGCAAGGCTCACCAGGATGGCGAAGGCGCTGAGGTTGAGCGAGCTTCCCATGACGATGGGGTCCAGGAAGTTCCCGATGAGGAACTGAACGATGGTCAGCCAGAGCGCGATCGACACGACGTCGCCCGTGGCGCCGAACTGCGCCATCGCCATGGCGCTCGGCAGCAGGATGCTCAGCACCGAACCGACGTAAGGCACGAAGTTGAGCAGGGCGATCATGACCGCCCAGAACGGCGCGAACTCGAGTCCTTCGTATCGCATGATCACCCAGCTCAACGCGCCGAGCAGGACCCCGAGGAAGGTCTTGAGCGCGAGATAAGCGCCGACACGCGCATTGATGTCGGAGATGACTTGCTTGATGCGCAGCGCATGCTGCGGACTGCGCGCAATACCCGCAATCTTGGCGTCGAGATGGTTCCTCTCGACCAGCAGGAAGCAGGCGTAGAGCGCGACCACGCCCACGCTTGCGAACAGCGACGACACCGATGACAGCGCCGAGCCCACCACCCTTTGAAGGCTCACCTGCGCGAGAAAGTCCCGCCGCAGCGTGGTCCATGTCGGCTCCCCCTCGAAGCGCAGGAACACCGCCACTTTCTGAACCCCGGCGAGCAGCGACTCCTGGTAGCGCGGCGCCTGGGCGATCACGCTGTCCTTGTTGGCGAGGATCGTGTAGACCACCATGCACAGCCCGAGGGCGATGATCAGCACTGACAGGATCGAAATGACCGATTCCGGCAGTGCGGGCCCGAGCAGCGGAATCCTGCCGATGAGGCGCGAGAGGCCGAGGATCACGTACACGACGAAGACGCTGAACATGATCGGCACGAACACATCGCGCCCGACGTAGAACACCCAACCGATCATCAACGCAATGGCGGTGCCATACACGAACGTTTGAAACCGGTGGTTCATCTTGAATGCAGCTCCGTGAAATGGATCAGGAAACGACGGCGGGGCCGATCTTATTCGCGCACAGCCCGTCGAGACCGCGCCGATGCGAGGCCTTCGAGATGCGACAAGAGCAATTTCGCCGCCGGCGACAGTTGCTTCTCGTCGAGAAAGCAGATGGTGAAACTGCGCTGCGCCCATCGATCGGTCAAGGGCAGCACCTTCAGGCCGTAGGCGGCCGCTACCGGTTCCGCCACCTCGCGCGGCATGACGGCGATGCCCAATTCGGCGCGCACGCAGCGCAGGGACGCATCGAAGGTCGACACGACCGCCCGATAACTCAAGGGCCGGCCGATGATGGCCGCGGCGCGCGCCAGCATGGTGTGCACAGCCGTGTTGGCCGGAAGGCCGACATGGTCGAAGTCCACGGTGTCCTCGAACGCGCACCGCTTTCTCCGTGCAATCGGATGCGCGGGATGAGCGACGATCGCGAGATGATCGTTTCTGTACGGCCGCGTCTGCAGGCCTTCGAGGTCGGCAGCATCCCAGCACACGCCCAGGGGTGCGAGGCCTTCGCGTAGGCCACGCACGAGATCGCGGCTCAGGCATTCCTCGATGTCGACGCGAATGTCGCGGTGCGCGGAAAGCTGCAGGAAGGCCGCGATGTCATCGGGAAGAAACTCCGCGATGGACGACACGGTCGCCAGCACCCGGACCTGCCCCTTGATGCCTTTGCCGTAGGCGGCCATGTCGCGCGACACGCGGTCCTGGCCGGCGAGCATCGCGCGCGCATGTTCGAGCAGGATCTCGCCCGCGCCGGTCGGTACGACGCCCCGACGCTTGCGCTCGACCAAGACATTGCCGACCACGCTTTCGAGCTGCGCGATCCGCTTGCTGACGGCCGAGGCCACGATGTGGTGCTGCTCCGCCGCACGCGCGATGTTCCGGGTTTCGCACACGGCCACGAAGAGCCGCAAGGTGGTCAGGTCTAGATCATGCATTCGAGTCATGAGATTCCGATGCGGAACGTCCAGCGTTCCAGAATACCGCTTTCATCATCATTCTGGAATCCCTAAAGTCCTCCCATCGGTGCTGCCCAACCGCACGCCCCCGAGATGGAGACACACATGACACCCCGACATCCGCGCCTGCCTGCGAGCGCCGTGATCCGCGAAGTGGGACTGCGCGACGGCTTGCAAAGCATCGCAACGATCCTGCCGACGGAGCACAAGCGCGAGTGGATTCGCGCTGCGCATGCGGCAGGCCAGCGCGAGATCGAAGTCGGCTCCTTCGTGCCCGCACGACTCTTGCCGCAGCTTGCCGATACCGCGGAGCTCGTCGCTTTCGCGAAGACACTGCCCGGTCTTTTCGTCTCGGTGCTGGTGCCGAATCTGCGCGGCGGCGAGAACGCCATGGCAGCGGAGGCCGATCTGATGATCGTCCCCCTGTCGGCCAGCCATGCGCACAGCCTCGCCAACTTGCGCAAAACGCCGGATGACGTGGTCGGCGAAGTGGCGCGCATTCGTGCGGCTCGCGACTCGACGGGGTCAAGCACCTTGATCGAAGGCGGCGTGGGCACCGCCTTCGGCTGCACGATCCAGGGGCAAGTCGAGAAGAGCGAGGTGTTGCGCCTCTTGCAAGCGTTGCTTGACGCCGGCGCCGATCGTGTCAGCCTTGCCGACACCGTCGGTTACGCAGACCCCGCGATGGTCCGCGACCTGTTCGAGGAAGCCTTGAAGATCGCCGGCGAACGCTTCTGGTGCGGCCACTTCCACGATACGCGCGGCCTGGGGTTGGCCAACGTCTACGCGGCACTCGAAGTCGGCGTGAACCGCTTCGACGCCTGCCTCGCCGGCATCGGCGGTTGCCCCCACGCACCCGGCGCGAGCGGCAATGTATCCACGGAAGACCTGGCCTACATGCTCGGCAGCATGGGCATCGCAACGGGTGTCGACATCGCTCGATTGCTCGCGCTGCGCCAGCGGGCGGCCGGTTGGCTCGCCAGCGAGAAGCTGCATGGCGCGCTGTGGCAAGCCGGGTTGCCGAAGACATTCCAGAGCACTCAAGGCACATTCCAATGACCGACTTCACCTCGCTCCCTCTCGCCGGCATTCGTGTCGTCGAATTCACCCACATGGTCATGGGCCCGACCTGCGGAATGATCCTGGCCGACCTTGGCGCCGAGGTGATCAAGATCGAACCGCCCGGCGGCGACAAGACGCGCAAGCTGCCCGGCCTCGGCATCGGCTTCTTTCGATCGTTCAATCGCAACAAGAAGAGCGTGGTGCTTGACATCACGACCGAAGAAGGCCGCGCGACCGCGACCGAACTGGTCGGTGAATGCGACGTCGTGCTGGAGAACTTCAGGCCGGGTCTGATGGAGAAACTCGGCCTCGACTATCCATCCCTGTCGAAGAAGTTTCCGCGGCTCATCTACGTCACGCACAAGGGCTTCCTGCCGGGGCCCTACGAGCATCGTCTCGCGCTGGACGAGGTGGTGCAGATGATGGGCGGGCTGTCGTACATGACCGGGCCGGTCGGCCGGCCGCTGCGGGCAGGCACGTCCGTCAACGACATCATGGGCGGCATGTTCGGCGCGATCGGCGTGCTGGCCGCGTTGCGCGAGCGCGATGCGACCGGCAAGGGCCAGGAAGTGCAGAGCGCATTGTTCGAGAACTGCGTGTTCCTGAGCGCACAGCACATGCAGCAATACCTGATGACGGGCGAAGCCCCGCCACCCATGCCCTCGCGCGTTTCGGCCTGGAGCGTCTACGACGTCTTCACGTTGGCGGAAGGCGAGCAGCTCTTCATCGGCGCGGTCAGCGACAAGCAGTTCGTGACGCTGTGCAACGTGCTCGAACGGCCCGATCTTCTCGATCACCCGGAATTCGGAACCAACGCTTCGCGCGTCGCCGTTCGGCCGGAGCTCCTGCTGAAGCTCGGCGAGATTCTTGCCGGCCACCGGGTCGAGGATCTGGCCCCCAAGCTCGAAGCAGCCGGCATTCCCTACGCGCCGATCATGCGGCCTGAGCAACTGGTCGATGACCCGCACCTCAAGGCCAGCGGCGGACTCGCACCCATGACGACGGATGAGGGCGACGTGACGGACGTGGTTCTCCTGCCGCTGATGATGGGCGGACGCAGGCCCGGTGTCCGATCGGCACTACCGAAGGTCGGCGAGCACAACGAGGAAATTCTTTCCAGGCTTGCTTCACGAAGCCAACCAGCCTGAATACGGCGATGGTCGAGATCGCCCGCACATACCTGCAAGGAGACAAGACGACATGAAAGACGACAAGAGTAGTTTCGGCGCTTCGAGCGCGGTCATTTCGCGCCGCACGCTGCTGGGCTTGGGCGCCTCGGCGCTGGCCGCCACCGCGCTTCCCGCGCTGGCGGAATCCGACAAGCCTGTGCGCATCATTCTTCCGATCAGCGCGGGGTCCGGCGTGGACGTGATCGCGCGTGCCGCGGCCCCCGCACTCGGCAAGTCCTTCGGCCAGCCGGTGGTGATCGAGAACCTGCCGGGCGCCGGCGGCATCACGGGCGCATCGGTCGTCGCGAAGGCGCTGCCCGACGGGTCGACCTTGGGCCTGTTCTCCAATAATCACGTGATCAACCCGGCGGTCTACAAGAAGATGCCCTTCGACGCGATCAACGATTTCACACCGATCAGCGTGATCGGCGCGACACCGCTCGTGCTGGTGGCCACCAAGACCCTGCCGGCGAAGAACGTGAAGGAACTCATCGCGCTGCTCAAGGCCAAGCCGGAGGAATACAACTTCGCATCGTCCGGCAACGGCACCGTGATCCATCTCGCAGGTGAACTCTTCCTCGATCAGGCGGGCGCGAAGGCGCGCCATATCCCGTACAAGGGCACCGGCCCGATGGTGACGGACCTGATCGCCGGCCAAGTGCAGTTCGGCGTGGTCGCGCTCCCGGCAGCGCAGCAGCACATCAAGAGCGGCGCCGTGCAGGCGATCGGGCTGTGCGGCGCCAAGCGCTCGCCCGCGGCGCCGGACATTCCGACCATCGCGGAGCAAGGCCTGCCCGACTACGATATCGAAGGATGGTTTGCCGTGGTGGGCCCGGCCAAGATGGCGCCCGCCGACGTGAAGCACATCCACGAAGCCTTCGTCAAAGCCTTCACGAGCCCCGAAGTGATGGACACGATGAACAAGCAAGGCAACGTGATCAAGCCCACATCGCCCGAAGACGCCGCCAGGCTCTTTCGCAGCGAAGCAAGCCGCTATGCGGTGCTCGCGAAGAAGGCGAACGTGACGCTGGATTGAGCCACGCGCCTAGACCCAGATCTGCAGTACGTAGTCGAACGGCGCCTGGCCGTTGAACAGGTCGACGCGTTGCAACGCGATGCGCAGCGCGCCGGCCGCATCTCGCACCAGCGTGTGCCGATAGGTACCGCCGAAATGGCGCATCGTGTCGCGCCGCAGCTCCATCATGTGAAAGCGCGAGCGCACCTGGATCGTCGTGCCGTCGACGGATTCGATCGCGACATTGCCGACGACGTGGTGGGTCTCCCACATCGGCGCCTGCGACCACGCATTGGGGTGCGAGACGCGGCCCTTGCGGATTTCCATCATCAGCTTGTCTTCGGCAAAGATCGACGGCGAGCCCTCCCATTCGGTCTGTTCCGGCGTCACCGGCATCCAATAGACGCCGCGCTCGTCGAACAGGTCCATCCACGCTTGCCAGTGCTTGCCGTCGAGCAGTTCGGACTGGAGGTAGAGAAGTTGCTCGACCTCGCGCTGCAGCTCGACGCTCGCGCCTGTGGCGATGATCAGGCCGGCGCGAGGCAGGGCCGCTGCGGTGTCCACGGGCGCGCGCGGCGAATGGTCCGGTGCGATCACCTGTGCGCCGGTGCGCGCCTCGCCCGGGGTCGCCTCGATCACGACTTCCTGCGCGAGAAGATGCTCGAAGTCGGGGCCGGCGTTCGGGATCGCCGCGGTCTTGCTTGATGGGTCCTGGGTACTCATCGCGTGCTCCTGACCTATGCAGCCTGCATGTAGGCAGACCAGGCGCGAAACTGGCTGCGCATGACAGCCTCGGAGGTGCCGTGATTGGAGTAGGTGACGCCACCCTCCTCCCGGTCATCGCCGAAGTAGCGATGGAAGCTGACCCAGTCGCCGCCGTTGGACTGCAGTCCCCATTGGCCTTTGGTCCAGTTCTCGAGATCGTCGGCATTGATCATCGTGGCCGGCGAGTTCACGAGGTTGTAGTACCAGAGGCTGCGACGGTAGATCGCCTCCGGCGCACCCTTCAGGCGGAAGTGCCAGATCTCCGACAGCGTCTTGTCCGCCGAGATCGGCCGCAGGCATCGCAACTGCTGCAGCGGCGATTGCACCGACAGGTACGGATAGACGAGCACATGATGGATGCTGCGCGAGAGGTACTCCTCAGTGCGCTGCTCGCCGTAGGCTTGCTTGAGCAGCGCCTCGTATTCGAGCGTATCGGGGTCCTGGGGACGCAGGCCCATGTAGGCCTTCAGGATGCCGTGGCCATGCGGGAAGTTGATCGTCTGCACTGAATTCCACTGATCGAAGCTCGACGCGAAGGTCGACAGGTAGTGGTAGTACAGCGGCGGGGAAACTCCCTCGGCCTTCAGGCGCTTCTCGACCCTTCCCGCGGCGATGCCGGTCGACTGGTGCGTGACCGAGGGGTGCAGCGCATCGAGTTGGTTCTCCATGAAGAACTTCCAGTTCGAGTGCTGGATCACGCGATGGCAGATCGGGACAACCTCGACCTCGCCCACGGGCGAGCGGTCGCACATGTCGTCGAAGGCGATGCGCGCCTCACCGAGGAAGTCGAGCAAGGAGGGCCCGTCCGCGGCCAGGCTGGCAAAGACGAAGCCGCGGTAGCTGTCGACGCGGGGCGCGCGCTTCACGCTGCAATCAGGGTTTTCGCGTGTCATGCGCGTGCCCTCGTAGCCCTGCGCGAGCGGAATCGCGCGCACCTTGCCGTCGAGATGGAAGCTCCATGCATGGTAGGAGCAGACAATGCTGCTGCCGGTGTTGCCCTTGAGGTTGCCCACCAACTGCACGCCGCGGTGCGGGCATCGGTTGTAGAGCACCTGCACGGAGCCGTCGGTCTGGCGGACCATGATCATCGGCTGGCGGCCGATCGTGACGGCGTAGTAGTCGCCCGGATTCGGCACCTGCGACACATGGCCGCAGTAGACCCAGGTGCGTTCCCAGATCTTTTCCATTTCGGCATCGAAGATCTGCGGGTCGGTGTAGACGGTCTTGTGGACCCGGTCGGGTTCGACCAGCGAATTCAGCTTCATCATCGGCTTCCCTTCATTCATCGGGCGAATGGGCGTCGCCCTGCGCCTGGCGCGCAGTTTGCTCCCCGCTGCGGCCGGCGAGGTCTCAGATTTACCCGCACCACCCCTTCGGCGGGCTCTCGGGGTAACTCAGTGGCCGCTAACCTCGCGTGCTCGGCCATCATCGCTGTGAAGTGGCGCAGACCCGAAAAGGAGCCCCCATGGCATCGCTTGCACTGTTCGACACCGCGGTCGCCGCGCTGACATCGGCGCTGTCGACACCGACGGGCATCGTCGCGCTTTGCTCGGCGGCCATCGCCGGGGCCCTGGTGATCGTCAGCTCCTTCGTCAAGACGATGATCCCGTTGCGTTGCCTCGCGGTGGGCGGCAACCTGGGCTTCCTGATCTACGGCGCGCTGCATCCGTCGCTGATCATGGTGTTGCTGCATGGCACGCTGCTTCCGATCAACATCTATCGGACGGCCGAAATGATCCGGCTCACACGCCGCGTACGCGCGGCGTCGGCATCGAGCGACCTGTCGGGTGTCTGGCTAAGACCCTACATGCGACGACAGAGCCTGAAGGCGGGCGACGTGCTGTTTCACAAGGGCGACGAAGCAACGCACCTGTACTTTCTGGCGCAAGGCCGCATCGACTTTGTCGAGATCGGCGAGACGATGGAAGCCGGCCGCCTGTTCGGCGAGATCGCGTTCTTCGCGCCGAACAAGCGGCGCACCCTGACCGCGCGCTGCGCCACGAACTGCATCGTGCTGCGGATCGACGAGACGACATTCAGGCAGCTCTACTACCAGAATCCGGCCTTCGGCTTCGAGGTCGTGACGATGGTTGCCGGCCGCCTGTTGGCCGATCGGCAGCGGCTGGAGGAACGGCTGGCGGCCGCTCCTCCAGCCGCGTGACGGTTCAGGCGAGATCGAACCGGTCGAGGTTCATCACCTTCGTCCACACGGCCACGAAGTCATCGACGAACTTCTTCTTCGCTCCCGAGGTCCCGTAGACCTCCGCGATGGCGCGCAGTTGCGCATTCGAGCCGAAGACCAGATCGACGCGCTTGGCGGTCCACTTCAGATCGCCCGACTTGCGGTCGCGGCCTTCGAACTCCTCACTGGCATCCGATACAGCCTTCCACTCGGTACGCATGTCGAGCAGGTTGACGAAGAAGTCGTTGCTCAGCGTGCCGGGCTTCTGCGTGAAGACGCCGTGCTTGGCCTGGCCCGCATTGGCGCCCAGCACCCGCAAGCCGCCGAGGAGCACCGTCATCTCCGGCGCGGTGAGCGTCAGCAACTGCGCCTTGTCGACCAGCAGCGCTTCAGCGGGCACGGCGAAACGACCCTTCAGGTAGTTGCGGAACGCATCCGCCACGGGCTCAAGCTGCGCAAACGACTCCACCTCGGTCTGCTCTTGCGAAGCGTCCGTGCGCCCTGGCGCGAAGGGCACGGTGACGTCCTGGCCGGCATCCTTCGCGGCCTTTTCCACACCGGCATTTCCGGCCAGCACGATCAGGTCGGCGAGCGAGATCTTCTTGCCGCCGCTCTGGGCGCCATTGAACTTCTCGCGGATACCCTCCAGCACCTGCAGCACCTTTGCCAATTGCGCAGGTTCATTGGCGGCCCAGTCCTTCTGGGGCGTCAGGCGGATCCGCGCGCCGTTCGCGCCGCCGCGCTTGTCGGAGCCTCGGAACGTGGAGGCCGAGGCCCAGGCCGTCGATACCAGTTGCCCGACGGTCAGACCGGACGCCAGCACGTCCTTCTTGAGGGCCGCAACGTCCTTCGCTTCAACCAGCGGGTGGTCGACCTTGGGGACCGGATCCTGCCAGATCAATTCTTCCTTCGGAACTTCAGGACCCAGGTAGCGGGCCAGCGGACCCATGTCACGGTGGGTGAGCTTGAACCAGGCCCGCGCGAAAGCGTCGGCGAACTGGTCAGGGTGCTCCATGAAGCGACGCGAGATCTTCTCGTAGGCGGGGTCGAAACGCAGCGACAGGTCGGTGGTCAGCATGGTCGGCACCAGCTTCTTCGACGGGTCGTGCGCATGAGGAATGGTCGCGCCGGCGCCCTTGGCGACCCACTGCTGCGCGCCGGCGGGGCTCTTGCTCAGTTCCCACTCGTAGCCGAACAGGTTCCAGAAGAAGTTGGTGCCCCACTTGGTAGGCGTGGTGGTCCAGGTCACTTCCAGGCCGCTGGTGATCGTGTCGCCACCCTTGCCGGTGCCGAAGCTGTTCTTCCAGCCCAGGCCCTGTTCCTCCAGGCCGGCCGCCTCGGGCTCGTGCGCGACATTGGTTGCGGGAGCAGCGCCGTGCGTCTTGCCGAACGTATGGCCGCCGGCGATCAATGCCACGGTTTCCTCGTCGTTCATGGCCATGCGGCCGAAGGTGTCTCGGATGTCCTTCGCCGCGGCGAGCGGATCGGGATTGCCGTCGGGGCCTTCGGGGTTGACGTAGATCAGGCCCATCTGGACCGCGGCCAGCGGGTTCTCGAGATCGCGCGAGTGCGGCACCATGCTGTCGTCGTCTTTCACGAGCACGGCATGATCCTCTTCGACCCCGGGCGAGCCCTTCGAGTAACGGATGTCGCCGCCCAGCCATGTCGTCTCGCGGCCCCAATACACATCATGGTCCGGCTCCCAGACATCCGCGCGACCACCCCCGAAGCCGAAGGTCTTGAAGCCCATGGTCTCCAAAGCCACGTTGCCCGTGAGGATCATCAGGTCGGCCCACGAGATGTTCTGGCCGTACTTCTGCTTGATCGGCCAGAGGAGCCGGCGAGCCTTGTCCAGGCTGACGTTGTCCGGCCAACTGTTGAGCGGCGCGAAGCGCTGCTGCCCGCGGCCGGCGCCCCCGCGGCCGTCACCGATGCGATAGGTGCCGGCGGCGTGCCAAGCCATCCGAATGAACAGCGGACCGTAGTGCCCGAAATCGGCCGGCCACCAGTCCTGGGAGTCGGTCATCAGCGCGGCCAGGTCCTTCTTCACCGCCGCGTAATCCAGGCTCTTGAACGCCTTCGCGTAGTCGAAGTCATTGCCCAAGGGGTCGGACTTCGATGAATGCTGATGAAGCAGGTCCAGGCGCAGTTGGGTGGGCCACCAATCGCGGGTGGTCGTGCCTCCGCCGGCAACTGCGTGGAATGGGCACTTCGCCTCTGTCTTTTCGCTACTCATATAGGGCTCCTATGTTCGTATCGCGGGTGGGAAAGCGGAAAGGAGATTCTGTGGCAGAACCTGCGCCGGCGCGAGCCCAAAAGGCTATCGCCGCGATAGCTCGTCATCCTCCCTGGACGTCAGGAGACTTGGGCAGCGGAAGATTTGCGCGAACTGACGAATGTGCTTCTAACGCAGGCGCTCACCGATGGCAACCGCATCAATGTTGGTTGGATCGGATGGGCTCAATCCGGGGCCAGATCGAGGATGTGGTTGGGCGCCGCCACCACGCACGCAGGCGTGACGACTGCGACCGTAACGGCAGAGCCGTCCGCGCGCTTCAATGTTCGCGTTCCGGTCTGCTGACCGACAACACCGATTTCGCCCCGCTCCGTCAACTCACCTTCGCGAAAAAGTCTGGCGTTCTTGTCGATCGCCACCACCGCCTGGTGGTCGCGCAGGCGAACGAGGAGAATTTCGCCCTGGATCTGCTGGACCATTGCATCGAAGTAGCCAACGCCCTGAGGTGCGCGATAGGCAATTCGACTGATTTCATTTGCCTGAAGCTGGTACCGGTCCAGCCCCCGACCGACCATCCACTGCGCACAATTCTTGGGGGTGATGGTTCCTGCCTTCAGTCCGGCAAGCAGTGCTTGACGACGGGTCTCGTAGTCGTCCGCCTCCTTGCGCGCCTGCGCGCCTTTCGCCCGTTCTGACTCCGCTCGCCGACGCTCCTGCGCCGCATCTGCTTGTTCCTTGTTCCTCTCGTCCTCGTCAAGGGTGGCTGTGCACTTTGCTACCAGCTCGCTCCAGCCACTCCCTTGCACTTTTGCCGGTCGAAACGGGTTCGCGGCCAGTCCGCACCATGAGTCTGAGCCCATGGTGGTGCCGGAATTGCGTTTGCGCTCTCTTGCCTCCTTCACCACCGCTTCCAAGTTTGGCGCCGAATCCACGCCACCTGCTGCACCAGGGTCTGCTGTCCGTTGTGCGCCGCCGGCCCCAGGTTGCTGCAGTCCTTGGAGTGCCCCGAAGAACTGATTGAGCCCCTTCTGAACATTGTCTGACTGCGCTACAGCGGCTTGCACACACAGCGCGATGGCAGCACCTATACACGCGCGGCGCCAAGTAACTCTGGGTCGTTGCACGGCTCTGTCCTCGTAGTTAGGTCTTGAGTTTACAACTGGTAACTCATTACCTCGGCCACGCGCTTTGCGGATAGGTGCATCATTCCGGCCGACCGGGTGCCAAGCGGGAAACGGACTGGATCTCGTTGTGGATCTTCAAGACGGCCTCGACATACGGAAGGCACCGGTCCGAGAAGAATTCCCGTGATCGATTGATGCGGAATGGATCCAGAAGGTGATGAAGCGCCTTCTCAAGTTCTGCATAGTTGGGCGTCTCAAGCTGGAGTACCACTCGAAATGGCATTGCCGCGCTTGTCGTGAACAACTGCTTGATGCGCTGCTCCACGGTCCCGGCAGTGATGCCGATCTTCAAGATCTCGGCACCTTCTCTCGTGTAGGTATGGGTCGCCAGAACGTAAAGCGTGCCGACTCCAGCCTCCAGCTTGGCGATGGTCTCCGCACTCATCTGCGGCACCTCGGGTTCCTCGCTCATTGGAGCAATTGGCTGTTGCGTTGACGGCAGCGCTTCGTCGGATACGTCTGTTAGAAACAGTCGCATCGGCCGGACCGTTTTGTCGGCCTCGACACCCTCGATCTTGGGGTAGGTGAAGTAGATGTCCGCCTTCAAGGCGTGATCCAAGCTTGTGACAGTTTTCTTGGCCAGAGACTCCCGGTGGCGCTCCGTGTTGAACAGGTGCGGCACCTCGCGCTTCATGATTTGCACCATTTCCGCTGGGGATAGTCCTTCCGGATGCTGCCGGAGTACGTGACGAATGGCTGCAGTCAAGTTCATTGCGGAAACTCTATTCCAAAACATCCGGGAGGCGCAGGGAAAGAATATGTCTGGTTCCGGACCGGAAGCCACCATTCCTAACCAATCGGCTATTGGCCCGCGTGACTTCCTCTGTACGCATCTCGGAAACCTCGTGAAACTCGTCGGATCGAATTCGATTTTCACTGATGGGGAATTAGATGGGTAAGGCAAAGGTGCTGGGGCCGTTCATCGACGTTTCAATCTCGACCAGCGTACCGAAGGAGCCGTTCAATTCTTTCTTGAATCCTTCGAAGATCTGGCGCTCCCTTCGAAGCGCACTGGTCAAATACATCAAGATATCCCCTCCCCCTATATCGTTGTATTTTTCCGGCGGCAGCGATCCCTTGACGACGGCGCTCACCAGCTTCACGCCGAGGCCGACTACGGGAAGCTGGTCGGCCACGATGACGCCGAACTCTCCGCCATACTCCAGAACCAAGTCAACAAGACGCTTACCGATCTGGTCGTTCAACGCCTCGCCGAGTTCGTCTTGCAGCTCATCGGCGACCGCATCCTGAACCGCCTGTACGAGTTCGTCGTTCAGCTCATCAACGACCGCATCCCGAATTCGCTTCAAGCTACTGTCGAGATTCTCTCGCCGGAACGCTTTCAGCGTCGCTGCCCGCAACACGATCACGCCCGTGGCCCCGTCGAGCATGTCGACCGTCTTTGCACCGGCCGCTTGGAGTGCGTCATCTGCTTTGCACTTCGCCTCCGCCGCGCGCTGCTGCCGCGCCAGCAGGTCCGCTTGCTGCTGAACCACCCACTGCAGAGGATCGGCACCGACGCTCGGCCCGGCCCCGCCCGGTTCCAAAAATTGCGAAAGCACCAAGAGGTGAGCCGCACTTCCCACCTGATCGAATTTCGCAAACAGCGAGTTCAGCCGCTCCGCGAAACTCACACGGAGTTCGGAGAACGCGCCAATCTCGCTTGTCGCTTCGCGCGTCAGGTCCTGCAGAATCTCCGATTGCATCGCCTCGCGTTGCGCCAGCCGATCGAGAAAGCCTTTGATGATTGCTCGCTCCATTGGGGCGAATAGCTTTTCGTACCGCTCCTCAGCCACGAGGTATCGCGCCTTTGCGGCATTCATGGCCTTGTCATCGAGCGGCATCGCATGATCTCCATCTGGAAAATCGGCAAGGAGCCGATCCTATTCGAGGAAGCACCCACGATGTCTGCGTTTTTGCACCTGCGCACCCAGGTACAGCACCATGCTGCATCCTCCCGACTGCGCCAGAAGAGGCCTCATGAAGCCGACGATCATGTTATGGCGGACGGGTCCGCCGCCACGATTCGGTCATCGGCAAGGAAGCTTGGCGGGCAGGCCGTATCTCCCAATCCTTTTCCCCACCCGAGCGGTCACCTACTCTCGCATAGGCTTCCTGGATCACGGCGGTGAGTGCCTTCTCGGCGGTGCGCCGGGGCTCCAGGAACTCGGGGACTTTGGGCTACGGCTCTTCAAATGCCGCGTCAATTGGCTTGACTGGACGGCGTTAGCTCGACAGTGTAGGGTCCATCCTATCGAAATCGAGGAGCCCTTCGTGCCAACCACTCAGCAAATGAGCATCACTCCGCCGAACGACGTGGCGGACGTTGCGAGGGGCAAGATGCAACGCGTTCTTTGTTCAATCATCGGCACGTTTGCCATCTGGACACTGGCCGCCTGCCAGCATCCGACGCCAGGTCCGTCGATCGGCGTCGGCAATCCCTATCCAGTCAGCAGCTACGTTTGCGATGGGACACGCTTGGCTGTGCGCTTGATGGGAGACAGCGCCTCGGTCTCCGTTGACGGAGCGGCCGCCATCGATCTTCCCGCGCTCGGAAAGTCGGGGACCACGTTCTCCAACGGACGCCAAACGATGATCATCGAGCAGGGCCGCACGTCGTGGGCCATGGGGCGCGCGACGCCGGTTGCTTGCACCGGCGGCTAGCGGCGGATGGGTAAACGGATGGGGCGAAATATCGAACTGGCCGAGCGTCGATGAAAGACATCAACCGCTGGCGGAGAGTGTGACCACTGGGCGGATACCGGCAGAATGCCTCACACAGACTCACCGGCAACCAGCCCCCGATGGTAGTGAGCCGAGCGATCTCTTCAACTCATGTCAGATCGTCTCGCAGAAACGCATAGATTCGGATGGGTATCTGGATGGGGCGGGATCACGACGATGCGCCGTCTGTGCGCGGTTGCTGGTCGACGAAGCTGGCACGTCTACGACGCGGAACCTCGGGCGTCCCGGAGACACGTCCTGACGGATTCTCCAGGATATCTGAGATCGGCTGCCGCTTTCCTCCTGATTTGGCCAATGCCTCCGCCATCTCAGGGAAAAGCACCGACAGGAATCGGTCATACACGGGGTCGCGAAGGTAGGTCGCTTCGCCTGCGCGGATGCTGCCGCGTACCTCGGTCGCCCACGCCTCGAACCAAGACTGCTGAGTGGGTTCAAGCGGCGGGCGGTAGACACGAACCGCGATGAAAAACAGCGTGTTCAACGAACGCTGGGCGCCGCGGCTCTGTCGGATGGCATTGAGCACTCCCATCACGTTCTGCACCCGGTACCCAACCGGTCGGGCGAGCCGGCAGGTCAGAATGCGCGAAAGAATCCCGTGAAAGCCGAGGAGGTTGTCGTCAGCCGCCTCCGGGTAGCCGTGCAGCGCGAGCTTGTCAGAGGCATCGGCGACAAGCTCCCGCGCTGCTTGCTCCGTGACGATTGCGGTCGCTGACTGCCGGCCCTCTGCGTCGGCCTCAGCGCCCGCGTCCAGCATTGAGACGACGGCCTCCAAGTACTCCCTCGCAATGTCAGCGATCGGAGTGGCCAGTACACGCCGCTGACGCTCAGCCAACCAGCGTGCTTGTTCATCAAGGGCCGACTTCTCTCGCGCTACGGCAGCCTGAAGCTCGTGGCGCTTCTCCTCCCGTTCCGGATGGAAGAGCCAGCGCTTCAAGGGCAGTTCCTCGACCACGAGCCGAGCCAGTTCGTCGCGGGTCACCCGGCCACCTGCCAAGCTCAGGTCGATTTCGAGGGTAGCTACACCGTGCTCGCAGATGCCTCGGAGACGTTCTTCGTCGATCTGGTTGGTCACGGTAACCTCGACGAGCAGCGGCCAAATGACCCGCCCGCCAATAGCCGGCCACGACTTGCAGGTAATGTCCGGAACGATGCGCCCGAAACGCTGCTCAAGCTCAACGTGATCCAACGCCAACTCTTCGGCTTCGCAAGACCACCGCTTCCGAAGTGCCCGGCCATCATGCGTCAGCGCTTCAACCACGACGTCAAGACCCGGGACGCATAGCCGACGTTGCTCAGCCAAGATTCGCTTCACCTCGTGGTGCAGTACTGTCTCGCGGCGCAGCGCCGGGTCCATCTCTTCCGGTAGGTCGAGTCCTTCCGGGATGTCATCGAAGTAGAAATGCGCTTTCTCCTTCGCTTCAGCCTCGGCACGGGCCTGCAGTTCTACGTCATTCCAATGGCCGCGCCAGCACAGGTCATCCGGCAACAGTCGCATCCGCCTCCGAATCTCGCCAGGCTCCATTGAGGCCAGTGATGGATCGTCCACTCCGAGGTAGATCGTCGGAACCGGAAGACCATCCGCCCCGAACGGGCCATCGATCTCTCCCGGCGTCCCGGTGAGCTCGACACGTAGCTGGCGTCCATCGTCGAACGTGACGACAGCAAAGGCGCGATCGCGGTAGTCCACCTGAAGAATGTGCAGCTTTTCGGCTGGCATCTCGACCCACGCTTCGTAAAGTTCGCCGGTCAGGCCGATCGCGGTCGCGGATCGGCGACGACGAGGCAATTCGAGCCAGCCGTCCTCCTGGAGTTGCCGTAGAACCGCAACGCGAGCGGCCAGCACCATGCACTCGCTGCGCTCGGCGCCCTCCGGATGACGGAAGTGCGGGCGCTTCCGGAACTCGGCCTTGGCCGCGTTCACCGCCGTGAGCGCCAGGCCGCAGCTCGGGCACACGCAGCCACACTTCGCGCCTGTGTGCTGGGCATCAAGTTCGAGGATGAATCGCGGCTCACCGGTTTCGGCGTCGTTCGCCCACGCCATTACCAGCTCGGCGAGCACCCTCTGGGCGCCGGCGTCCTTGACAACGAGTTTCCCGGGTCCGCTCATGGGCCGACCTCACGAGCGCAATGCGGCAGTGAGTTCCTCCCACCCATCGGGGTAGAAACTCCTGCAGATCAGGGCGGAAGCGGGAGTACGGCTCTTGAAGACGCGCGTGCCAACCAGCGGCGCTAAGGAGGGTACGGCCTTGAACCAAGGGGCCCATGCGCGCGCCATGATGAACAACGCGCCGCGATCAACCAGATGCTCGACGAAGCGCGCGATCGGCTCGCGGCTCGGGAAATTACTCAGCGCCGCATCCAACTTCCCATTGCCGGGCCACTTCTTGCTCGCCCAGGGGCACAGTTCCACCTTCAGCATCTTGCGGCTGATGTCGTGAAGCGTGACGCCTTCCTGCTGCAAGTGCAGGAAGACAGTATTGACGTAGTAGGCACGCGTCGCCGGGTGAACGTGCGAGCCGGCAACCGAGAGGGGCCAGTCGGGGTGCGGTTGGTAGTGCGTCTCGCGTGTGGCGTCGTCGCCGTAGCTCGGGTTGGCCTGCAGGTAGACCACCGGAGCCGATGGGTCGCCATCCATGCACAAGGCGCCGAGATCCGGGCGCAGTCGCCAGCCCTGGGCCTCCTTGATCTTCGCGGCCTTCTTGCCCGACTCGGGATTTGACATACGGCGAGCGACCTCAGCATCAACCTGTTGGTTGTAAGGCCCGATATATGGCAGATCCATGGCCTCCAGCGCATTCGGGGACAACGCTTTCATGTTTGGCATCTGTCAATGACCGCCCTTATGGGCGAAAAATCCTTCGATTAGCCCATCGTCCTCAACCCGAGTGACATTCAGCCAATAGAGCTGATCCATGATGTCTACGGACTCGACTTGGCTGTTCTCGTGGCCGCTGCGGCGCTTACCGTTGAGCGTGATTACCTCACCAGGAATCCCCTTTGCCATGCATTCACGGGCATGTTGGATGTAGAGCCGGCCCGGCACCTCATTGATCCAGGGATCGCCCCCTGCACAAAAGAAGTCGCTCCGTCGAAGGACCTTGTTGAAGCGAATTTCCGATTCTCCGGGGCCCCATACGTCGTTCCATACGGTAAAGATATAGCGGTCAGTGCCCTCAAATCGGTGGCTCCAGCGACTGCGGTAGTCAACGGTTACGCCCTTGGCTCGCCATGCTTCGAAGAATTTCATGATCCCAATTTCTGCCGCCGTCCCGGCGATTCACTGTTTCGCGCCCGGCACGCGGCATTTCTAGCAAGAAGATCATCGTGCCTGATCCGCATCGCCACCAGCATAGACGGAGATACCGTTGGTCTTCACCACAAGCGTTTTGCCGCGTCACCCCTATACGCATCAAGCACTTGCGTCGCTCAACACCCTCAAAATCGTCGAAATCGGGGTTGAGTGAGAAAGATGGGCTAATGCATCGGCGAACCACCGACCCGGGTGAATCGCTCGAGCCCATCCCACTTTGACCGCACAGGCTCGCGCAAGCGCGGATCGGACAGGCCGACCTCCTCGAGCGTGTAGGCCACGCGAGCATAGTTGCAGGCAGCGCAGGCGACGACCATGTTCGAGGGGTCGTTCGTTCCTCCATGGGCATGAGGAACGACATGGTCGTATTGCGCCCACAGCACTTGGAAAGCCGCGTGCTGCAGAGCGTTCTGTCGTCCCCATGGCAGTGCCGTCGGGTAGACCACGGCGATCTTCACTCGCACTTCCTTCCGAATGACCGGGATTCCGCAGAAACGACAGTGATAGCCGTCTCGATCATGCAGCGCCTGCTTCTCCGCCGCAGACGGCATCCGCTGAGCGATCTTCTCGATGGACGCCTTGCTCGGAAGCGGGAGCGCCACTGGCCTGACTCGAACGTATGGGCTATTCGCCCCCCACATGGATTCAATGAAATCACGAAGGATCGGCGTGTTCGTCGAGCGAATCAAGTGCTCGGCACTCGCACGATCGCCGCGTAGATGCGCGCTCACCGCCTCGTCGAGCGTTTGAGCGGCCTCAGCGATTTCTGGGATGGGGTCGCGGAGGCAAAAGCGTGTCGTGCTATCGATCATGGTCGGATGGTCTCTTGTTCGACGGAAAAGGTCGCCAGGGCCGCGTGCATCAAGCTTTGCGCGGCTTCAAGGCGGCGACGAAGATTACCCGAGCGAACTAGAAAACTGGACGGTTGTGACGAAAGTCCGGACTTGGCCCGACTGCTGCAATTGACCAATGTCACACACCCTCAGCAAGTATCACCCAGTCGCACTGCCGGCGGATGGGTACGAGATGGGTAGAAATATCCAACTGCCCGAGCGTCGATGAGAGACATCGCCAACTGGCGGAGAGTGTGAGATTCGAACTCACGGACGGTTGCCCGTCGGCAGTTTTCAAGACTGCTGGTTTAAACCACTCACCCAACTCTCCTGGGATGCCTTCGGATGGAAGAAGGCAGTCGGCGATTTTAGCGGTTGTGTTCCTGCGATCCGGCTGCCGGCGCCCAACCTCGCATGACCAGATCAAGAATACCTTCCGCCCAGGCGCGGCGCTCCTCGGGCCCGGCCAGGGGCTTCGAGATGAAAAAACGCACGCCGCCAAAGGCCAGGGTCGACAACTGCACCGCCGCCAGTTCGGGCGCCGGCACATGCAGCGTTCCGGCCCGGTGCGCTTCGGCGAGGTAATCGACCACGGGCGCGAGCACGTAGCTGTTTTCCGCATAAAGCGATTTCGCCAGCTCCGGGAAGCGCACTGCCTCGGCGATCACAAGGCGCAGCAGTGCCAGGGTCTTCGGCTCCGTGGCGCTCAGGTACATGCGCTCGATCAGGTCGAGCAGGACTTGTCTCTCATCGGCATCGCGCCGCACCAGCGTCGCCTGCATGGTTTCGCGCGCGCTGCTCACGGCGCGGTGGACCACCTCCCGGAACAAGGCTTCCTTGTTGTCGAACTGGCGGTAGATCGTGATCTTCGCGACGCCCGCCTCGCGGGCGATGGCCTCGATGCTGGTGGCCGCGTAGCCCTTTTCCAGGAAGGATTCGAGCGCGGCCGCAAGGAAGGACTCGCGCAGCGCGACCGCCTGCTCTGGGCTGGGTCGTCCACGCGACCGGCGTTTGACTTCTGGGGATTCGAGGTTGTCCATGGCAGTGTCCCTCCTCACGAGTCTGGCAGGAAGATCGCCTGAAGATCGCTCAGGAAGTCGAAGCCGCGCGTCGTCGGCCACACGCGCGCAAGGTCGCGTTCGATCAATCCCTTGCGTTCGGCTTCTTCCAGCCCGCGCTGGATGGCGGTGACGGCCAAGCCCGTCCGTTCCCCGAACTGCGCGAGCGTAAAGCCGTCTTTCAAACGCAAGGCATTGAGCATGAATTCAAAAGGCAAAGCACCAATGCCCACCTCCTCATTCTGCGCAACGGCATGGGCAGCGAGTGCGTTGTCCATATAGAGGCGAGGCTCCCGGAACCGCACTTGCCGCACGACACGATGCGCGAAACTGAGCTTGCTATGAGCACCGGCGCCGATACCCAGATAGTCGCCGAACTGCCAATAGTTCAGATTGTGCGCGCACTGGTGGCCCTTGCGCGCGTACGCCGAGATTTCATAGCGTTCGAGGCCGACCGCCGCCGTGCGCTCGCCGATGCGGTCCAGCATGGCGTAGGCCGCGTCGTCCTCCGGGATCACCGGGGGAAACTTGGCGAAATAGGTGTTCGGCTCGATGGTCAGGTGATAGACCGACAGGTGCGGTGGCGCGAGCGACAGCGCCTGGTCGAGGTCTGCATCGAGATCCTCCGGCGTCTGGCCCGGCAGCGCGTACATCAGGTCGAGGTTGAAGGTGTCAAAAGTCGCGGCGGCTTCTTCCACCGCGGCAATGGCCTGTGCGCGATCGTGCACGCGGCCGAGCGCCTTCAAATGCTCGTCGTTGAAGGACTGCACGCCGACCGATAGCCGCGTGACACCGGCAGCACGGTAGGCGCGGAAGCGATCGCGCTCGAACGTGCCTGGGTTGGCCTCCAGCGTGATCTCGCAATCCGGCGCCAGCTTGAGCCGGGCGCGCATATCCCCGATCAGCCGGTCGATGGATGCCGGGGAGAACAGGCTCGGCGTGCCGCCGCCGATGAAAATCGTGTGAATCATGCGTCCCCAGATCAGGGGCAACGCCGCCTCGAGGTCGGCGACCAGGGCGTCGAGGTAGCGTTGTTCGGGCAGTTCGCCACCCCCATTTCGCCATTCGTGGGAATTGAAGTCGCAGTACGGGCACTTGCGCAGGCACCACGGAAGATGAACATACAGCGACAGTGGGGGCAAGGCCGACAGCTGCAGCGGACCCGGTCGCATCAGGTGCAGCACGTCGTTGGCGCCGGCCGCACCGCCGGGACTGTCGTCAGCGTCTTTCGCGATCGGGATGATGGCGTTCACGACCAGCGCTCGCGCATCAGGGCCAGCATCGCGCGCGCCGCCTGGCCGCGATGGCTGTTTGCGTTCTTCACTTCGGGCGGCAGCTGCGCAAAGGTCTTGCCGAACTGCGGCAGGAACATCACGGGGTCGAAGCCGAATCCGTTGTCGCCGATGGGCTCGCAGGCGATCACGCCGGCAACACGCCCCACGGCGATCAGCGGCTCCGGGTCGTCCGCGCTGCGCAGGGCGACCAAGGTGCTGACCAGCGCGGCGCGGCGATCGGCCTTGGAGGCCAGCTGTTCGAGCAACGCACGCACGTTGTTCGCATCGCCCTTCTCGTAGCCGAACTGCGTTGCATAGAAAGCCGTGTCGACACCAGGAAGCCCGCCGAAAGCTTGCACGCACAAGCCCGCATCGTCGGCGATCGCGGGCAGCCCCGTCTGCGCGGACGCATGGCGCGCCTTGGCGAGCGCGTTCTCGACAAAGGTGCGAAACGGCTCCTCGGCCTCACCGACGCCAAGTTCCGACTGCCGCACCAGGGTGACGTCGAGTGGCGCGAAAAGAGCCTGCAGCTCCGCGAGCTTGCCGGCGTTGTTGGAGGCGAGAACAAGTTTCATCGTCGATGCGCAGGGTGGGTCAGCTCGACAGCGCCTTGGTTTGCAGCGCGGTCAGTTCGATGATGCCTTTTTCGGCCAGGGCCAAAAGGGCGTTCATTTCGTCGCGCGAAAACGCGGCGCCTTCGGCCGTGCCCTGGACTTCGACAAAGTGCCCCGCGCCGGTCATCACGACGTTCATGTCGGTGTCGCAGGCCGAATCCTCGATGTATTCGAGGTCGAGCAGCGGCGTGCCCTGCACGATGCCCACCGAGATGGCCGCGACGTGGCCGCGAATCGGCGAGGCCGGGATCTTGCCTTCGGCCAGCAGCTTGTTGACCGCGTCCTGCGCCGCGACGAAGGCACCGGTGATTGCCGCCGTCCGTGTGCCGCCGTCGGCCTGCAGCACGTCGCAGTCCAGATGGATGGTGCGTTCGCCGAGCGCAGCCAGGTCGAACACGGCGCGCATCGAGCGGCCGATGAGGCGCTGGATTTCCTGCGTCCGTCCGCTCTGCTTGCCGCGAGCGGCTTCACGGTCGCTGCGGGTATGGGTTGCACGCGGGAGCATGCCGTATTCGGCGGTGACCCAGCCCTCGCCGCTGCCGCGCTTGTGCGGGGGCACTTTTTCCTCGACCGAGGCCGTGCAAAGGACGCGCGTCTGGCCGAACTCGATCAGGACCGAACCTTCGGCATGGATGGTGAAGCCCCGGGTAATGCGCACAGGGCGCAACTGGTCGGCGGCACGGCCGCCGCTACGTACGAAAACAGTCATGGTGGAAGGAGGAAAAAAGAAAAAAAGACTCAGCCCTTGCGCGCGGCAGAGCGGCGTATGGCTTCGTTGATTTCAGCGATCGATCGCTCGATGGCGTCCTCGTCGAGGTCATCGAGCTCGCTGTCGGAGGGCATGCCGGCCTGGATGGTCGACGCGAACACGCCGTCGCTGATGCTGTCCGTGGAAACACCGCGCTTCTGCCCTGGCGCGTCGGGGGTTTCCCATTCGAGCGCAATCAGGGTCACGTTGTCGCTGTGGCTGCCGCCATTGCGCAGCGCCATCTCCGCAAGGTCGGGGGCGGCGTCGGACACCGGCTTGCCGGAGGACAGGATGTGAACGATCACGCCGTCGTCCAGGACTCCCCAGAGGCCGTCGGAACACAGCATGATGCGATCGCCGCGTTGCAGTTGTAGCGGCGCGGAAATGTCGAACAGGGGCGGAGTCGGTGAGCCGAGACAGGTGAGCAACAGATTGCGGTTGACTGGCTCCGGCCCGGCGTTGGCGCGCGGACGCTCGGCGTGCGAGTGATCGCGGGTGCGGATGAGCAGTTCGCCATCCCGGACGACGTACAGACGCGAATCGCCGCAATGAATCCAGGTGGCCGTCGTCCCCTGGATCACTGCCGCCACCACGGTGGTACGCGGCGTATCGAGCATTCCCTTGTTGCCCGCGTACCGCATGATCTGCTGGTGCGCCGCCATCACGGACGAGGTCAGGAAGGCCTTCACGTCCTTCACGATGGGCCGCGCTTCGCGCTGGTACAGCGCGGCGATCGTCTGCAAGGCCAACTGCGCCGCGATTTCGCCTTCGGGATGCCCGCCCATGCCGTCGGCCAGCACGAACAACCCCGATTCGCGGGTGTAGCAGTAGCCCATGCGGTCTTCGTTCTTGAGACGACCGCCCTTGCGGCTGACTTGAAAAACAGAAAATTTCATGCCGGGCGTGTCGTCGGCGCTGCCGCCTTCGGCAGCCCCTTCTTTTCAAATGAACGCATGTTGTCGATCGAAAGTCTTACTTTCTCGCCAACCGTGAGCTTGGTATAGCGGCGTTCGCCTTCGCGGCTCAGCTCCTTCTGCAAGGCGAACACCGACTGCGGACGCGAAAGCGGGTCGAGCGACATGCACCATTCGACCACTTCGATCAGGTTGTCGGAGTAGATGCCGCGCAGCCGGGACAGAGAGAGACCAAGGCGATCCTTCTCGATGCGCTGGGGGGCATCGTTCGGGGGATACCCCTGCATGCAGGCGTAGATGCACGCACCGATGGCGTAGATGTCGGTCCACGGCCCCATGGACGAGTCGCGACGGTACATCTCGGGCGCCGCGAAGCCGGGGGTGTACATCGGCCGGATGAAGTTGCCTTCCTTCGACAGCACTTCGCGCGCGGCCCCGAAATCGATCATGACCGCCCGATCGTCGTCCGTCACGAAGATGTTGGCGGGCTTGATATCCAGGTGCAGCATCTTGTGCTGATGAACGATGCGCAAGCCTCGCAGGATCTCGTCGAATAACGAACGAATCGTGGATTCGCGGAATACCTTCTGCTTCTTGAGGTCGCGCGCGGTGACGACGAAGTCCTGCAGGGTCGCCCCTTCCAGGTAATTCATGACCATATAGACCGTTTCGTTCTCGCGGAAGAAATTGAGAACGCTCACAACGGAGGCATGCGAGATCTGCGCGAGCGAACGCCCTTCCTCGAAGAAGCTCTTCAGCCCCAATCGGTAAAGGGAGAGCTTTTCGGGCGAGACCTGCGGCGACAATTCGCCGGTGCCCCGCGTCGCGAGGGACGAAGGAAGATATTCCTTGATGGCAACCTGCTGGCCGCTGTGGTCGACGGCCAGGTAAACAACACCAAAGCCACCGGCTGAAAGCCGGCGCACGACGCGATAGCCGCCAATGACCGTATCAGGCAGCAAGGGCGAAGGTTTGACCTTTGACATAATCCGGGAGTTTCGCCCGAAGGCGATGGTGCGGCAAGCGAACGCCGTGCCGACGTCACGGTGCAAACAACAGATTCACAGCGAGGCGCGATGCCAGTTTACAGCATGACCGGCTACGCCAGCGGGCAGAACAGCCCCGCAGGCAGCCACCCCGAAGCCGAGGCGCGCCCCCACGCCGGAGCTCGTCTTGGGGTCGAAATCCGTTCGGTCAACAGCCGATTTCTGGACCTGACTTTCAAGTTGCCCGAGGAACTGCGCCAGCACGAACCGGCGCTGCGCGAATTGATCACCGGGCAACTCAAGCGCGGCAAGGTCGAAGTGCGCGCCGCCATCGAATCCACGGCCGCCGCCGGCATCGGTGAGCCTTCGTCCAAGCTGCTTCAGCGTCTCAACGGCGTGCAGGACCAGATCAAGTCATGGCTGCCGAGCGCCCGGGATCTCAGCGTTGCCGACGTCCTGCGGCTCGCCGCCGGCGACACTGCGAGCAAGGGAGACTGGGGGCCTGAACTTGCCGAACTGAGCGAAAAGACGCTGAAGGCCCTGCTTTCTTCTCGGGAACGCGAAGGCGCGCGCCTCGCCCGCATGTTGCAGGACCATCTCGCGCAACTGCGCGCGCTCGCGACCCAGGCGCTGCCATTGGTGCCGATGCTTGTCGAGCAGCAACGTACGCGATTCCTTGAGCGCTGGCAGGAGGCCATGGGCTTGAGCGGCGGCGCCATACTCCCGGAAGCGGCCCAGGATCGCGCGCTGACCGAAGCCACCGCCTACGCAATCCGCATCGATGTGGCGGAAGAACTGACCCGGTTGAACTCCCATCTCGACGAGATCGAGCGCCTCGTGAAAAAGGGCGGCGAAATCGGCAAGCGACTCGATTTCCTGATCCAGGAGTTGCACCGTGAGGCCAATACGCTGGGTTCAAAATCCGCGACGCTCGAGCTCACGCGCATCGGCGTGGACATGAAGGTCCTGATCGAGCAAATGCGCGAACAGGTCCAGAACATCGAATAGAGAACCAGCGAATGGACTACCCCGGCAACATCTTCGTGGTCGCGGCGCCCAGCGGCGCCGGCAAATCGAGTCTGGTCAAAGCCTTGATGGAACTCGATTCGGCCGTTCAACCTTCGGTCTCGCACACGACGCGCCCTCCCCGCGGCCAGGAAAAGCACGGCCGGGAGTACTTCTTCGCCTCCCATTCGGAGTTTGACGCGATGGTGGCGGCCGAGGCCTTCGTCGAATGGGCGCATGTCCACGGTCAGCGCTACGGCACGTCCAAGAGGGCGATCGAGGAACGCATCGCACAGGGCGCGGACGTCATTCTCGAGATCGATTTCCAGGGTGCGCTGCAGATCCGGAAGACGTTTTCGAATGCGGTGATGATCTTCATTCTTCCCCCAAGTTGGGAGGAATTGCGTTCCCGCCTGGAGCGTCGCGGCGAGGACAGCGCTTCCGTCATCGAATTGCGACTGCGGAATGCCGCCGAAGAGATGGCACGGGCCAACGAGTTCGATTTCGTTATAATCAACGAGGTATTTGAGCGCGCACTTTTCGACCTGAAAGCGATTGTCCACGCTCAGCGGCTTCGCTACTCTGCACAGCGCCGCGCACGTGCGAGCACCTTTGCCGCGCTGAACATTCCCTGATCCGCCAACCGTCCGCCCACCGCCGAAAGATCCTCATGGCCCGCATCACTGTCGAAGATTGCCTGCAACACATCCCCAATCGATTCCAACTCGTGCTGGCCGCAACCTACCGCGCGCGCATGCTGAGCCAGGGACATGCCCCGAAAATCGAAAGCAAGAACAAGCCCGGTGTGACTGCACTGCGCGAGATCGCCGAAGGCAAGATCGGCTTGGAGATGCTCAAGAAGGTCCCTGGTTGAGTTGATGCAGACATGCAACAAGGAAGCACCGCATGCGGTGCTTTTTTTATGGCTGAATGCGTCTGTTCGGCTGCCACGCTAAAGTGGTAGCTATGAGTGCGGTCGTCAAGCCCCAGTCCGAGGCTCCTCGAAACCCCCAGCCGAGTCCGGCGGCGCTGAATGCGGCCGCCGCGAGTTTCGCCGCCCTGACCGATCGGCTCGACTATCTGGGTGCGGAAGACATCGACCAGGTTCGCCGCGCCTATCGCTTTGCCGACGAGGCGCACCTGGGACAGCTACGCAACAGTGGCGAACCCTACATCACCCACCCTATCGCCGTCGCCGCCCAGTGCGCAGAATGGAAGCTCGATGCGCAGGCACTGATGGCCGCTCTGCTGCACGATGCCATCGAAGACTGCGGCGTGACCAAATCCGAGCTGATCGAGCGGTTCGGCGCCCCGGTGGCAGAACTGGTCGACGGCCTCACGAAGCTGGACAAGCTTCGCTTCAACACCCGCGAAGAGAACCAGGCGGAGTCCTTCCGCAAGATGCTCCTCGCCATGGCGCGCGATGTGCGGGTCATCCTGGTCAAGCTGGCGGACCGGACGCATAACATGCGCACGCTGGACGATGCGCCGCGCGAAAAATGGGCGCGCATCTCCCGCGAAACGCTTGAAATCTACGCACCGATCGCGCACCGACTGGGCCTCAATCAAACGTACAGGGAACTGCAGGACCTGTCATTCCGACACCTGCGCCCATGGCGTTACGCCATCCTCGCGAAAGCAGTTGCCAAGGCACGAGGGCGCCGCCGGGACCTGATTCAGAAGGTCCAACAGGAAGTGGAAACGGCCTTTGCCAACGCCGGGATGAGTGTACGAATCGCCGGCCGCGAGAAAACGCTCTATTCGATCTACCGGAAGATGGACGAAAAGCACCTGAGCTTTGCCCAGGTCACCGACATCTACGGTTTCCGGTTGATCGTCCCCACCGTGATCTCCTGCTACACCGGACTCGGCATCCTCCACCAGATGTACAAGCCGCTGCCCGGTAAGTTCAAGGACCACATCGCGATTGCCAAGCTCAACGGCTATCAGTCCCTGCACACCACGCTGGTGGGCCCTGCCGGCGTCAACGTTGAATTCCAGCTTCGGACCGAGGCCATGCACGTGGTTGCCGAATCGGGTGTTGCGGCGCATTGGCTCTACAAGGCTGCGGAGCCGACTGCGGCAACCAGCGAGCGCCTGGGCGCCAAATGGCTCCAGTCGCTGCTCGACATCCAGGACGAAACGCGCGACGCGGCCGAATTCTGGGATCACGTCAAGGTCGACCTCTTTCCCGATGCGGTGTATGTGTTTACGCCGAAGAGTCAGATCATGGCGCTGCCGCGCGGAGCGACTGTGGTCGACTTCGCCTACGCGATTCACAGCAACATCGGCGACCATACCTCGGCGGCGCGCATCAACGGCGATCAGGTTCCGTTGCGCACCGAACTCAAGAACGGCGATGTCGTCGAGATCATCACGGCGCCGGTGTCGACCCCGAATCCCGCCTGGCTCGGATTCGTGCGGACCGGCCGGGCCCGCTCGAAGATCCGTCACTACCTCAAGACCCTCGCACATGCCGAGTCTGAAGGTCTGGGCGAAAAGCTGCTGGCGCAGGCCTTGCGCGCCGAAGGTCTGGGCAACTTGCCGGAAGACGACGCGGAGCATCAACAACTCTGGGAAAAACTCCTGCGCTTCACCGGCAATCGCACGCGCTCTGAACTGCTGACCGACATCGGATTGGGCAAGCGCATCGCCAGTATCGTGGCGAAACGGCTCATGGCGCTGATGGCCGAGCGCGGGGAAAAACCCGATGCGCTGATGCTCAGCCGCGAGCGCTTCGCGGCGCACGACGCCGTCTCGCAAGGCGCAGTGACGCTGGACGGCAGCGAGAATTCATCCGTGCGCTTTGCGCTGTGCTGCCGTCCTATCCCGGGCGACCCGATCGTCGGCTACCTCGGACATGGCGAAGGACTGGTCGTTCACACCGAGGAATGCGGCGTCGGCCAGCGACTTCGTTACAAGGACAGCGAAAGATTCTTCGCGGTCGAATGGGCCGATGACCCGGTTCGGACTTTCGAGACGGGGGTGGTCATCACCGTGCGAAACGACAAAGGCGTTCTGGCACGCGTCGCGGCGACGCTGGCGGACGCCGAGGCTGACATTACGCATGTGGAAATGGCTGACGAGACGCCGCAGGATTCGACGGATCTGCGGTTCGTGATCGCAGTGCGTGATCGCACGCATCTCGACGCCGTGTTGCGCGCGGTGCGGCGGACATCTTCCGTCCTCGCTGCCGCGCGGACCGTGCCGGTCCCCTGAATCCCCAACCGTTCAACCGACCCCGGTTGAAGGCGCCGGGTAGCTGACCGACAGCACCTCGATCTCATGCACGCCGCCCGGCGTGGCGAGTTTGACCACATCGCCCTCCCGGGACTTGAGCAGCGCGCGCGCAATCGGCGAAATCCAACTGACCTGCGACTGCGCGCTGTCCGCTTCGTCGATTCCGAGAATGGTGACCGCACGCTCTTCGCCGTTTTCGTCGGCGTAATGCACTGTCGAGCCGAAAAACACCTGGTCGCTACCGTGATGCACAGACGGATCGGTGACTTCGGCGACTTCGAGTCGCTTGGTGAGAAATCGAATCCTGCGGTCGATCTCTCGCAGACGCTTCTTGCCGTAGAGGTAGTCGCCGTTCTCGGAGCGATCGCCGTTCTTTGCAGCCCAGTGCACGGCTTCGACCACCTTGGGGCGCTCCGTGTCCATCAGATCGAGCAATTCGGCACGCAAACGAGCATAACCAGCGGGCGTCATGTAATTCTTGCCGCCAGCGGGCAGCGGAGGCAGCGCGCCGCCTTCGCTACCGTCATCGTCGTCGGTTTCGATTTCCTTCGTGAATGCCTTGCTCATTGCTCCAGCCTTCGACCCGCAGCAGGATCGGGCGCCGGTTGTATCACACCACCGGGCCTTCGTCGGACGCTGGAATCGGCCCGTTCCGGGGCCCGCCCGGTTCAGCCCGATTGCTGATCAGGCATGGACACTTCTGAATCTGGCACGGCTTGCTGACTTTGCGGGGTGTCGGCCGATATGTCCAATCCTCGTCTGCCTTGCTCCCCACGAGCGATGCCCTTTACGAGATGCCGCGGCAAGTGGTGGGTTCGCTGCAGGCGGGACAGTGCCTCACTGCGTGCGGGCTCAGAGACCGGCAGGAACATTTGCAATGAACTCATCTTGGTCGTCCCCATGAGCGCCAGAGATGGAAGCGCTCGATTCGCATCAGCTCGAATCGAGGCCAAATGGATCCAAGCGGCGCTGGCGTCGCCGCCGGCAAATTATCGCTGCGGACGAATCCTCTGGTGCTTGCGGCCATGCGCGCGGTAGTGTCAACGCCACCTGCAGCGCGCCTTGTTTACATCAAGTGACCTAGTTTCAACCACAATTTACAGGAGACGCTCATAATTGGTGCTCTCCTCTGGACTCCAAGGTCCTTTAGCCCGCTTCGGCGGGCTTTTTCATGGCCTGTGTACATCGCGTTGGCGCAAAGGTCGCGCCAAAAGAAAAAGGGTTAGCTCGCGTTAACGAGCTAACCCTTTTATGAGAGTGGTGCGGCTGGCAGGAATTGAACCCACGACCCCTTGGTTCGTAGCCAAGTACTCTATCCAACTGAGCTACAGCCGCACAGCTTGCGAGTATAGCATCCAAATCTGGTGCCCTGTCTCGAAGTGCTGAACCTTCGCGCAAAAGCGAAGAAGAACTGGTGGTAGGCCGTGCTGGGCTTGAACCAGCGACCAACGGATTATGAGTCCGCTGCTCTAACCAACTGAGCTAACGGCCCACGCGATGCGGATTCTAGTGGGCCGCAGAGCTCACTCCTTACTTCCGGTGACTCAATGCGTTCGTGAGGAGCTTCGAAGTGATGTCGACGATCTGGATCATGCGGTCATACGGCATTCTTGTTGGCCCGATGACACCGAGCGTTCCGACCACTTGCCCATCGACTTCGTAATTCGCGCTCACGATGGAGAGATCGTCGAAAGGAACGACCTGGCTCTCGCCACCGATGAAGATGCGCACGCCTTCGGCTTGGCTGGAAACATCCAGAAGGCGCATCAGTTGCGCTTTTTGCTCGAACAGTTCGAACGCGCGGCGCAAATGGCCCATATCGCTGGAGAAATCAGTCACCGCGAGAAGATTACGCTCCCCGGCGATCACGACCTCGTCTTGCGCCTCGGTCAGGACTTCGGAGCTCACCTTGACAGCCGCCTGCATCAGTTCGGCGATCTCTCCCCGCAGTTGTTCGACCTCCGACTGAAGGCGATCCCGCACTTGCTCGATCGACAGCCCGGCGTAGTGGGCATTGATGTAGTTGGACGCCTCGACCAATTGCGATTGCGAATAGTCCGCCTCCGGAAAGATCACCCTGTTCTGCACGTCGCCATCTGGCGAGACGATGATCACAAGCAATCGGCGATCGGAAAGTCGAAGGAATTCGATCTGTCGGAAGATCGAGGCGCGCCGCGGTGCCATCACGACTCCCACGAACTGCGACAGGTTGGACAGCAGATTCGCCGCATTGGCGATGACCTTCTGCGGTTGGTCAGGCGCAAGACTCGGCGCGGCAAGGTGCTCGCGCTGCGCAGTCAGCATGGTGTCGACGAAAAGACGGTACCCGCGTGCGGTCGGGATCCGACCTGCCGATGTATGAGGGCTGGCGATCAGACCGAGCCCCTCGAGGTCGGACATCACGTTGCGAATCGTCGCAGGCGAAAGATCCAGCCCCGACGCGCGAGACAGCGTGCGCGACCCCACAGGTTGCCCCTCGGCGATATAGCGCTCGACGAGTGTCTTCAGCAGCAACTTGGCGCGGTCGTCCAGCATCGGGCAATTTTAATGTTGTAATTTGTAGATGAGCTCCCGCTTTCGTCACGTCGCACTCATAGGCAAGTACCAGGCTTCCGGTGCGCGGGCGCAATGCGGCGCGCTCGATGAAGTCATGGAGGGCATCGGTGCCTTTCTCGAAGCACAAGGGTGCACGGTCTTCGTCGAGCAATCCCAGGCCGACGACATCGAGGTAAGTCGCTACAAGGCGCTCACGGTGGAAGAAATCGGCGAGGAGTGCGACCTCGGCCTGGTGGTCGGCGGCGACGGCACCATGCTCGGTATCGGACGGCAGCTCGCGCCCTACGGTGTCCCGCTGATCGGCATCAACCGGGGGCGGCTTGGCTTCATCACAGACATCGCCCTCGACAACTACCAAGCGACGCTGATCCCGATGCTGGCCGGCGAATACGAAGAAGACCACCGCAGCCTCATGCACGCGCAGGTGATGCGCGACGGTGTGTCGGTCTTTGACGCGCAAGCCATGAATGACGTCGTCGTGAATCGCGGCGCGACGTCGGGCATGGTGGAGTTGCGCGTGACGGTCGGCCGTCATTTCGTGGCGAATCAGCGCGCCGACGGGATGATCATCGCGTCACCCACGGGTTCGACGGCTTATGCGTTGTCGGCGGGCGGGCCCCTGCTGCATCCGGCGGTTCCCGGTTGGATCGTGGTGCCGATCGCACCACACACGCTCTCCAACCGGCCGATCCTGCTTCCCGATGCCGAGGAAGTCTCGATCGAACTCGTCGGCGGGCGCGACGCGAGCGCCAATTTCGACATGCAATCCCTCGCAACACTGGCCATCGGCGATCGGGTCGTCGTGCGCCGCTCGGACTACCGCGTCCGCTTCCTGCATCCCAGGGGCTGGAGCTATTTCGACACGCTGCGCAAAAAACTGCATTGGAACGAAGGAGGTTCCTGAAATGGCATTGCGCCGCATCGCATTGCGCGATTTCGTGATCGTGCGCGCCTTGGAGCTCGATCTCTCCAAGGGCTTCACCGTCCTTACCGGGGAGACAGGCGCGGGTAAGTCGATCCTGATCGATGCTCTACAGCTCGCTCTCGGCAATCGCGCCGACGCCGGTTCAGTGCGCGAAGGCGCCGAGCGGCTGGACGTCACTGCAGAGTTCGATGCCGACCCGGCCCTGGGCAACTGGCTGGACGAAGGAGGGTTCGAGGCCGGGGATTCCTTGATGCTTCGCCGGACGGTCGACCTTCAGGGACGCAGCCGTGGCTGGATCAACGGCAGCCCCGCCACCGCGACACAGTTGCGCGAACTCGGCGACCGCCTGCTCGACATCCACGGCCAACATGCATGGCAAAGCCTGACGCGCCCCGAGGCCGTTCGCGGTCTGCTCGACGCCTACGCGGGCGTCACGACCACCGCGCTCGACAGCGCATGGCACGCCTGGCGGCAAGCCATGTCCTCGCTCGAAACCGCGCGCTCGGCACAGGATTCCCTGCAACGCGAGCGGGAACGCCTCCAGTGGCAGGTCGCCGAGGTGATGAAACTGGCGCCCGGTGCCGACGAGTGGGAAGAGCTTTCAGCCAATCACGCACGCATTTCCAATGCGCATGCGCTCATCGATGCCGCCGAGGGCGCATGCGCTGCACTCGAAGACGACGATGGCGGCGCGCTGGCCGCGCTCAGCCGTGCCGTGACGATGCTGCAAAACTGTGAGCACATCGAACCCGAGTTCAAGGTACTCGGCGAGGTCCTGGCGTCGAGTGTGGCGCAAGCCGCAGACGCTGCCCATTCGCTGCACGGGTATCTCCGTCAGGCCGACACCGACCCAGAGAAGCTCGCCGAACTGGATGAGCGGATGGGTCTCTGGATGTCGCTCGCCCGACGCTACAGACGTCAGCCCGGGGAGCTTCCGGCTCTGCTTTCCGGGTGGCAAGACGAGTTGCAGGCCCTGGATGCCCAAAGCGACCTCGACGCGCTCGAACGAGCCGAGCAGGCATCGCAGCAGGCCTATATGAAGGAAGCAAAGACACTGGGCAAGGCGCGCAAGCAGGCTGCGCCCAGGCTCGCCCAAGCGGTGACGCAGGCCATGCAAGAGCTCGGCATGAAGGGCGGTCGCTTTGAAGTCGCGCTACAGCCGTTGCCGCAACCCGGCCGGTCCGGCCTCGAGGACATCGCATTCCTGGTGAGCGGGCATGCAGGCAGCACGCCACGCTCCATTGGCAAGGTGGCCTCCGGTGGCGAGTTGTCGCGCATCGCGCTGGCCATCGCCGTGACAACCAGTGAACTCGGTGCGGCACAGACCCTCATTTTCGACGAAGTCGACGCCGGCGTCGGCGGCGCGGTCGCGGAGACCGTCGGCCGCCTCATGAAGCAGCTCGGCCGCGACCGACAGGTCCTTGCGGTCACCCACCTGCCGCAAGTGGCCGCCTGTGCCGATCACCACCTCGTTGTTGCGAAGCGCCAGACCGGCGCCAAGAGCCAGGACGGTCTTCGCACCGAAAGCGGCGTCTCGGTGCTGGACAGCGAAGGCAGGGCACAGGAAATCGCGCGCATGCTCGGCGGCGAACGCGTATCGCAGACCTCACTGGCGCACGCGCGCGAGATGCTGGGCAGCAAGGCGCGGGAGACCTCAACGTGAGCCTGGAACTCGTCCTGATCACCGGGATGTCCGGCTCCGGCAAGTCGGTGGCGCTGCATGCGCTCGAGGATGCGGGCTACTACTGCGTCGACAACCTGCCGCCAGAACTGCTAGCGCCCTTCATCGCATTGCAGCAGCAACAACAGACGGCGCGGGTGGCAATCGCCATGGACGTCCGCAGCGGTGTTTCACTGCCACTGGTCCCTCAGCAACTCGAAGTCTTGCGGCGCGAAGGCGTATCGCTGCGCTCGCTGTTTCTCGACTCGACGACCGACGCGCTGGTGCGGCGCTATTCGGAAACCCGGCGCCGGCACCCGTTGTCCCGGCACGAAGGCCACACCGACGCACCCGAGCAGCAGCGCGTGCTGGTCCAGGCCATCGAACTCGAGCGGGAGTTGCTCGCTGATCTGCGCGACGGCGCCGACGTGATCGACACCAGCATCATCCGACCGGCGCAACTACAAAGCTACGTCAAGTCGCTGATCTCGGCGCCGCAGAGCACCCTCACCCTGGTGTTCGAGTCATTCGCGTTCAAGCGTGGCGTGCCGCTCGATGCCGACTACGTGTTCGACGTCCGCATGCTGCCCAACCCACACTACGTGGCTGCGCTGCGACCATTGACCGGTCGCGACGCGCCCGTCATCGAGTGGCTGCGGGAACACGACGATGTCGCGCGCATGTACGCCGATATCGAACAGTTCCTCGGAAGATGGCTGGACGCACTCGCGCAAGACCATCGCAGCTATGTCACCGTGGCCATCGGCTGCACCGGCGGTCAGCACCGCTCGGTTTTCCTCGTCGAGCAACTGGCGCGCGGGTTCGGCGCGAAATGGGCAGCCCTCAAAAGGCACCGCGAGCTGGACGGAGCCTGACCGCTCGTGCGGCCTCCTCAACCGCCGTTCGCCAGCAGCTTGCGCACCGGCGCCGGTATTCCGAGTTCTGGCCACTCCCGCTCGTCGAACCATCTCCCACCCTCGCCAAGTGACGACGAGGCACGGCAATCGACGGCGACCGGATGCAAATGAAGGTCCTTGTGCGTGAGCACGTGGACGAATCCCGCTTCGTCGCGTGCCTCCTTGCGGTCGGCAGCCGACAGTTCATCCAGCAACGCGTCGCGGCTCTCAAAGACCGGGAGACAGTAAAGACCCGCCCAAATGCCTCTCGCGGGGCGCTTTTCAAGCCACACGCGGCCCTGGGTATCACGTGCGCGCAGCATCCACAGCGATTCAGCGCTACGGCGGAGCTTGCGGGTCTTGACCGGGTACTTCTCGGGCGCGCCTTGACGTCGTGCGATGCACGCATCTCCTACCGGACAGATGATGCAGCTCGGCTTGCGCGGAAGGCAAACCGTGGCGCCCAGATCCATCAATCCTTGCGTGTAGCGAGCGATGGACCGTTGCTGCGTCGCGGGCGGCAACAGCTCAGTCGCTTCGTTCCACAAGGCGCGCTCCTGGGCCGAGGAAGACAGGTCGCCGTCGAAACCCAGCACCCGCGTGAGCACCCTCTTCACATTGCCGTCGAGGATGGCAACCCGCTCGCCGAAGCAAAAGGCCGAGATCGCCGCCGCGGTGGAGCGGCCGATGCCGGGCAGGCTCTGCAATTCAGCCGCAGTGCGCGGAAACGCTCCGCCGAACCGTGCGACGACTTCCTGGGCGCACCGATGCATGTTGCGCGCTCTGCTGTAGTAGCCGAGCCCGCTCCACAGCGCAAACACCTCGTCCTCGGTACCGGCGGCGAGCGCCTCCACGGTCGGGAAGCGTTCGAGGAATCGCGCAAAGTACCCCAGCACGGTCGAAACCTGTGTCTGCTGCAGCATCACTTCGGACAGCCAGACGCGATAGGGATCCTGCGTGTTCTGCCATGGCAGTTCACTGCGTCCATGGGTGCGCTGCCAGGCGACGACGCTTTCTGCAAAGGTCCGGGCGATCCGCTGCGCCGCCGACCGCGGGTCTTCAGGCTGCACTGAGTTCGCTGCGCACCGGCGCGGCGTTGGGCGCCTCATGGCTCACGAGCAGTGTCGTGAGTTCGCCCAACCGGCGATGCAGCTCGACGAGGTTGCTCTCTTGAGCCGCCAATTCGGCAAGACGCTCGTCGAGGCTGCCGGCAGCACCCTGGATGCGTTCGACCGCCTCGATCCGCTTGGTGAAGGTGCGACGCCGCTCCTTCAGTTGTGCATCGAGCTGTGCGCCGGCGCCCTTGCTCCAGCGCTCGACCTCTGTCATGGCGGCTTCGTTGACCACGCGCAGGCGGCTGGCCAGCGCGCGCACCAGCTTGTCGCAGAAGTCAGGCTGCGCCAGCTTGAGCAGATTGCCGACGCCGAGGTAATGGGTGTGACTGCGCTCGATCTGCGTCAGTTGCTGCTCGAATCCCGTGAGATCGGGCTCGGGCGGCGCCTGCAGCGTGAAGCCATGTTCGGCGTTGAGTTGCCGGAAGGTTGCGTGCAGCATCGCTTGGATCTCGGCGGTGGTCGCCTGGACTTCGCGCAGATTGTTGCGCAGCGCATCGAAGGTTTCGCCGTACACCTTGCCCACGTTGAACTTGATGCCGCGTCGCTTCAGCGCCGCGGACAGTCGGCCCATGTCCGCCTTCAGCGCGGTGCTCCCGAGGACGGCATAGACCTCTCGCAGCAGCTTTCCCTGAACCGACCTCAAGGCAAGGATGCGGGTATTGCTGCCCTCGAATTCGGTCTGTTCCTGCTCGATGCGAACTCGCATGTGCCGGATGACCGAGCCGTTCTTGCCGCGCAGGCCCTGCAGCTCGAGCGCCTGCTCGGACAGATCGCGCTGGCGTACGTGAAGGATGCGGGCCGCCTCCGTGCGTAGCGCGGCAATGCCCGCGTCGACAGCCAGCCGCAGCATCGTCTCGCGTTTGCCGAGCAGCCCTTCGCCCAGCACAGCTTCCAGCGCGGGAAGCCGACTCGCCTGAAGTAGCGGCACATCCCGGCGGATCTTGGCCTGCAATCCCTTTTGAGCCGAAACCGGAAGCACTTGCGACAAGGACACGCCAAGCAGTTCGGCCGCGCCCTTGCGCTGTCGCTGAATCTGCGCGTCGACCTGCGCGGGCGTGCTGAGGATGTCCCACATCGTGTCGATCTTGTTGAGCACGACGATGCGGGTGTCGCTCACATCGCCCTCGGTGACCAGATGTTCGCGCCAGATCGACATATCGGATCGCGTCACGCCGGTGTCGGCACCCAGGATGAACACGACGGCGTGGGCTTGCGGGATGAGGCTCACCGTCAATTCGGGTTCGGCGCCGATCGCGTTGAGTCCGGGTGTGTCCAGGATCACCAGGCCTTGCTCAAGCAAGGGATGCGGCATGTTCAACACCGCGTGACGCCAACGGGGAATCTCGACGCGGCCGTCTGAATCGGGGACGGGGTTGTCGTCGGGCGTGTCGTCGCTCCAGAAGCCGAGTGCCTGCGCCTCATCCACCGGCACCCAGCGCACGTCGGCGACCTTGCTCATCGACTGCGACAGTTGCTCGGCATTCTCGACGTCGATCGCGATTTCGGTCCAGCGGTCCGGTTCGTCACGCCAATGCGCGAGCGAATGGGCTTCGAGACGGGTTTCGATCGGCAACAGTCGCAGGCTGGCCGGATGCATGGGGTCATAGCCCAGCTCAGTCGGGCACATCGTGGTGCGCCCCGCGCTCGCGGGCATGATTCGACGACCGTAGCCCGCAAAGAAGATCGCATTGATCAACTCGGATTTGCCGCGCGAAAACTCCGCGACGAACGCGACCATGACCTTGCTGGTTCGCAGCTGTGCCTCGACATCTCGAAGCCGCTCCGCGACGCTCTGATTCAGCAGCTCGTTCTCGTTCAGCCAGCTCGCAAGCCACTTGAGGCGGTGCGCGAAATTGCGCCGCCAAGTGCCATGCTGGTCGAATTGCTGGTTAAAGGAGGCGGTCAAGGGGACAAATGTAAGGACAATTTACAAAATATAGCATCGGCACGGCTCCAGGAGATCATTCGCCCGAATGGTCTCAGGACTTTTGGCAGTTTGGGCAGAAATACGTCGATCGCTGCCCCTGCCGCACTTGCCGAATCGGTGTCGCACATACCCGACAAGGGTCCCCGGCACGGCCATAAACCGTGGCTTCCAACTGGAAGTAACCACTTTGCCCGTCAATATTTGAAAAGTCACGCAGCGTGCTCCCGCCCCGTTCGACAGCCCTGGCCAGGATCTCTCTGATTGCGGCATGCAGGCGTAAGGCCCGGGGCCGGCTGATCCGGGACGCAGAAAGCGTGGGGCGAATTCCCGCTAGAAACAGCGCCTCCGAGGCATAGATATTCCCCACGCCCACCACGACATCGCCGGCCAGCAGCACCTGCTTCACCGGCGCCCTCCGGCGGCGAATTCCCGCCAGGAATGCATCGAAGTCGAAGCTGTCCCCGAGCGGCTCCATACCCAAGCCGCCCAGCAGCTTTCCCGCGAGCGGCGAGGCCTCGTCCTCAACATAGACCACGGCGCCGAAGCGGCGCGGATCATTGAGGCGAAGGGTGCCCTTGCTTGTCACGAGGTCAAAGTGGTCATGCACGCCTGCGGGTGGCAGTGAGGCGTCGAAGCGAAGGCTGCCGGACATGCCGAGATGCATGAGAAGAAGGCCGGCATCAAGGTCGACGAGCAGATATTTCCCGCGTCTTCGCACTGCCCTCACCGTGCGCCCGACCAGCGAAGTCGGTTCAACGGCGAGCGCCCAGCGCAGAGGCTTGCCGACACGAATCGCCTCGATGCGGGCGCCGGCGATGCGATCGGCAAAACCGCGGCGAGTGACTTCAACTTCAGGTAGTTCGGGCATGGCGGGAAGCCTGACACGATTCGCTAGGGTATCGAAACCCCCGCACGACCATCGTTCAGGAGCCTGGATTATTATGGTCCGATGACCTTTTCGCCTCGTCGATCCCGCCTTGCGGCGGCTGCGCTCTCGGCTCTGATCGCGCTTGCCGCCCAGGCCCAGACAGAACCGCAGGCGCCTGCAATCCCCAGCGACCTCACACCCCTTGTCGAGCCTGCCGCAACCCCGCCGTCCGCCGCTGCCGCCGCCACGGATTCCGACAAGACGGTGGCGCAGCCTTCCGCCATGACGGCCGAGCTCTTCTACGAAGTGCTGGTGGGCGAGCTTGAGGTGCGATCCGGCGACCCCGGCGGGGGCTACACACAGATCCTCAACTCCGCGCGACAGTCGCGCGACAACAAACTGTTTCAGCGCGCCGTCGAGATCGCGGCACAGGCGCGTTCATGGGATGCTGCGCTTGCGGCCACGCGGGCCTGGAAAGAATCCATACCCCAGTCGCGCGACGCGCGACGCTTGGAATTGCAGATCCTGATCGCGCTCAATCGCATCGGGGAAACGGTCGAACCTCTTCGGGCCGAAGTCGCCGCAACCCCTCAGATCGAGAAGCCTTTGTTGATGGCCGTCGTCGCTCGCAACTACGCCAGGGCCACCGACAAGAAGCTCGCCGCGTCGGTCGTCGAGCAGGCTCTTGCCGACGACCTCAAGAATCCCGCCACGGGAGGCGCGGCCTGGGCAGCCGTTGGACGCCTGCGCCTCTCAGCGGGAGACACTGCCGGAGCGCTCGACGCCGCCGTCAAGGGCCAGGAAATGGACCCTTCGTCGGAAGGGCCGGCGGTGCTTGCGCTGGATTTGATCGACCCCTCCCAGCCGCTTGCGGAGCCGATTGTCAAACGCTATCTCGCGAATCCAAAGGCCCAGCCGGAAATGCGCGTTGCCTATGCGCGGGTGCTGGTCGAAGGCCGCCGCTACGACGACGCGACCGCCGAACTCGCCGCCCTCACAGTGGCGCGCCCCGAACTGCCTGAGCCCTGGCTGCTCCTCGGAAGTCTTCAAGCACAGGCGCGCCAGGATGCGGCGGCGGATGCTTCAATCAGACGCTATATCTCGCTGGCCACCACGCAGCCCGACGACGACGCCCGCGATCGGGGACTGACACAGGCCTATCTGCTGATGTCCCAACTGTCCGAACGTCGCAAGGACTTTGCCGGCGCCGACAGTTGGCTGGCACGCATCGACAACTCCGACGATCTCCTGGCTGCACAGGTGCGCCGCGCATCATTGCTGGCGCGGCAGGGGAAATTGGCGCAGGCTCGCGAACTGATCCGCAGCCTCCCAGAGCGCACCCCCGACGAGAAGAAGCAGAAGTTCCTGGCCGAAGTCCAACTGCTGCGCGATGCCAGACAGTACCAAGCGGCCTTCGACATGCTGGCCAAGGCGAGCGCGGCAGCGCCCACGGACACCGATCTCATCTACGACCAGGCAATGGTCGCCGAGAAGCTGAATCGACTCGACGAGATGGAGCGCCTCCTTCGTCATCTGATCGAAATCAAGCCCGATAACCAGAACGCCTACAACGCGCTCGGATACTCATTCGCCGATCGCAAGGTTCGCCTTGAAGAAGCGCGCACGCTGATCCAGAAAGCCGTCCAGCTTGCGCCTGATGACCCTTTCATCGCGGACAGCCTCGGGTGGGTTGAATTCCGGCTCGGCAATACAGGGGAAGCCGCGCGAATCCTCGAAGACGCCTACAAGCGCCGCCCCGACCCCGAGATCGGCGCCCATCTGGGCGAGGTCCTGTGGGCGACAGGCCAGCGCGATCGTGCGCTTTCCATCTGGAAGGAAGCATCACTGGCGGATGCGGACAACGAGACGCTGCAGGAAACGCTCAAACGCCTGCGCGTGAAACTTTGAATCGGCGTTCGCTGCTGTTGACCACCTGCGCCGGTGCGTTGCTCGTCGCGGGCTGCGCAAGCCCGGGTCGTCAGGGCGCGATCGGCGCGATTACCGCCGAGGCCTGGAGCGGACGGTTGTCCCTGCGCGTTGACAGCCAACCCGTGCAGACCTTCTCTGCCCTGTTCGAACTTCGCGGGGTGCCTCAAGCAGGTGAGCTGACGCTGACCAGCCCGATCGGCAACACCTTGGCGCAACTTCATTGGGCGCCGGGCGAGGCGTTGCTCAGAAACGGCGGCAAAACGCAGCGTTTCGACTCGGTCGACGCGCTGATCGAGGCCGCGACAGGCGCGGCCATCCCTGTCGGCGCCTTGTTCGCCTGGTTGGCGGGCCGCGACGAGCGCGTGCCCGGCTGGCGCCCGGATCTCTCGCAGGTCGGCACCGGGCGCTTGCAGGCAACCCGTGAGTCGCCACAGCCTCGAGCCGACCTGCGCATCGTCTTTGAGCGCGCATGAAGGCAATCTACGATCTGCCTGCACCAGCAAAGCTGAATCTCTTCCTGCACATTACGGGACGGCGCGCAGACGGGTACCACTTGTTGCAGTCGGTATTCATGCTGATCGACTGGTCCGACACGTTGCATGTCGAGTGTCGAAGTGACGGCGTCATCAGTCGAGAGGATCTGACCGTGGCCCTTCCAGCCGACGATCTGATCGTGCGCGCCGCAAAGGCATTGCAGGAATTCGCGCGAACAACGCAAGGCGCCCACATCGGCATTGCCAAGCATGTCCCGGCCCAAGCGGGGATGGGGGGCGGCTCGTCGGACGCGGCCACATGCCTCCTGGCATTGAATCGTCTGTGGGGCTTGAACCTGCCGCTGCCACAGCTGGAACAAATAGGCTTGGGACTCGGCGCCGACGTTCCGTTTTTCCTTCGCGGACGCAATGCGTGGGTCGAGGGAATCGGCGAGCAAATTACGCCGGTCATCTTGCCTTCAGGGCGGTTCGCGGTTGTCAAGCCAACCGAGGGGCTGGACACTCGTCAAATTTTTACAGCGCCGGATCTCCAACGCGCAACACCCGCTGCTATAATCTCGGGCTTTGCTGCATACAGCGAAGCGAAGGCAAACAGTTTTCGCTTTGACTTTGGTCATAACGACCTGCAGCCGGTCGCACAAAGGCTTTGCCCCGCGGTCACCGCAGCCATCGAATGGCTCGGCCGGCAGGGATTGCAAGCCCGCATGACCGGTTCAGGAAGTTCGGTGTTTGCAGCAATGCCGCATGAAGCCGAATTGGCAGTGCCCCCTCAGGGCTGGCAGGTTCGCAAATGCAGCAATTTGGTTGTTCATCCCCTCGTGGGCTGGGCGGCCTAAAAAATCAGGCCGCTTGCGGTCTGGTGCGACATATATCGGTTGATGACGTTGGTCATCGACCCGTGTAGGGGAGTCGCCAAGCTGGTTAAGGCACTGGATTTTGATTCCAGCATGCAAAGGTTCGAATCCTTTCTCCCCTGCCAAATCTTCATTCACGAGATTTTTGGCGGCTCCTTCAAGAGCCATTTCGCATTGCCGGATGCACTTTGCCGGGACGCTCATGCAGGCTCATAACCCTGATTTCATGGTTTTCACCGGCAACGCCAATCCTGGGCTTGCCGCCGAAATTTCGCATCACCTCGGCACCTCGCTGGGCGCGGCCCGGGTCGGTCGATTCTCAGACGGTGAAGTCACCGTCGAGATCAACCAGAACGTGCGGGCGCGCGATGTTTTCGTGGTTCAGTCGACCTGTGCGCCGACCAACGAAAACCTGATGGAACTTCTCATCATGGTCGATGCGCTCAAGCGCGCTTCGGCCGAGCGCATCAGTGCCGTGATCCCCTACTTCGGCTACGCACGCCAAGACCGTCGCCCACGTTCGAGCCGTGTGCCGATCTCGGCCAAAGTCGTTGCCAACCTGCTCGAAACGGTAGGCGTGGCCCGCGTGCTGACCATGGACCTGCACGCCGACCAGATCCAGGGCTTCTTCGACATTCCGGTCGACAACATTTATGCGTCACCGGTACTGCTGGGTGATCTGCGCCAAAAGAACTACGAAGACTTGATCGTGGTTTCGCCCGACGTCGGCGGCGTGGTTCGTGCCCGTGCGCTGGCCAAGCAATTGAATTGCGACCTCGCGATCATCGACAAGCGCCGTCCGCGCGCCAACGTGAGCGAAGTCATGCACGTCATCGGCGAGATCGACGGCCGCAACTGCGTGATCATGGACGACATGATCGACACCGCCGGCACGCTGGTCAAGGCAGCCGAAGTATTGAAAGAGCGGGGCGCGAAGAAGGTCTACGCCTACTGCACGCACCCCATCTTCTCGGGTCCCGCCATCGAGCGGATCGCCCAGGGGTCCGCGCTCGACGAAGTGGTCGTGACCAACACGATCCCTCTCTCCGACGGCGCGACGAATTGCGCAAAGATTCGCCAGCTCTCCGTGGCACCGCTGATTGCCGAAACGATTCAGCGCATCGCCAAGGGCGAGTCGGTCATGAGTTTGTTCTCGGATCAGGAAAACCTGTTCTGAACAAAAAGCCGGGCTTCCTTCAGGAGGCCCTTTTTGAAACCGGAGTCGCACTGGTCGCGGTCGACTTCCACAGGAGTCAGTTATGAAATTCGTCGCTTATGAGCGCGCAAAGCAGGGTACGGGTGCGAGCCGCCGTCTCCGCATCTCGGGCAAGACGCCCGGCATCGTCTACGGTGGTGAAGGCCAGCCCCAGCTGATCGAGCTCGATCACAACGCGCTGTGGCACGCCCTCAAGAAGGAAGCCTTCCACTCGTCGATCCTCGAAATGGAACTCGGCGGCAACTCCAGCAAGGTGCTGCTGCGCGACGTGCAATACCATCCGTTCCGTCCGCTCGTGCAACACGTCGACTTCCAACGCGTTGACGCACGCACCCGCATGACAGTCAAGGTGCCGCTGCACTTCAAGGGCGAAGAGGAGTCCACGGCCGTCAAGCTCGACCACAACCTCGTGAACCACGTGATGAACGAACTCGAAGTCAGCTGCCTGCCGGCCGACCTGCCCGAGTTCATCGAAGTCGACCTCTCGGGTCTGACGAAGAACGCAACGATCCACGTCAACGACCTCAAGCTGCCGAAGGGCCTGAAGTTCGTGAGCCACGGCAAGGGCAATCCGGTGGTTGTGTCCGCCGTGTCACCGCTGGTCGCTGAAGAGCCTGCTGCCGGCGCAGAAGGCGCTGTCGCCGCAGAAGGTGCTCCGGCCGCAGCCAAGGCTGATGCCAAGGCGCCCGCGAAGAAGAAGTAATCTCCCCTTCGCTCTTGCCTCCCAAGATGGCCCGCCCTGTGCGGGCCATTTCTTTTTGAGGTCGGCCGACAAGACGCCGACAAGATAATCCACGCATGATCAAGTTGTTCGTTGGCCTCGGCAATCCGGGCCCTGAGTACGAAGCCACCCGCCACAACGCCGGATTCTGGTGGATCGATGCGCTTGCGCGCGATCTGAAACTCACGCTGTCGCCGGAACGGTCCTATCACGGCCTTGTTGCACGCACGCAGGTGGGCGGGCGGCCGATATGGCTACTCGAACCGCAGACGTTCATGAACGTCTCGGGCAAGTCGGTCGCGGCCCTGGCTCGCTTCTTCAAGATCGAACCCAACGAGATCCTGGTGGCACATGACGAACTCGACGTGGTGCCCGGACAGGCCAAGCTCAAACTGGGCGGCAGTCACGCCGGACACAACGGCCTGCGGGACATCCATGCACAACTCGGCACCGGCGACTACTGGCGCCTGCGCCTGGGCATCGGCCACCCGGGCGTGAAGTCCGAAGTGGTCAACTGGGTACTGAAAAAGCCGCTGAAAGAACAGCGCGAAGCCATCGAAGACGCCATCGTCCGCACGTTGCATGCCTTCCCGGCGCTCGTCGCGGGCGAGATGGACAAGGCGACACTGCTCATTCATACGAGCAAGCCGCCGCGCCCCAAACCACCGAGGCGCGAGCCCGGCGACGGGGGCGAACCCGCCGCGGGCTAGCGGAGAGAGAAAGCGAAAGGGAGCAAAAAGAATGAAACTGTCACACTCGAAAATCGCCGCACGCAGTGCCTTGCTTTTAGCCGGGGCCTGCTTCCAGTGGGCCGCGCTTGCCGCAGAGGGCAACGGCGGTGCCTGGCGTTGCGGCAACACCTACACCGACCAGCCTTGCACGGGCGGCAAGGCGCTCGACCTCGATGACGCGCGCGATGCCGACCAGAAGCGCGCAGCCGACGCATCGACTCGCGAAGCACAGGCCGCCGCAGATCGAATGAAGAGCGATCGTCTGCGCCTGGAAGCCAGGCAACCACGACCGATCCTCATCGACGCCAGGCCCAAGGAGTCCAAGAAGACGCCGACTGGTCCGGGCAAGGAAGCCGCGAAGAAGCCCAAAAAGGGAAAGAAGGACCCGGCCTACATGAGCTGGCAAGGCGCCGAAGCCCCGCCGAAGAAGTCGAAGAAGGCCAGCGCCAAGTAATCGGGCGAGCAGCTAGGAAGCGGCCAGGGGCGGGCCGCTATGGGTCGCGCCGTCCTGGACGGCCGCCTTTGCGGCAGTGAGCCGCTGGAACTTCTGCCACAAGGTCTCACGCGACTCGACATGCTCGGGGTTGGTCGGAATACACGCGACCGGGCACACCTGAACGCACTGCGGCTCATCGAAGTGGCCCACGCATTCGGTGCACTTGTGCGGATCGATCTCGTAGATCTCCACGCCCATGTAAATTGCGTCGTTGGGGCACTCCGGCTCGCATACATCGCAGTTGATGCATTCGTCGGTGATCATCAAGGCCATGCGCCGATTATCGATCGGCCGGCACGGAACCGCCCTGCACGCGACCGATGTCCCCACCACGGGCACGCTCGTTGCGTGACTCGGGTTATGCTGCGGCCCGCCCTATGAGTCTGTTTCTTTTCAAGCGCTTCATCACGCTGATTGCCACGCTGATCGGCGCCTCGATCATTGTCTTTCTCGTGCTCGAGATCCTGCCGGGCAATGCGGCGCAGATGCTCATGGGTCCGGACGCGTCGCCCGACGCCGTGGCGGCGCTCGCCACCAAGCTCGGACTCGATCAGCCGGCATGGAGCCGCTACTGGCACTGGATCGGCGGTCTGCTGACCGGTCAACTCGGCGACAGCTATACCTACAGTTCGCCGGTGCTGGACCTCATCCTGGAGCGTCTGGCGCTGACAGTCCCGTTGGCCCTGCTCGCAATGGTCTTCACCACCGCTCTGGCACTGGTGGTCGGTGTGACGGCCGCGGCACGGCACAACAAGCTCGGCGATGTCGGGTTGATGGGGCTGACGCAGATCGGCGTCGCCATTCCCAATTTCTGGTTCGCGATCCTGTTGATCCTGGTCTTCTCGGTTCAGCTTCAGTGGTTCTCTGCGGGCGGCTTCGAGGGCTGGGGCGAAGGCGTTTTCGCAGGCCTGAAGGCGCTGCTGCTACCGGCGCTGTCGCTCGCCGTCGTGCAAGCCGCGATCCTCGCGCGCATCACGCGCTCGGCGGTGCTCGAGGTCATGCGTGAAGACTTCGTGCGCACCGCGCGCGCCAAGGGTGTGTCGCAGCGTGCCGTACTCTGGCGCCACGTGTTGCGAAACGCCCTGATCCCGGTCATCACGGTGATGGGCATGCAGTTCTCCGAATTGCTCGCCGGCACGATCGTGGTCGAGAACGTGTTCTATCTGCCAGGCCTCGGCCGGCTGATCTTCCAGGCGATCAGCAATCGCGACCTGATCGTGGTGCGCAACTGTGTGATGTTGCTGGCCGCGATGGTCGTCATCGTCAATTTCGTGGTCGATGTTCTGTATGCCGTCATCGATCCCCGCATCAAGGCGAGCGACATATGAGACCCCCCGGCTTTTCACTTCGCTTTGCTCCGCGTCACAGCACCCCCCAAGGGGGAGGCGCGGCTCGCCTTGGGGCGGCCCGGCGGCGGCCGCTATGAGCGCCATTCCCGCAACCACGCCGAGCGCGGCAGCGTTCAAGGTCCCCGGCTTCTGGCGCCGTGCACTGCACCACCCGAGCTTCGTCATCGGGGGTGTCCTCACGCTGCTCCTGCTGCTGGCCGCTGCCGTCTCGTTGGTCTGGACGCCCTGGTCGCCGTATGAGATGGACCTCGCCAGCAAGCTCCAGCGGCCCAGCGCTGCACACTGGCTGGGCACCGACACCTTTGGGCGCGACGTGGCGTCGCTGTTGCTGGTCGGTGCGCGCGCGTCGATTCTCGTCGGCGTGATCGCGGTCGGCATCGGCCTGACCGTCGGCACGGCGCTCGGCCTGCTTGCGGCGGCCCGTCGCGGCTGGGTCGAGGAAGCGATCATGCGTTTCGCCGACTTCACCATGGCTTTCCCCGCGATCCTTTCGGCCATCATGATGACGGCGGTGTTCGGGGCCGGCATCGTCAACGCAATCATCGCCATCGGCATCTACAACATACCGACCTTTGCGCGCATCACTCGCGCGTCGGCAAACGCGATCTGGTCGCGTGAATACGTGGCGGCGGCCCGCGCCTGCGGCAAGGGGCCGTTCGCAATCACCATGCAGCACGTGCTGCCCAACATCTCGGCGGTGCTGATCGTCCAGATCACGATCCGCTTCGCGATCGCGATCCTGGCCGAGGCGGCGCTCTCGTACCTCGGCCTCGGCACGCAGCCGCCACAGCCTTCGTGGGGTCGCATGCTGAGCGAGGCGCAAACGATGATGTTCCAGGCGCCGCTGCTCGCGGTGTTTCCCGGCCTGGCCATTGCGTTGGCCGTGCTCGGGCTGAACCTCCTCGGCGACGGGTTGCGCGACCTGCTCGATCCCCGCCTGGCCCGCGCGCGCTGAATCCGTATGCCTCTTCTCGAAGTCAACAATCTCCACGTCCAATTGCAGACACAGCGCGGTCCGGCCGAGGCGGTGCGTGGCATCGGCTTCACGCTGGAGCGCGGCGAAACGCTCGGCATCGTCGGCGAGTCAGGCTGCGGCAAATCCATCACCGTGCAATCGCTGATGGGACTGCTGCCGTCCACCGCGAAAGTCACGGGCAGCATCCGATTCGACGGCACCGAAGTCGTCGACTTGCCGGAGCGCGAGATGTGCAAGATCCGCGGCGACCGCATCGGCATGATCTTCCAGGAGCCGATGACCGCGCTGAATCCGGTCCACACCATCGCGCGCCAGGTGGGCGAGCCCTTGCGCTTGCACCGCGGGCTTTCCGCAGCCGATGCGCGCAAGGAAGCCCTCGCGCTGCTCGAACGTGTCGGCATCCCTGACGCCGCCTCGCGCCTCGATGCCTATCCACATCAGTTCTCCGGCGGACAGCGTCAGCGCATCGGCATCGCCATGGCGCTGGCCTGCGGGCCCGACCTGCTGATCGCCGACGAGCCGACGACGGCCCTCGATGTCACGATCCAGAAGCAGATCCTCGAACTGCTCCGAGGCCTCGTGGCGGAGCGCGGCATGGCGCTCATCCTGATCTCGCACGATCTCGGCGTGATCGCGCAAAGCGTGTCGAAGATGCTGGTGATGTACGGCGGCAGTGTGGTCGAGAGCGGCCCCACCGCAGCCGTCTTCGCGGAGCGCGCGCATCCCTACACCCAGGGCCTGTTTGCGGCGCGACCGGCGCTCGACGCGGCACGCGGCGTCAAGCTCGCGACCATCAAGGGGAGCGTGCCTGAACTTGTCGACTTGCCGGCGGGCTGTCCCTTCGCCGGTCGCTGCAGCTACACAGTGGATGCCTGCCACACGACGCGCCCCGACGCGGTACGGCTTCCGAATGACCATCTGGTGCGATGCATCCGACTCGACGAAGTCGCCGCGAGCGAAGGACTGGCCGCATGACAGCTCCCGTCGAATCCGGCGTACTGCTGGAAGTCACCGACCTCGTTCGGCACTACACGCTACCGCGCGAACGCCTGTTTGGGCCACCGCCGATGGTCAAGGCGCTCAACGGCGTGAGTTTCAGCATCCCTTCCGGCCGGAGCCTGGGCATCGTCGGTGAATCGGGATCAGGCAAGTCGACCATCGCGCGGCTGGTGATGGCGCTCGATCGCCCGAATTCGGGGACCGTCAAGCTGCTCGGCCGCGATCTGCACGCATTGCCCCATGACGAACTGCGAAAGGCGCGGCGCAATGTGCAGATGGTGTTCCAGGACCCCTACGGCTCGCTCGACCCGCGCCAGACCGTGGCGCGCATCGTCGCGGAACCCCTGGAAGCACTTGGCGAAACCAGTCGCGCCGAGCAGCACGAGCGAGCGGGCGAATCGCTGGCAGCCGTCGGCCTGCGCGCCAACGACCTGCACAAGTACCCGCACGAATTCTCCGGCGGTCAGCGGCAGCGCATCGCCATCGCGCGGGCGCTGATCACGCGCCCCAAGCTCATCGTGGCAGACGAGCCCGTGAGCGCGCTCGACGTGTCGGTGCAGGCGCAGGTGCTCAACCTGATGCAGGACCTGCAGCAGCGGTACGGCATCAGCTACCTGCTCATCAGCCATGACCTCGCGGTGGTGAACCACTTGTGCGACGAAGTCTGCGTGCTTCATCGCGGCCTCGTCGTCGAGCGTGGTGCGCCGCAGCATCTCTTCGCCCATGCGGAGCATCCCTACACGCAGACTTTGCTGGCGGCAGTGCCACGCGCGGAGCCCGTCGCCGTGCCATAGGCAAAAGCCCGCGCGGGCCGCGGCTCGCGATGCTGTAACGTTCTATTTCCATCCCACAGCCTTTCCCTGGAGCCCTGACCATGTTGAATCGCCGAACCCTCCTGACCACCGCCGCACTCGCCACCGTGTCGCTCGCGCTGCCGCAGATGGCGCTGGCACAGGGTCGCAAGGACGCGATCGTGCTGGGCATGGCGCTCGAACCGCCAGGCCTGGACCCGACCGCCGGTGCTGCCTCGGCGATCGCAGAGATCGTCCAGTACAACATTCTCGAGACGCTCACCAAGATCAACTCCGACGGCAACGTCACGCCGCTCCTGGCAGAAAGCTGGGAGATCTCGCCGGACCTGCGCACCTACACCTTCAAACTACGCCGCGGCGTCAAGTTTCAGAACGGCGAGCCGTTCAATGCCCAGGCCGTCAAGTTCTCCTTCGACCGCGCCGGCAGCGAGAAGAGCACCAACAAGGACAAGCGGACCTTCGCCAATCTGAGCACCCAGGTGATCGACGACTACACGGTCGTGATCATCAACAAGGAGATCGACCCCGACCTGCCTTTCCTGCTCGGCCAGGCCACGGCTGTCATCGTCGAGCCCAAGAGCGCCGACACCAACGCCACCAAGCCCATCGGCACTGGCCCGTACAAGCTCGACAGCTGGAACAAGGGCAGTTCGATGACGCTGAGCAAGTGGGACGGCTTCCGCAACCCCGGCGCAGCGAAGATCAACAAGGTGACGTTCCGCTTCATCTCGGACCCCGCCGCGCAGGCTGCCGCGGTGCTGGCCGGCGATGTCGATGCGTTCCCGCGCATCGCGACGCGCGTGGTGCCGCAGTTCAAGGCCAACCCACAGTACCAGGTGATCCTGAGCGGCTCGCGCGCCAAGACCATCGTGTCGATCAACAACAAGAGGAAGCCGCTCGACGACGTCCGCGTGCGCCGTGCGATTTCGATGGCCATCGACCGCAAGGCCGTGATCGAAGGCGCGGTCGATGGCTTCGGCGTACCCATCGGCAGCCACTACGTGCCGGGCGCTGCGGGCTATGTCGACACCACGGGCGTCAACCCCTTCAACATCGAGAAGGCCAAGCAACTGCTGGCCGAAGCCGGCGTGAAGACGCCGCTCGAACTCACGATGACATTGCCGCCGCCGCCCTATGCCCGCCAGGGCGGTGAGGTGATTGCCGCGCAATTGGCCAAGATCGGCATCAACGTGAAGCTCCAGAACGTCGAGTGGGCCCAATGGCTGAGCGGCACCTACGGCAACAAGGACTACGACCTCAGCATCGTTTCGCACGTCGAGCCCTTCGACCTCGGCAACTACGCCAAGGCGGACTACTACTGGGGCTACCAGTCGAAGGAATTCAACGCGCTGTACGACAAGATCAAGACCACGGGCAACACGGCCGAGCGCAACAAGCTGTTGGGCGACGCACAGCGCATGCTTGCCAATGACGCGGCCAACGCTTTCCTGTTCCAGCCGCAATGGCCAACCGTCGCCAAAAAGGGCGTCAAGGGCCTCTGGAAAGACATGCCGATCTTCGTCAACGATCTGTCGGCGCTGTCGTGGTCGTGAGCAATCGTCTGAACGACCTGAGCGCGCGGGAACTCGTCGCCGCCTATCGCGAGAAGCGCCTCTCGCCTGTCGAGGTCACACAGGCCGTGCTCGATCACGTCGCGCGCTGGGAGCCACATCTGCAAGCCACCTGGTTGCTTCGACCCGAGGCCGCGCTCGAACAGGCGCGCGCGTCCGAAGCACGCTGGCGACGCGGCGAGCCGTTGGGGCCGCTCGACGGTGTTCCGACGACGATCAAGGAAAACATCGCGACGCGTGGCGATCCGCTACCCGCAGGCACAGCCGCGGTCGAGCTGAAACCTGCGGCCGCGGACGCGCCACCTGCCGCCCGTTTGAAGGAAGCCGGCGCAGTGATCTTCAGCAAGACCACGATGCCCGACTACGGCATGTTGTCTTCGGGGCTGTCGAGCTTCCACAGGCTGGCGCGCAATCCCTGGGACCTGTCAAAGACGCCCGGTGGGTCGAGCGCCGGCGCCGGCGCGGCAGCGGCTGCGGGCTACGGTCCGCTGCACATCGGCACTGACATCGGCGGCTCGCTGCGCCTGCCCGCCGGCTGGTGCGGCATCTTCACGCTCAAGCCGAGCCTGGGCCGGATTCCGATCGATCCGCCCTACATGGGTCGGGCCGCCGGACCGATGACCCGGACCGTGGCCGACGCCGCGCTGATGATGCAGACACTCGCGCAGCCCGACGCACGCGACAGCATGAGCCTGCCCGCGCAAGAGATCGACTGGGCTTCCTTCGATACTGCCGCCGATCACCTGCGAGGCCTTCGGATCGGCCTCCTGCTGGACGCCGGCTGCGGCCTTGCCGTGGAGCCTGAAATCCATCAGGCCGTCGAGCACGCCGCACGACTTTTCGAGCGTGCGGGCGCGATCGTCGAGCCGATGCAGCCCTTCATGTCGCAGGCCATGCTCGACGGCATGGATCACCTGTGGCGCATGCGCTCACTGGTAGACATGAACGCATTGAAGCCCGAACAGCGCGCCAAGATCCTGCCGTACATCCGCGCCTGGGCCGAGAGCGCGGCGGGATTCAGCGGCGAGCACGTGTTCCGTGCCTTCAGCCAGTTTCATGCGACCCGCGTCGCGGCCGTGGCGGCCTGCGCGAAGTACGACTACGTGATCTCGCCCACAGCGCCGAACATGCCCGCTACCGCCGAGGCGCCCTCGCCCACCAACGACCCGCTTCGGCCGTTGGAGCATATCGGCTTCACGGTGCCGTACAACATGTCGGAGCAGCCGGCCGCGTCGATCAACTGTGGCTACGCCCCGAGCGGATTGCCGATCGGCCTGCAGATCGCCGGACACCGCTTCGACGACCTGGGCGTTCTCAAGGTGTCGCGCGCGTTCGAGCTGATCCGCGAATCGCAACGGCCCTGGCCGCAGCCGCCCCAGCTCTGACGCGGCGTCGGGCCGGCGCGCATCTCAGACGAGATGCGACGTCAGCAATTCGCGGGCGCGCGTCACGAACTCGGTCTCGCCGCGACGCGCGGGCAGCAGGTAGAACGCCACGCGCGGCAGTGCCGGCAGTCCATGCGGCGGCGCGAGAGGTGCCACGCCCTCGCACAATGCCGATGCGTTGAGACATGCAACGCCCAGACCGGCCGCCAACGCCGACTGAAGGCCCGCGACGCCTGAAGCCACATGCGCCACGACGTAAGGCACTCGACGTTGGCGAAGCAGCTTGACGGTGTACTGGTGCAGCGAACAACTGTCGGGCAGCACCAGCAGCCGCAATGGCTCCGTGCGCACGATGCGGGCGCCGGCGGCCGCCATCCAGGTCAATGATTCGCGTCGCAGGACTGGCGTGCGCGGACGCGCTTCGTCCGGCGACGCTTGTCCCGCAATGCGCATGGACAGACCGACGTCGAAATCTCCGCGAGCGTAGCCGGCTTCGATGGCACCGCTCTTCAGGATGCTCACGTGCAGGCGCACCTGCGGATAACTCTCGCCGAGGCGGCTCAACAGCCGCGTCCAGTCACCAGGCCTGAAATAGTCGGTGACCGCGAGACGGAGCTCGCCTTGCAGCGATTCACCGTGCAGGTCGCGGAAGGCCTCGTCGCTCATGGCAAGAATGCGCCGCGCATGCCCGACGAGGCGTACACCCGCGGTCGTCGGCGTCACGCCTGTCTTGCTGCGTGTCAGCAGGACGTGCCCGGCACGTTCTTCGAGCTTGCGGATCTGCTCGCTCACGGCGGACTGAGAAAGAAAGACCTGTGGCGCCGCAGCGGTCAGGCTGCCGGCGTCGACGACCGCGACCAGGGTCTTGAGTTGATCGATGTCGAAGGTCTGCACAGACTATCCATCCGTTTTTATGGTGGATCAGATCATATATTCCCGCTTTTCAGATGGCTTGGCGACTTTGACAATGACACCTTGTTCAACACAGCCAAGGACGCCCACCATGCCTCACATCGTCATTCATCTCTCAGGCGAGCCCGATCAACAACTGACGCGGCGCGTGGTCGACAAGGTCGCCGAACTCACACAGACGGTCCTCGACAAGAAGCTGCCGGTGATCGCCATCACCGTGCAATACATCGCCGCCGACGCCTGGTTCATCGGAGGTCAGTCGCTCGCGGAACTGGGCAAGTCGGCATTCCACCTCGACATCAGCATTACCGACGAAACCAACACCAAGGCGGAGAAGGCGCGCTATGTCCGCGAAATCCACGCCGCAATGGCAATGCTTCGAGGCAATCTTCACGAAGTCTCCTACGTGCACCTGATCGATGCCCGCGCAGCAGCCTACGGATACGGCGGAAAAACCCAGGAATACCGCCACCAGCAGGCCGGGGTTTGAACGCAGGCGCTCGGGGCGTGGCAACATGAGATTCTTCGATCACGCCTACAGGAATCGCCTTGCGTTCAGCGTCGCGCCTCTCCGACAGCCTCGGCAACCCGGTCAGCGTCGCCGATCCTGCCGCCTTGCGCGCGATCAACGACTTTGTCGAAGGATTCATCTCGTGCGAGGCACGGGCCGTCGACGTGCTCGCCGCCGCGGATGATCCCAGCGCCATCGTGCAGGCGTATTGCGCAGCCCTGCACCTGTTCGCCGAATCGGGCGATGCCGCGGCAAACGCACGTCCTTTTGTCGAACGCGCACAGGCCGCTGCGGCGCACGCCACGTCGCGCGAGCAACGCTTCATCGCCGCTGTCGCGGCATGGGCCGACGGTGACATCGCCCGGGCCATCGCATTGCATCAGGAGCAGGCCAGGGAGCATCCGCGCGACCTGGCATCCCTCAAGCTCGGGCAGTACCACTGCTTCAACACCGGCGACTGCCCCGGCATGCTGCGCCTTGCGCTGGCCGCGTTGCCTGAGGCTGCCGACGTGCCCTATCTGCACGGCATGGCGGCCTTCGGCTACGAACAATGCCACCTGATGCGCGAGGCCGAGTCCAGCGCTCGCCGTGCGATCGCCATGGAACGCAAGGAACCATGGGCTCACCACGCGCTGGGCCATGTGATGCTTACCGAAGGGCGCCTCGGCGAAGGCCTGGATTTCATGCAGAGCGTCAGCGACACATGGGTCGGACTCAATTCCTTCATGGTGACGCACAACTGGTGGCACGTGGCCCTGTTCCAGATCGACCTCGGGCGCGACGCGGAAGCGCTGAAGACCTACGACCGCCACGTGTGGGGTGTCGTCAAGGAGTACTCGCAGGACCAGATCGGCGCGGTTTCACTGCTCGCGCGATTCGAGTTGGCGGGCATCGATGTGGGTGATCGTTGGCAGGACGTCGCCGCTTATCTCGCCAAGCGGCTCGACGACCATGTGTTGCCATTCCTCGACCTGCAATATCTCTACGGCCTCGCACGCGCTGGCCGACCGGAGGCCGACACGCTGCTGAATCGCATCGAAGACTTCGCACCGCACGCGCCACCGTCGACACGCGATGCGTGGCAGCGCGTCTGCGTGCCGGCTGCGCGCGGATTGCTCGCACATGCACGCGGCGATGCCGCGGCTGCCATCGAAGGGCTGGGGCTCGCGTTACCGCGGCTCGTCGAGATCGGCGGCAGCCACGCACAACGCGATCTGTTCGAGCAGGTCTATCTCGATGCCCTGATCCGGAACGGAACCGAAACGACGCTGGCCGGTGCGCAGGGCATCCTCCAGCAACAACTCAATGGCCAGCCGGAGTCGGCGCGGCTTCGCCGGCAGGCCGCGGCGATCTACGCGCGGCTTGGCTTGCCAGTGTGAATCAGCCCTTCGCGACTTCGTGCGCCGCCATTTGCTCCAGCGCCTTCACCAGCGCAGAGTGATCGAGTTGATCCCAACCGTGGGCGGCGCATGACTGCATCAGTTGTGCAGCCGAGGCCGTCTGCGGCAGCGCCACGTCCATCTCTTTCGCACCGGCCAGCGCCAGATTCAAATCCTTCTGGTGCAGTGCGATGCGGAAGCCGGGGTTGAAGGTGCGCTTGATCATCCGCTCGCCGTGCACTTCAAGGATGCGGCTGGCCGCGAACCCGCCCATCAGCGCCTGACGGACCTTCGCCGGATCGGCGCCTGCCTTGCTGGCGAACAGCAGGGCCTCGCCGACGGCCGCGATGTTGAGCGCGACGATGATCTGGTTCGCCACCTTGGTGGTCTGGCCGTCGCCGTTGCCGCCGACCAGCGTGATGTTCTTGCCCATCGCTTCGAAGAGCGGCTTGGCGCGCTCGAATACGGCCTCTTCGCCGCCCACCATGATCGTCAGGCTCGCCGCCTTTGCACCGACTTCGCCGCCTGAGACAGGCGCGTCGAGATAGTCGCAGCCGAGCTCGTTGATCTTTCTCGCGAAGCGCTTGGTCTCCATCGGCGCGATCGAACTCATGTCGATCACGAGCTTGCCCTTGGTGAGGCCGGAGGCGACGCCGTCTTCGCCGAACAGAACCAGTTCGACGTCCGGCGTGTCCGGCAGCATCAGGATCACGACATCGGCCGCGCGAGCGACGTCGGCGTTGGTCGCGCAAGCGGTGGCCGTCTTCAGCGCTTCGGGCACCTGGCGACGCGTGCGCACGAACATTTCGTGGCCGGCCTGCAGCAGGTTCTGCGCCATCGGCGCGCCCATGATGCCGAGTCCGATGAATCCGATTTTCATGATCGAAGTCCTTTCAGTAGGAGGTTGAGACCGAGGTGCCGTTCGCGGGCTGCGTGGCGCGCATCTTCGCGAGCACCTGCTGCGAGCCGGCGGCCATGAGCCGTGCATCCGAACTCACGGTGACGAACTGGAAGCCCTTGGCAATGCGCGCCAGCGCGCCCTCGGGCGTACCGTTGTGAATGCCGGCCACGAGACCGTGCGCCTTGGCGCGTTCGAGGATGTGGTCGATGGCCTGCGCGACCGGCGGGTCCACGTCGTCGAAGACCGGCCTGCAGCCCAGCGCGAGCGAAAGGTCCGACGGGCCGATGTACACCGCGTCCAGCCCCTCGACCGACATGATCGCGTCGAGGTTCTCGAGCGCCTGCGCGGTCTCGATCATTGCGAAGGTGACGATGGTGTCGTTGGCATGTTGCGGGTAGTCCGCGCCGCCGTACAGCAATGCCCGCACCGGCCCGAAGCTGCGTGTGCCGCGCGGCGCGTAGTGCGTGTAGGCGACCAGCCGTGCGGCCTCCTCGGGCGTGTTGATCATCGGGCAGATGACACCGTAGGCACCGGCATCGAGCGCTTTCATCAACGCGCCGGGATCAAGCCACGGTACGCGAACCACCGGTACGGCGTCCGTGGTCGAGATGGCTTGCAGCATCGGAATCATCGACCGGTAGTCGACCACCCCATGCTGCAGGTCGATGGTCAGCGAATCCCAGCCCTGGTGGGCCATCGTTTCGGCCGAAAAGCCGTTGGGAATCGCGAGCCAGCCGTTGACTGCGGCGCCTCCCGATTTCCAGAGTGCCCGCAGGCGGTTTTCTCTCATTCGGACTCCTTGGTTCAGCGGTCGAAGGCAGGGCGCTTCGGGTCGAAGGTCCAGCCGGGGATCAGACTCTGCATCGCGATCGCATCATCGCGCGATCCGAGGCCGTGCTGCTTGTAAAGCTGGTGGGCCTTTTCGACCTCGGCCATGTCCAGTTCGATGCCCAGCCCGGGCTTCTTCGGCACTTGCACCAGGCCGCCCTCGATGCGCAACGGCTCCTTCGTCAGTCGCTGGCCATCCTGCCAGATCCAGTGCGTGTCGATCGCGGTCACGCGCCCGGGCGCGGCGGCGCCGACGTGGGTGAACATCGCGAGCGAGACATCGAAATGGTTATTCGAGTGGGAGCCCCAGGTCAGACCCCAATCGCGGCAGGTCTGCGCGACGCGCACCGAGCCGGCCATGGTCCAGAAATGCGGATCGGCCAGCGGAATGTCCACCGACTGGAGCGCGAGCGCGTGACTCATTTGGCGCCAGTCGGTCGCGATCATGTTGGTCGCTGTCGGCAGGCCGGTGGCTCGGCGGAACTCGGCCATCACCTCGCGGCCCGAGAAGCCTTCCTCCGCGCCGCAAGGATCTTCCGCATAGGCGACGACGCCGCGCATGTCGCGCATCAGGCGGATGGCGTCCTTCAGCAGCCAGCCGCCGTTCGGATCGAGCGTGACGCGCGCCTGCGGAAAGCGCTCGTGCAGCGCGACGACGGCTTCGATCTCTTCTTCTCCGCGCAGCACACCGCCCTTGAGCTTGAAGTCGTTGAAGCCGTAGCGCTCGCGAGCAGCCTCGGCCAGCCGCACGACCGCTTCGGGTGTCATCGCCTTCTCGTGACGGAGGCGGAACCATTCGTTGTCGGCCTGCGGCTCGCGCGCGTACGGCAGATCGGACTTGTCGCGATCGCCGACGAAGAAGAGGTAGCCCAGCATCTCCACTGCATCGCGCTGCTGGCCCTCGCCGAGCAGCGCGGCGACGGGCACGTCCAGATACTGGCCCAGCAAGTCGAGCATCGCGGATTCAACGGCCGTCACCGCGTGGATGGTGGTGCGCAAGTCGAAGGTCTGCAAGCCGCGCCCGCCCGCATCACGGTCCGCGAACTTCTGCTGGACCTGCTGCATCACGCGCTGGCAGCCACCGATGGACTGTCCGACAACGAGATCGCGTGCGTCTTCGAGTGTCTGGCGGATCTTCTCGCCGCCGGGCACTTCACCTATGCCCGTGCGGCCCGCGCTGTCGGTGAGGATCAGCAGGTTGCGCGTAAAGAAAGGGCCGTGGGCGCCGCTCAGGTTCAAGAGCATGCTGTCGCGACCGGCAACGGGGATCACGCGCAAGGCGGTGATGATGGGTGTGGAATTGGACATCGGATGGTCTCGAATTGGAATTGCGCGTCAATCGGCGGTGATCTTGCCGGTCTCGATCACGTTCTTCCAGCGTGCTGATTCCTGCTGCTGAAAGGCCGCGAACTGTGCGGGCGTGTTGCCGACAACCTCCAGCCCAATCGCCGTGAACTGCGTCTTGACGACCGGATCGTTGAGCGCGGCGACCATGGCAGCGTGCGCCTTGTCGCGCACGGCGGGCGGCAAGCCCTTGGGCGCGACGATGGCTTGCCACGAATAGACCTCGACGTTCTTCACCCCGACCTCGGCGGTGGTGGGCACATCGGGAAGCACGGGCGAACGCTTTTCGCCGGTCACGGCGAGCGCCTTGAGCTTGCCGGCCTTGATGTTCTGGAACACCGCGTTGACGTTCTGGAACGACGCGTCCACCTGGCCGCCGAGCAGGTCGGTGATCGCCGGCGCGCCGCCCTTGTAAGGCACGTGGAGACCGCTCGTTCCGGTCTGCTGCCAGAAAAGCGCAGCCGTCAGGTGATCGCTCGATCCGTTGCCTGAAGACGCAAAAGTCATCTTGCCGGGGTTCGCCTTCAGGTACGCGATCACGTCGGCGACTGTCTTGTGAGGCGAACTGGCGGGCACGACCAGCACGTTTGGCGCCTGCACCGCGACCGTGATCAGGTCGAAGTCCTTGAAGGCGTCGTATTGCATGCCCTTGATGAGGTGCGGTGCGATCACCAGCGGACCGAGCGAGGTGACGAGGAAGGTGGAACCGTCCGGTGCCGATCGCTTGACCAGGGTCGCGCCGATGGTGCCGGTGGCGCCGGCCTTGTTGTCGACCAGGAAGGTCTGGCCCAGCTTGTCGGCCAGTTTCGGCGAGATCGCGCGCGCGACCATGTCGGTGGAACCGCCTGGAGGGAAGGGCACGACGAGTGTCACCGGCTTTTGGGGCCAGTCCTGCGCGTGTGCACCAACAGCGGCGGCCAGGCCGATCGCGAGGGGGATCAGTAACTTCTTCATGATGCTTTGTCTCTTTCAAATGGTAGCGCTATCTTTTAGGATGATAGCGCTACCTCAGGCATTCGGAAAGCGTTCCAACTCAGGGTTTGTACGAGGTCAGGTGCTATCTCGGTCGACGATCGAGAAGCCGATGTCGATCACGCGCTCATCGACCTGGCGCCCTTCCGCCCGGTCGACGATGAACTGCGCGGCTTGGCGGCCAATGGCCGCGCCGTCGATTCGCACAGTCGTCAAGGCGGGTTGCAGGTCGGCCGCGAATTCGAGATCGCCGAAACCGACGACTGCCAATTGAGCCGGCACCGAAATGCCCTGTGCCTGCGCCTCGATCATCACGCCCAGCGCCAGAAGGTCGGAACTGCAGAACACCGCATCGATATCCGGGGATTCGCGGAGCAATTCCGACAGCGCTGCCCGCCCACTCTTCAGCGTGGTCGGCGCAGGCACCCGAATGACGGGCACTTCGCGCAAGCCCGACGCGCGCGCCGCATTCCGGAACGCCTCGTGGCGCCGCTGAGAGCGCTCGTCATCGCCCGCCACCACGGCCAGGCGGCCACGGCCCTTGTTGCGAAGGAAGTCGACCACCGCGCGACCGACTTCGGCATGGGAAAAGCCGACGAGCATGTCCAGCGGCGTGGGTGTGAGATCCCAGGTCTCGACCACCGGAATGCCGGCGGCCAGGAGGCGCTTCCGACCCTCGGGCGAGTGCATGATGCCGGTGAGCACGATGCCATCGGGTCGGCGGCCGATGATGGCTTCGAGCAACGCATCCTCGCGCGAGTCCACGTAGCCGCTCTGCCCCAGCATCAACTGGTAGCCGCGCTCGGCGAGTGCTTCGGTCAGGGACTGAACCGTCTGCAGGAAGACTGGGCCCGACATGGTCGGAACGACAGCAGCGACGAGGCGGCTGCGCGTCGAAGCGAGCCCCCCGGCGAGCACGTTGCGCACGTAGCCAGTCCGGCGGACAGCGTCGGTGACCTTTTTCAGCGCCTCGGCCGACACCTGCGATGGCGAACTCAATGCGCGCGAAGCCGTGATGGGCGCCACGCCGGCAAGCTTCGCGACGTCGTGCAGCGTGACGGCGCCGCTGCCCCGGCGGGTGCGTCGAGCGGGGGTGCCGTCTTTGCTCATCGGCACATTCTAGGCGCGAAGATAGCGCTACCGACGGCGATGCCCGACTTCCAAATCGTTGTGGCCGCTTCGATCCACCCCTTTGAGCAGCCACAGCGGCCGCTCGGCGAAGTTGACGGCAACCCCGGTCTTCCCGTCCGCTGGTCGCAGATTGCGCTCGAAAACCGAGGTCGACGGCATGTACCGCAGCGCCACCCCAGTACGCCGCTTTGCCGAGGTGTTGGCCGTTGCACCGTGGATCATGAAGACGTCGTGCAACGACATCTGCCCCGGCTGCAGTTCAAGGTCGACTGCATTCGCTTCGTCGAAACTACCGGCAGCCATGCGCTGGTTGAGGGTCAGGTCGGAACGGTCCTCGTGCAGATGCTCGTGCAGAACCTGGGCGCGGTGGGACTGCGGGATCACGCGCAGGCAGCCGTTCTCGGTCGTCGATTCCTCGAGAGCAACCCAGACGGTGCAGTTGGCGAGCGGGCGGATCGGCCAATAGTGACCGTCCTGGTGCCACGGCGTTTCATAGCCCTCGGCCGGCGGCTTGCAGAAAACATGGCAGCCCCAGAGGATCACGTCGTCACCGATCACCCCGGACACAAGCTCGACGATCTCCGGGTCCATGGCCAGATCGAGGAAATGACGGCTGCCACGCACGCCCTCGCCGTTGTCGCCCTCGATATGCGCGGAAACCAGCTTTTCAGGACGCACGCCCGGGTTGTCGCGGATCAACGCATCCAGCGCATCGCGCATCATCGCGACGCGCTCAGGTGAGAGGCGGAATTGCGGTATGACCCAGCCCTCGGACTGGTACTGCTCGATCGCTTGCGCGGACATTCGGGCCATGGATGCGTCTCCTGCAAGGCGCCCATTATGGGGAAATCAGGCGCCGAAGCCGGGCGGCGCCACAAAGCCGCCGAATTCGCGCTCCATGGCCTGGGCGAAAGCGATCGTCGTGCGGTCTTCGAGGCGCGGACCGATGATCTGCATGCCGATCGGCAGGCCTTCCTCACTGAGTCCGATCGGCATCGCGGTTGACGGCAGCCCGGTGAGCGTCGCGATGCTGGACCAGGCCGATTGGTCCTTGTAGGGAATCTCCCGATCGTCGACGCCACGCCGCCGCGTCTCGATGTCGCCGTGATCGTGCAAGAAGGCGGGCGTCGGCATGACGGGGCACAGGATGACATCCCACTGCCGGAAGAAATCCCGCCACTGGTGTGCGATCCCCATGCGCGCACGATCCGCGTGGATCCAGTCGCGATGGCTGATGCCACCCGAGTCGCCCGGAATGTCGGCGCTGATCAACGCCCACATCAACTGCCCCCAGAGCGATGCGACGTGTTCAAGGTCCGGCAGCAAAGGGCTCGCCCGCTCGACCCGGCAGCCGATGCGCGCCAGGTTGTCGCCCATGCGCCGCAGTGCCGCGCACACGGCGTTCGATGTGGGCACCATCGGATGCTCGTCGAGCAGCAGGACGCGAAACCCCTCGAGTGCCGTCTGCCGCGCGGGCGGCAGCGCAAGGCGATAGGCGAGCGCATCGGCGTCGTCCGGCCCTGCAACGACGTCGAGCGCCAGCATCAGGTCGGCCGCGCTCCGCGCCATGGGGCCCACCACGGCGAGGTCGATGTTGCCGCCCACGGACAGCACGGGCGTACCCGGCGGGGCGCAGCCACGCATCGGAACGAGACCGTGCGACGGCTTGTGCGCGAAGACACCGCAGCAGTGCGCCGGTACACGCAGCGAGCCGCCGAGGTCCGAACCGAATTCCAGCGACACGTAGCCTGCGGCCAGCGCAGCCGCGCCTCCGCCGGACGAACCGCCGGGTGTTCGGTTCACATCCCAGGGGTTGTTCGTCGTGCCGAAAAGAGGATTCGAGCTCTGCCAGTCGGCGAGATGCATCGCGACGTTGGTCTTGCCGATCACCACTGCACCTGCGGCCTTCAGGCGACGGACCAGGACGGCGTCTTCGGCGACCGGTACCTTTTCCGTGCCGGGTATGCCCCAGGTCGTCGGCAATCCCGCCACATTGAACGCCTCCTTGACCGTGACGGGGACCCCCAGCAGCGGGAGGCGCTCGCCGCGTGCCAACGCCGCATCGGCCGCGACCGCCGCCGTCCGCGCTCGATCGAAGTCGCGCGCGATGACGGCGTTGATCCGAGTGTCGAAGGTCTCGATACGAGCGATCGACCCATTCAGCAGTTCGACCGAAGAGATGCGCCCCGCTCGCAGATCGGCGGCGAGGTCGCTGGCAGTTGCGTAGTCCATGGCAAGCAGTCGGTTGGTTGCACAGATGGCGATGATGAGGGCGCCATCGTGTGCGCTCTTGATCTTCGTTGCGGCGTGCTTGACGAATCTTGCGATTCCGGAGGCAGCTTTACTTCTTGAGGCTCTTCAGGTGACGCCGCTGGTCATAGGTGGGCTGCTCCGGCAGGTCTGCGAGATGGCGGGTGTCGGCCCAATCGACGATCTCGATGACTTCCGGTGCCGAGGCGTCGGCAATGCGAATCCGGTTGAAGCCCGCATTGGGAATCTCGCTTTGGCGCGGCCCGTTCAGGCCGAGCCCGCGGGCGGTGCGCCAGACCATGTCGAGCACGCCGCCGTGCGTCACGACCAGCACGCGCTGCCCCGCATGGACAGTGGCGATGTGTCCGAGCGCCTCGATGATCCGGGCGTGGAACTGTCGCGGCGATTCGCCTTCGGGCATCGCGTGGTCTTCGCGGAACTGCAGCCAGTCCTCCCATGCGCGCGGATGCAGATTCTGTATCTCGTCAGCGCGCATGCCTTCGACGATGCCGAAGTTCTGCTCGCGCAACGCAACGGTGGTGACGATTTCCAGCGCCAGTTGCTGCGCAGCGGGCGCGGCTGTCTGCTGTGCGCGCATCAGGTCGCTGCTGACGAGATGATCGACCTGTTCGTCCGCCATGCGAAGGCCGAGCCGGCGCGCCTGCTCATGGCCCATGTCGTTGAGAGGAACGTCGACGTGGCCCTGGAAACGGAGTTCGCGGTTCCAGTCGGTTTCACCGTGGCGGATCAGAATGAGTTCGGTAGTGGGCATAGGCTGACGCGTATTGTCCTCGCAGCGGGTGACGGCGAGGTGTCCGTGCGCGATGGCGGAGAATTCGCCCATGCCAAGTCTTGTCCTGTTGCCCGGCCTCGCCTGCGACGAGCGCCTCTGGGAAGCCCAGATCCCCGCCCTGCCCTCGTCGCTCGGCGTTCGCGTGAGCGACGTGCACATGCGTCATGACCGCATTGAGACCATGGCCACTGCCTTGTTGTCGGAGCAAACCGGTTCTCTGATCCTATGCGGCGCGTCGATGGGCGGAATGATCGCCATGGAGGCAGCACGCCAGGCGCCCGAGCGCATCGCAGGGCTGGCGCTGCTCGGCACCAATGCGCGACCGGAGACGCCCGACATGTACGAACTCCGCAAATCGGCGATCGAACTGTTCGAGCACGGCGAGGCGCGCGACGTGATCGAACTCAACGCCGGCTTCGCCTTCCACCCCGTCCAGGCCGGCGATGCGGCACTCGTCCGGCGCTACGTCGACCTGATCCTCGACGCCGGCACCACGCAGCTGATCCGCCAGAACCGTGCGCTGATGGAGCGTCCCGACCAGCGACCGCATCTGGCCCGGCTGCGATGCCCCACGCTGGTGATGTGCGGCGACGGCGACCGCCTCACGCCTCCCGAGTGTTCGCGCGAAATTGCCGCGCTGATGCCCCACGCCGAACTCGCATGGGTCCCGCAGTGCGGCCACATGCTCACGATGGAGAAGCCGGAGTTCGTCAACACCGCACTCCGCCGCTGGCTGGAAAACCTGAACACGAGCACCGCCAGCTGAGTCCGCGCCGCAGCGCGTTCAATCGGCTTGAGGCTCCGCCGAAACGGACTTCCGCGCCGGTGCGATCCAATCCATGGAAGCAAGGCCTTGCGCGAGGTGCGCGAGATAGCGCTGCTGTTCATGCAAGGCGGCAAGCGCCTCCGCGGCATCGACCTGCCGGAATCGAAGACGACCGTCGAGCGGCGCCTGCGCCAGCTTCCACAGATCCGCCTGAATGATCACGCCGATGCGCGGATAGCCGCCCGTCGTTTGCGCGTCGCCCATCAGCACGATGGGCTGCCCCGAAGGCGGCACCTGGATCGTTCCGGGAATCACGCCCGACGACAGGATGTCGAGTCCGCGCTTGCGCTTGAGCTCCGATCCTTCCAGCCGGTTGCCCATGCGGTTGCTCCGCGGCGTGATGCGCCAGGGCTCGCGCCACAGCAGTTCGCGTGAAGCCGCTGTGAACTGCTCGTACTCAGGACCGGGCATGGCGCGCAAGACAATCGCGCCGTCGTCCACATTGACGTGCCATTGGGGCATGCGCACGCCGAATGGCCGCCTCGACAGCTGACCGGCACTCAGGGCTGACAGGCCCGACATCAAGCTGTCGCCTGCTTTCAGGAGCCGACCTTCATGGCCGCCGAACCCGGCCTTCAGGTCTGTACTTCGCGAACCGAGGATCACCGGCACGTCGATACCACCTGCAACCGCCAGCCAGGTCCGTAGGCCCATTTTCCGGCTTGAGCGATTGGCGCGCCCAAACTTGAGTGTCTGGCCGGCGCGCACGGGCACGCTCCAACCGGGCCAGAGGGGCGCGCCGTCCAGACGCGCGTCGAAGTCATCGCCAGTGATCGCGATGCGCGTCGCCGCATCGAAACGCAACTCGCATCCTCCCATCGTGAGTTCGAGCCCGGCCGCGCCGTCGGGATTGCCCGCGAGACGATTCGCCAGCACGAGCGCCAACGGATCGAGCGCGCCACCCGGACAGACGCCCAACTGCCGATGGCCGTGCCGGCCCAGGTCCTGCACCGAAGCCATCATGCCGGGGCGCAATACGGTGACGCCGACAGCCATCATGCCTCCACGCTTTCCACGGCGAAGCGCACATGGTCACCAGGCCTTAACAGGGTGGGCTCGGCGGCACTCGGATCGAACAGCTTCAGCGAGGTTCTTCCGATCAACTGCCACCCTCCGGGCGACGCCATCGGATAGATCCCCGTCTGCTCGCCGCCGATACCGACTGCCCCTGCAGGCACTTCCAGCCGAGGCGCGGACCTGCGCGGCGTGGCAAGCTCGGGCGCGAGTCCGCCCATGAAGGCAAAGCCCGGCAGGAAGCCGAGCAGGTACACCACGTAATCTCCCTCGCTGTGCCGCCGGACGACTTCGGACGGCGTGAGACCGGTGTGCAGGGCCACCTCCGCCAAGTCGGGGCCGAACTCGCCGCCGTAGTTGACCGGAATCTCGATGCGACGCCCCTCGATCGACGACGCATTCAACTGCGGCCACGCGGAAAGCACCTGCATCTCGAGCTCGGCGCTGTCGATCTGATCGGGATCGAAGAGCAGGCTCAGGTTGTTCATCCCAGGGAGCACCTCGCGAACGCCGCGCCACTGCATGGCTTCGGCCGCGAGCGCCCAGATCCGCTGCTGCTGCGTCAAGGTCGCCGGCGCGGGCAACTCACACACCAGGGCCGCCTCGCCGAGGGAGTGCAGGCGAAGCGGCACCGACTCGGTCATTCGCGGCCGAGGCTGCGCACTTTAGCCATCAGGCTTTCCTGCACTTTGGGCGACACGAACTTGTCGACTTCGCCGCCCAACATCGCAATCTCTCGTACGAACGTGCTGGAGATGAACTGGTACTTGTCGCTGGGTGTGAGAAACACGGTTTCGACTTCGGGCATGAGCGAGCGATTCATGCCGGCGAGTTGGAACTCGTAGTCGAAGTCCGTCACGGCGCGCAGCCCACGCACCATGGCTTTGCCGCCGCGCGCGACGACGAAGTCGCGTAGGAGGCCCGAGAAGCTTTCGACAGTGACCTGGTCGCTGAATGGCTTCACGGCCTCGCGCGCCATGTCGATGCGCTCCTGCAGCGTGAAGAGTGCCTTCTTGTGATGACCTGCAGCGACGGCGACGATGACACGGGAGAACAACTGGGTCGCGCGCCGGACCACGTCTTCGTGGCCGAGCGTCATGGGGTCGAAAGTGCCGGGATATACCGCGATCACGTTGCTGGTCATGGTTGCTTCCTCCTGATGCAGCCGCTCGCGGCCTGGTTCGGCGGATTATGCAGCCGCGTCCGCCGTGCGTTGAAGAAGGTGCGCGTGTACTGCACCGGCCTTCAGATGGCGATAGATCGTCAATCCCAGCACAGCGAGTTCGTCAACGTCCCACCGTTGCGCAGCTTCGAGATAAATCACGCCGCCGGGTCGCAACGCGCGCTCGGCTGCGCGCAGCGCGGGCACGTACAGGGCTGTGTTTTCGAATGGCGGGTCGAGGAACACTGCGTGCAGACTCCCGGCGGGGGCACGCTCCAGGGCAGTGACGCCGTTACCCCGCTCGACGCGCACGGCATCGGCGGTGAGCTTGGTCTTCAGCGTCTGCAACTGCGCAACGAGTGCCGGATCCTGTTCGCACAGCAGCACCGCGTTCGCGCCGCGCGAAGCAGCTTCGAGGCCCAGCGCACCGGTCCCGGCGAAGGCATCGATGCATTTCCACCCTGGCAACTCGCCGCCGCCAGCGCCCGCGAGGCTCGCGAGCCAATTGAAGAGTGTCTCGCGGACTCGATCGGGCGTGGGACGCAAGCCGGGTTTGTCGGCGACGGCCAGGCGAGTGCGCTTCCATTCACCGCCGATGATCCGGACGAAATGCGGCGCCTTGGCCAGCTTGGCAGAAGCGGCCGTCTTGGCCGCGGCGGGGAGAGGGGTTCGGGAAGTTGGCTTCACACGCAAAGCTTAACGGCACCGCGCCGAACCCCGGCGTTTGTCAGGGCTGGGCGCCCACAATCACAGTCACCATGCGGTCCGGCTGGAGCTTGCGCGCGAACGCGGCCTTGATGTCGGCCACCGTGACGGCGTTCATCCGGGCCGTCCACGTGTCGAGGTAATCCAGCGGCAAGTCGTTCCACGCGATGTTCGCGACATTGCCGAGCAGCTTGCGATTGCTGTCGAGCAGCAGCGGAAAACCGCCGATAAGGTTGTCCTTCGCGGCTTTCAGCTCGGCTTCGGTCGGTCCGTCGGCAACGAATTTCGCCAGTACCTCGCGCGAGACCTTCACCGCCTCCTCGGCCTGGTCGGGCCGCGTCTGGAAACCGATGCGGAAGGCGCCCGCATGCAGCCCCGGAGAGAAGCCGCTGTAGATGCTGTAGGTCAGTCCGCGCTTTTCGCGCACCTGCTCGGTCAGGCGCGACACGAACCCGCCCCCGCCGAGGATGTAGTTGCCGAGGTTGAGCGCGAAGTGGTCCGGGTCGGCGCGCCGGTAGCCAGGCTGGCCGATGAGCACGTGCGCCTGCGCCGAGTCGAACGGCAACCGCTCTTCCTTGGCCGCGGTGAGCGGCATCACCTCGGGCACGGCAGGGAGTTCGGCGCATGAAGACGAGGCCGGCAAACGGGACAGCAACGTCGTCGCGATGCTTTCCGCTTGCGGACGTGTCACCGCGCCGACGATGCTGATCTTGGCGCGGCAAGGGACGATGAGTTGCTCGTATCGGCGGCGCATGGCGGCGACGTCGATCTGCGCCAGGGTCGCCTCGGTCACGTCGAGGCCATATGGATGCGTGCCGTAGACCGCCTGGGAAAAGGCCCGCTCCGTGATGGTCGCCGGCTTCGTGTTGGCTTCCTTGATGGCCGCGTTGAGCCTCTCCCGCTCGCGCTTCCAGACATCCTCCGGAAAGGCCGGCTCGCCGATCTGGCGCGCCGCGAGCCGAACCGCCTTGTCGAGCAGCGCAGGCTCGGACAATGTTCTCAGCGTGAAACTGGTGCGTTCGGAACCGGCGCTCACGTCGAAATTCGCGCCCAGATCGGCCCAGGCTTCGCCGAGGGCGTTCTGGTCCATCGCCGGATCGCTTCCGCTCGCGCGCATACCCTTTTCGACCATCATCGCGGTCACGCTGGCAAGACCGGCTTGCGCGGGCGGGTCGCGACGGGCGCCGGCGTCGAAGTCCGCCTGGACATCGACGATCGGCAACGCGCTGGTTGCGGCGAGATAGATCTTGGCGCCGTTCGGCAAGGTCCAGTGCTGGATCGGTATGGCGGCGAAGGCGTTCGCGCCAAGAAGTACGGCAGTGCCGGCGAGGACAGCGCGGAGGGCCATCTTTGGAATCTTGAACATGGGAATGCAGCCCTCTTTCAGCGCAGATCGCCCGTCGGCGCTGCAAAGCCGCGCGGGCGGCCGTTTTTCTCGGGCGGCAAGGGCCGCAGGACGGCGGTCGTCATCTGGTCATCGCCGAAATACTTCGCCGCCACTGCCTGCACCTGCGCGGCCGTGACGCCCTGCAGGCGTTCGATGATCCGGGCGCTTGCATCCAGCGGAAGGCCCTGCACCCAGTTGCTGCCGAGTTCACGCGCTTGCGCCATGACGGAGTCGAGCTTGTAGGTCTCGCTGGCCACCCACTGAGTCTTCACGCGGGCCAGTTCGGCCTCGCCAATGCCGTCGCGAGCAATCCGCGCGACTTCTGCGCGCAGCGCGGTCTCGACAGCCTGGGCGGTCTTGCCTGCCGCCGGGACACCTTCGAGCACGAACAACTGCGGACCGCGGCCGACGAAACCGGAATAGGCCCCCGCCTGGTCCGCCACGCGATCGGGACCTTGCGTCAACGCGCGGTCCAGCCGAGCACCCTGGTAGCCGTCGAGCACCGCCGACAGCACCACGAGCGCGTAAGGATCGATGTCGCCCGCGAACTTGTCGGCGGGGTCGATCTGCGGCACACGGAACGCGAGCGACACATAGGCCTGCTCGGCCGGTGCCTTGAATTCGATACGGCGAACGCCGCGCTGGGCGGGTTCGGTGCGAGGCTTGCGCACCGGCAGCGCGCGCGCCGGGATCGAGCCATAGTATTTCTCGGCCATGGCGCGCACCTGCGCCACGTCGACATCACCCACCACGACGATCACCGCGTTCTCGGGCGTGTACCACTGCTTGAAGAAGGCGCGAGCGTCCGCAGGCGTCATGGCATCGAGGTCGCTCATCCATCCGACCACCGGGCGGTGGTACGGCGACGCGGTGAAGACAGCGGCGTTTTGTTGTTCGCCGAGCAAGGCGCGCGGCTGGTCGTCGGTGCGCATGCGGCGCTCCTCCTTGACGACCTCGATCTCGCGCTTGAATTCGTCGTCCGGCCATTGCATGTTGGCAAATCGGTCAGACTCCAGCTTCATGACCTGTTCGAGCTTTTCAACCGGGATCTGCTGGTAGAAGCCGGTGTAGTCGCGGGTCGTGAAGGCGTTTTCGCGTCCGCCGAGTGCCGCGACCCGCCGGGAAAACTCACCCGGCTTCAGGTCCTTGGTGCCCTTGAACATCATGTGCTCCAGAACGTGAGCAACGCCTGAAGTGCCGTCGACCTCATCCATTGAGCCGACACGAACCCAGAGCATCTGGACGGCGGTAGGGGCGCGGCGATCAGGCTTGACGATCAATGTCATGCCGTTGGCGAGCGTGAACTTCTGTGGCTCGGCCGATGCGGCGGCCGAAGGCGATGAGTCTGAATGGGGTGGGGGGGAGGACTGCGCGGACGCGGGCAAGATCCAAGGCGCCATCAGCACCGAGGCCAGCACCGCACCAAACGCTGCGCGGCGTGGCGAGGGGTGTTTCATAGAATGGCTCGGATTGTAAAAACGACTCAATGTTCAGTTTCTTCAAGAAAAAACCGCCCGCCGAGGCGCCAGCCCCGGCGCCCGAGCCCGAAGTTTCGCCGGTTGAACCCTCGGCGGAGCCTGCGGCACCCGCAAAGTCGGTCTTTTCGCCATCCACCTGGTTCGGGGGCCGTATCGCCTCGCCCGCGCCGGTCGTTCCGCCCGAACCGGAGCCTGTACCTGCGAAGTTCGAGGAACCGCTGGAGAAGTCACCGACACCGGTGCCAGCACCAGTGTTGGTGCCCCTGCCCCCGCCGGCAGCCGAAGTCGTAGTTCCGGCCGCCGAGCCGCCAGCAGCCGAACGCAGCGGTTGGCTCAACAAGCTCAAGAGCGGCCTGCGCAAGACCGGCAACAGTATCGCCGCCACCTTCGTCAACGCCCAGATCGACGACGCGCTCTATGAGGAGTTGGAAGAAGCGCTGCTGATGGCCGATACCGGCGTCAAAGCCACTGAGCACTTACTGGACGATCTACGTCGCCGCGTAAAGAGCAACATGGCGACCGACGCCGGGCAAGTGAAGGCCCTGCTGGCGGATGCGATCGCCGACCTGCTGCGCCCGCTCGAAAAACCATTGGTGATCGGCCAATACACGCCGACGGTGATCATGGTTGCCGGCGTGAACGGAGCAGGGAAAACCACGTCCATCGGCAAGCTGACCAAGCACCTGGCCAACGAGGGCGCGTCTGTGCTGCTGGCTGCGGCCGATACTTTTAGGGCGGCAGCGCGGGAGCAGTTGCTGGTCTGGGCGGACCGGAACACTGTCGAAATCGTCAGCCAGGAGGGCGGCGACCCCGCCGCGGTGAGCTTCGACGCGGTCAACGCGGGCAAGGCGCGCGGCAAGGACGTGGTCCTGGTCGACACGGCCGGCCGGCTGCCGACGCAGATTCACTTGATGGACGAGCTGAAGAAGATCAAGCGGGTCGTCGCTCGCGCCGATACGACCGCGCCGCACGAGGTGCTCCTCGTGATCGACGGCAATACCGGGCAGAACGCACTGGCCCAGGTCAGGGCATTCGATGAGGCGCTCGGCTTGACGGGTCTGGTCGTTACCAAACTCGATGGCACTGCAAAGGGCGGCGTCCTGTGCGCGATCGCTCGCGAACGGCCTATCCCGGTCTATTTCATCGGGGTCGGCGAAAAGCTGGAAGATCTGGAAACCTTCGACGCCCGGGAGTTCGCCCAGGCCCTGCTCGGATAGGCGCGGGTCGCGGCCGGCCCATTGGTGGCCGGAAGCTCAGTCTGGCATCATGCCCCGACAGAAGAACGAGGAGACACCATGAATACCGCGGCAACACCGCTGACGGGCGCCGATCGCAAGGTCGATCGCCTGCTCGCGTACTATGGCGAGAGCCATCGCAACCCGACAAACGAAGCCATTCACATGGTGGCCATTCCGGCGATCATGCTGAGCATCGTTGGCTTGCTCTTCGCGTTGCATCCCTGGGTGGCCTACGCCTTCGTGGCGGCCAGCCTCGTCTACTACGCCACCCTGCGTTCGCCGGCCTTTCTGGTCACCATGATCGGCGGGACGGCGATCCTCTTGGCAGCCATCCACGCCATGGGCGACCTTGTATTGCCCGTTTCCGCCGCTATCTTTGTTGTCGCATGGGCTTTCCAGTTCATCGGCCACAGGATCGAAGGCAAGAAACCCTCATTTTTCGAAGATATCCAATATCTCTGGGTCGGCCCGCTTTTCGTACTTTCGAGGCTATTTCTGCGCCTCGGTATCCGCTGGTAAGCCCGCCGCCGGAACAGCTTGGCCAGCTTTTCGACGGGTTCAAGCTATCAGCCTCATTGAAAGTAGGTGGGAACCCTGACCTTAGCACTCCCTCTAATCGAGTGCTAATATGGTCACCAACAAAGGAGTTTCCCGAATGACATCATTGTCTGGAGCCTCTGCCAACCAGCTCGCCGTCGCCAATCCCTGGTCGATGGTGCCGTCGCTGGGTAACCTGGACGCCTATATCTCGGCAGCCAACCGGCTGCCTTTGTTGACGCTCGAGGAAGAGCAGGGTTTTGCGCGCAAATTGCGCGACCATAACGACCTGGAAGCTGCCAGTGCGTTGATCCTGTCGCACCTGCGGCTCGTTATTTCGATTTCCCGCCAATACCTGGGCTATGGTCTGCCGCACGGCGACCTGATCCAGGAAGGCAATGTCGGCCTGATGAAGGCCGTGAAGCGCTTCGACCCCGACCAAGGCGTGCGGCTGGTCAGCTATGCCATGCACTGGATCAAGGCTGAGATCCACGAATACATCCTGAAGAACTGGCGCATGGTCAAGGTCGCGACGACCAAGGCCCAGCGCAAGCTTTTCTTCAATCTGCGCTCGATGAAGCAAGGTTTCAAGGCCGACGCGGCCGCCCTGGATGGCCATACGCACCGTGACACCCTGAGCGCGGACGAAGTCACGCAGATGGCGACCCGCCTCAACGTGAAACCTGAAGAAGTCCTGGAGATGGAAACGCGCCTCTCCGGCGGCGATGTGCTGTTGGACCCCAGTCCATCCGACGATGGTGATGAGGGCTTCGGCCCCATCGCTTACCTGGCCGACGCGAGCCAGGAGCCGACCGCGCAGATCGAATCGCGGCAGCGTGATCGGCTGTCGACGGACGGCATCTCAACCGCGCTGGCATCCCTGGATGACCGCAGCCGCCGCATCGTCGAAGAGCGCTGGCTCAAGGTGAACGACGACGGCTCGGGCGGCATGACGCTTCATGACCTGGCTGCGGTTTACGGCGTGAGCGCCGAACGCATTCGCCAGATCGAGGTCGCGGCCATGAAGAAGATGAAGAAGGCGCTCGCGGAATACGCGTAAGCCGTCTTTCGCTGCCATCGAACCCGGCCCGCTGGCCGGGTTTTTTCTTTCTAACCCGGATATTTCATCAGTAGGCCGATGTGGCGTTGACCGAACCTGGTGGCGGACATTGAGCGCGGTCTTGCGTCCAGTGTGAGCTACTGGATGGAGTCGCGGCTGTTTTTAGGCACACGACCCCCTTACCCCCGTTGTTTGTCAGCGTG
>NZ_JBFTJF010000019.1:0-105331 GCF_056395305.1 Variovorax sp. 10L426 | reverse complement strand
TTCAACCGCACAGCCTCTTCGACGGCGATCTCGTCGAAGGGGTTCATGCTCATCTTGACGTTGGCGATGTCAACGCCCGTGCCGTCGCTCTTGACGCGAACCTTGACGTTGTAGTCGACGACCCGCTTGACGGGGACCAGAATCTTCATGGTTGTTGCCTCTGTTGTACTGAAATGTTGGAAGGCATCAGCCCCCCAGTACGCCCGCTTCTTTCAGCCGGGCGATGCCTGCGGCGTCCCGGTGCAGCAGTTGTTCGAGGATGGCCGGGCCGTCGGCGCCGAGCGCAGGAATGTGCGCGCGGGGGCCCGCGTTGCCATGCGTCATCCGAAAAGGCGTGCCCGCGACGACGAAGGCGCCGGCGCCGTCGTTCATCTCGCACATCGTTCCGCGCTCGCGCACCGTCGGCAGCGCCATCGTCTCCTTGATGTCGAGATAGCGCGAACAAGGCACGTGGTGTGCGTCCAGGATGCGCTCGCACTCCTCGGCGGTGTACTGCGTGGCCCACTTCGCCAGTTCGGCCAGGAATTCGTCCCAGTGCTTCTGGCGTCCGCGGCCGGTGGCGAAGCGCGGATCGTCCAGCCATTCGGGATGGCCCGTGGCTTCGCACAAGGCGATGAAGTTGTCCTGCGTGGTGGGCGCCACCACCAGGTGCCCGTCGCTCGCCGGCGTCGGCTTGTAGACGAAGTGGATCGGCTGCTCGGGGAACTGGGCTTCGCCCACCTCGCACACCATCAGGCTGATCATCGAGTCGAGCAGCGACAGGTCGACATAGTCTCCCTTGCCCGTGCGCTGGCGCTGCACCAGCGCCGCCTGGATGCCGCCGAAGGCGAGCGAGCCTCCCAGCACGTCGGCGACGAAGATGCCTGTGTTGGGCGGCCGGCTGGCGTCGTCCTGGTAGGAGCGAAGCGCGCTGTCGAAGCCCGAGAGCGCATGCAGCGTCGGCGCGTAGGCCCCCTTGCCGTCGCCGGACTTGCCCTGGCCGAAGCCCGAGATCGAGCAGTAGACCAGCCGCGGATTGATCTCGCTCAAGGTCTCGTAGCCGAGGCCCAGTCGCTTCATCACGCCCGGTCGGAAGTTCTCCACCACCACATCGGCTTCCTTGACCAACTCATGGACGATGTCGCGCGCTGCGGGGCTCTTGAGGTCGAGCACGATGCTGCGCTTGCCGCAATTCAGCGACGCGTAATAGCTGCTGCGGCCTTCGCGCAGGGGAGGACGGCTGCGCGTGAGGTCGCCGGTCTTCGACTCGATCTTGATGACGTCGGCGCCAAGGTCGGCCATCAGCCGCGTGCAGTACGGACCCGACATGACGAAGGTGAAGTCGAGCACTCGCACGCCGGAGAGTGCACCCTGGGCGCTCGGAGAAATCGCGGGCATGAACGTGCTCAGCGAAAACCGAGCGCCCGACGGGCGATCACCATCCGCTGGATCTGGTTGGTGCCCTCGTAGATCTGCAAGACCTTGGCATCACGCATCATGCGTTCGACATGGTTGCCGCGTACGTAGCCGTGACCGCCGAGGATCTGCACAGCGTCGGTCGTGACCTTCATCGCGGTGTCGGTGCAGAAGCACTTGACCATCGAAGCCATCTCCGTGAGTCGATCGGTTCGACCGGCGTCGATCGCACGCGTGCACTTGTAGAGCAGGGCGCGCGCCGCCTCGATCTGGATGTGCATGTCGGCCAGCATGAACTGCAGGCCCTGAAATTCGCCGATCGCCTTGCCGAAGGCCTTGCGCTCCCTGGCGTAGGCGACCGCGATGTCGAAGGCGCCCTGCGCGACGCCTACCGCGCTAGCCGCGACCGTCGGACGGTTCAGGTCGAGGATGTGCATGCACGAGAGGAATCCCTTGCCTTCCTCGCCCATGCGGTTCTCCACCGGCACCCGCACGTTGTCGAAATAGATGTCGGCATGCGGCGTGCCGCGCTGGCCCATCATCTTCTCGCTCTGGCCGAGCGAGATGCCGGGCGACTTCATGTCGACGATGAAACAGCTGATGTTGTCCACGCCGCGCTTGGCCGTGTCGCCGGTCTTGGCGAACAGCGTGATGTAGTCGGCCAACGGCGCCATGGTGATGAAACACTTCTGGCCGTTGACCACATAGTGGTCGCCGTCGCGCACCGCGCTGGTCCGCATCGCGCCCACGTCGGAGCCTGCATGCGGCTCGGTGATGGCGACGGAGCTCACGACCCCGCCCTTGGCCACCAGCGGCAGCCATTTGCGGCGCTGCTCCTCGGAGCCGAAATGAAGCAACGGCAGCACGAAGGAGATCGTGTTCTGGTTGATGAGCTGGGCGCCGGTCATCGAGACCTTGGCGACAAGTTCCTTGGCCATGCAGGTCGTCGTGAGGTCGAGTCCCGGGCCGCCGTATTCCTCGGGCACCCTGGCCTGCATGAGGCCCAGTTCACCGAAGACCGAGATCAGGTGCTTCGGAAATGTTTCGGTCTCGTCCATCTCCTGGGCCAGCGGTGCGATTTCCTTGTCGACCACGCGTTGCAGGCTGTCGAGCAGGGCTTCCTGCAGTTCGGTGCGTTCTTCCATGTGTGTCTCCGTGAATGCGTCTGTGGAGCCAATGGTGCTTCTCGCGCCCGGACATGGAAATAACTGCGCCTGCACATCATCTGTGAATCGGCTTCACGGATGAAGTGCGCGCGGCCGCCGCGTTCGCGGGCTGACGTCGCGACAGCGACGACTACAGCATCGATGCAGATCGCGATGCCATCATCACGGCGATGCGTCGGACCCAGCGTCCATTCGCATGCCGCTTGCCGCGTCGAACAGATGCACCGCGCCCGTCTTCGGACGCAGGTGCATGACATCTCCCGGCGCCAGGGCCAGGCGATCATGGAACAGGGCGATCACCTGCGTATCGCCCAGGCGCAGGCTGAGTTGAGTCTCGGAACCCAGTGGCTCGACCAGCAGAACTTGCGCTGGCGTACCTTCGCCCGCGGCGCGGATCTCGAAGTGCTCGGGCCGGATACCGCAGACGGCCTCGCGTCCCTCGTGCAGGAGCGTGGCAGCCGATGAGAGGGGCAACAGTGCGCCTGCGGCCGCAAAGCCCTTCGGCGTGCAGCGACCGGGGATGAAGTTCATCGCCGGCGAGCCGATGAAGCCCGCCACGAACTGATTGGCCGGACGGTCGAAGAGTTCGAGCGGCGAGCCGACCTGCTCGACCCGACCCGCATTGAGCACCACGATGCGGTCCGCCATCGTCATCGCTTCGACCTGGTCATGCGTGACATAGACCGTGGTCGTCTTGAGGCGCTGGTGGAGGCCCTTGATCTCGCCGCGCATGACGATGCGAAGCTTCGCATCCAGGTTGGACAGGGGCTCGTCGAACAGGAACACCTGCGGATCGCGCACGATGGCGCGCCCCATGGCGACACGCTGGCGCTGGCCGCCGGAGAGCTGGCGCGGATAGCGCTCGAGCAACTGCGCCAGCCCCAGGATGTCGGCCGCCCAGCGCACGCGCTCGGCGATCTCCGATTTCGGCCGCCCGCGGTGCTCCAGCGAGAAACCCATGTTGGCCGCCACTGTCATGTGCGGATAGAGCGCGTAGTTCTGGAACACCATCGCGATGTCGCGGTCCTTCGGATCGAGGTCGGTCACGTCGCGCCCGCCGATCCGGACGCGGCCGTGCGTGACGGCCTCCAGCCCGGCGATCATGCGCAGCAAGGTCGATTTTCCGCAGCCCGAGGGGCCCACCAACGCCACGAACTCGCCGTCGTGGATGTGCAGGTCCAGCCCGTGGATGACCTGCACGGCGCCGAAGCGTTTCTGGATTCCGGAGAGAAGGACTTCTGCCATGAACGAGATTGGGATGTGGAAGCTCAGCCTTTGAGCCCCGTGTGGGCCAGTCCTTCGACGAACTGCTTCTGCGCCAGCACGAAGACGATCAGCACAGGCAGCGCGGTGAGCGTGGCCGCGGCAAGCTGGATGTTCCACATCGGCCCGCCGTAGGCATCGGTGTACTGCGTGAGCGCCTGCGGCAGCGTGAACTTGGATGGCGTCGACAGGAAAACGATCGGCTCCAGGTACAGGTTCCAGCTGTGGAGGAAGGTGAAGATCGCCACCGACGCCAGGGCCGGCCGCGCCAGTGGCAATGCGATGGTGCGGAAGATCTTGAAGCGCCCGAGGCCATCCACGCGCGCGGCTTCTTCCAGTTCCTGTGGCAGCGCGATGAAGAACTGGCGCATCACGAAGGTCGCGAAGACGCTGGGCGCGCCGAAGACCGGAATCAGCACCAGCGGCCAGTGCGTATTGACCCAGCCGAGCCTCAGGAACATCCGGAACAGCGGAACGATGGTCACTTCGGAAGGGATCAGCAAGCCGGTCAGCACGACGACGAACAAGGCATTGGCGCCGGGGAAGCGAATGCGTGCAAAGGCATAGCCGGCCATTGACGAGATGGCGAGCGTGGCCGCCGTCACCACCGCCGCGATCCATGCCGAGTTCCAGTACTGCTGCGCGAAGGGCTGGACCGTGAACACCTGCTTGTAGGTGCTCCAGTCCGGGTGCGTCGGAAAGAGCTGCGGCGGAAACACGAAGATGTCGCTGATCGGCTTGAGCGAAGACGTCAGCATCCACCAGGTCGGGAACACGAAGGGAATCAGCAGCACGCACAGCAGCCCGTACAGCACGACCTTCATGCGCGCGGAGATCTCACTGTTCATGGAAGACGAACTTCTTGCGCATCTGCCACTGGGCCAGTGTCAGCAACGCAACGATCGCGAACAGCACGATCGCCAGCGTCGAGCCATAGCCGAAGCGATGGAACTGAAAGGTCTGCTGGTAGAGGTAATACACCAGCACCGTCGTCGACACGCCCGGCCCGCCTTGCGTCAGCACTGCGATCTGTGCGAACACTTGCAACGAGCCGACGATCGTGATGATGGACGTCAGCAGGATCGTCGGGCTGATGAGCGGCAGCGTGATGCGGCGGAACTGCTTGAAGCGCGGCGCCCCGTCGATGCGTGCAGCCTCGTAGAGTTCGCGCGGCACGCCCTGCAGCGCTGCCAGGAAGAGCACCATGTTGAGCCCCACGTTCTTGAACACCTGCACCACGATCACCGAGAGCATGGCGGTGGCGGGCGCGCGCAGCCAGTTCGGCCCTTCGACGCCCACCAACTTGAGCACGCCGTTGATGCCGCCGTTGTGCTGCAGCAGGAAGCCCCACACGATGGTCCAGGCGACCAGCGAGACCACCACTGGCGAGAAGAACAGCGTGCGAAACACAGTGATGCCCGCAAGCTTCTGGTTCAGCAGCACGGCAAGCAGCAGGGCCAGGCTCATGTTCAGGACCACCAGCCCGGCCGAGAACAGCGCCGAGGCCAGCAGCACGCCGGGCAGGGTGGGGTCGCTCAGCAACAGTTCGTAGTTGCGCGCGCCGGTGTAGTTGAAGGTGTTGGCCAGCACGTTCCACTCGTGCAGCGAATACCAGAACACCAGCACCAGCGGCACGAGCACGAACACCAGCGTGCCCGCCAGTTGCGGCGCGGCGAACAGCAAGCCCGCTACGCTGTCGCGCCGCGCGATCGTCCAGAACGGCCGTGGCGTGGCGAGCGGCAACTCTGGCGCGGGATCTGGTGAACCAGCCATGGCGCTTGCAGCGGCGCCTTACTGCGCGAGCAGCGGGCCGATCTGGGCGCAGATCGCGCGTGTCGCCGCCGGGATGTCGGCCTGGGGCTGCCAGACCGCGTCGAGGCCGGAGCGCACCATCTGCTGGAGCCGCGCGAAGTCCGTGTGCGCAGGCATCACCTTGCCGGTCGAGATGCCCGAGACCACGACCTTGTCGAGTTGTGCCGGCGAAAGCAGCGCGTTGGTCTTGCCGAGCACCTCGGCGTTGAGCAGTGACTTGCGCGCCGAGGGGAAGAACTGCGCCAGCTTGGCCGAGTTCTCCGGGTTGGTCATGTAGCCGACGAATGCGGTCGCCATCGCCGCGTCCTTGCCCGCCTTCAGCACGCCGATGCCGGCCTGGCCGACGATCGCGTAGTCACCCACCGGACCCTTGGGTAGCGGCACCAGGTCCCAATCGAAGCGCTTGTCCTTGGGCAGCAGCGAAGCGCGGCTGATCTGCGTGATCGTCATCGCGGCGTCGCCGGCGAAGAAGTCGACGTTCTGGCCCGGTCCGGGAATCGCCTTCTTCACGAAGATCGCGTCGTGGATGAAACCCAGGGCATCGACCATGGGCTTGTCGGCGAAGGTGCAGCGCTTGCCATCCGCACTCCAGGGCGCCGCGCCCCAGGCATTCCAGACCGAGGACAGGTACTGCCATGCCTGGTAGTTGAAGTCGCGCACCACCAGGCCGCCCTTGCCGGACTGCGCCACTGCTTGCGCGGTCGCAATCGCATTGGGCCACGTCCATTGCCCGGCGGCGATGAGTTCCGCCGGGGTCTTGGCGCCCGCCTTTCGGATGAGGTCGTTGTTGACGAACACGGCGAAGGGCGAGGTCGAGAAGGGATAGGCGTAGAGCACGCCGTCCTTGGACCAGCGCTCGGCGGCGGACGGGCTGATCTCGGCCACGTTGTAGCCCGGCGTGGCGGCGAGCGCCTTGGTGAGCGGCACGAGCGCGCCCGAGTTGACGAAGTCGTAGGCGCTGGTTTCGAAGATCCAGGCCATGTCCGGTGCGTTGCCGCCGGCGATCTGCGTGGTCAGCGCGGTGGTGTAGTTCTCGAAGGGCAGCGACTCGAAGCTGACCGTGACGTCGGGGTGTTCCTTCTTGAAGCCTTCGGCGATGCCGTTGAAGAGCTTGAGGTGCGCTTCATTCGCGCTCCAGATGGTCATGCGCAGCTGGGTCTCGGCCGACGCGCCGGCGGCCAGGGCCAGCGACAGGGCCAAGCCGCCGGCAATGGCGCGGAGCGTGACGGACTTCTTGCGTTGGAACATGGTGGTCTCCTCGGTGTCTCGATATCAATAGGCGCGCACGTCGGGCCAGCGTGTTTCCACGCCTGCGCGCGCCAGCAGCGCCTGGAAGGTGGCGAGTCGTGCGTCGTCGGCCTGCACCTGATGCGGCGTGGCGTTGTGGTCGAGGCAATGGGCGGCCAGCATCCCGGCCACTTCGCCCACGTTCCATTCCACCGGGTGCAGCCGGTAGCAGCCATTGGTGATGTGTGTGGTGGCGATGTTCTTGCCGCCGGCCAGCAGGTTCGTCATGCGGCGCGGCAGCAAGGCGCCGAGCGGAATCTCGAAGGGGCAGGACGGCACGTCGATGTAGTTGTCGCCGCCCGTGGACGGGTGCAGGTCGATGCGGTACATGCCCACGCCCACGCTGTCGCGGTAGCGCACGGCGCCCCGGTCGCCGCGCACGGCATGCGACAGGTGCTGCTCGACGATGCGCGTCACGCCGAGGATGCGGCGACCCTCGCGGATATAGGGCGCCATGGCCAGGCCGTGCGAAGTGCCGGTGACGTCGCCGCGAAGCCGCAGTCCCGGAAAGCCCGCGCCGCCATCGGTGCGCGGCGCCTCGGTCTGCAGCCAATAGAAGACCGAGTGCGACAGCTCGGCCGCCGATTGCAGATGGCGCGCCTTCTCGGCCTCGGACACATCGAGGATCGAGCCCTCCATGTAGTCGATCATGGGCCAGTTCACCAGGCAGATGTCCGAGGCGTAGGCGCCCGGCGTGAAGTTGCGCCGCGCGGCGATGCGTCTGAACGTCCACAGGTTCTGGTCGCCGCCGCTTTTGCGCTGGTCGGCATCGACCAGCAAGGGATCGTCATCCGGGTTGGGCGTGAAGGAGCGCTCGGTGATCTCCAGCGTGCGCGGATTCGGCGCCTTGAAGCCCAGCAGCGGCCCGCCCCAGAAGTGCGGCTGGTACGCACGCCAGAAGTCGTAGTTGCGCGGCTTGTCGATGGTGTGGTCGCCGTCGACGTGGTCGATCGCGAAGCAGATCGAGACCGCCTGCACGTTGTGCGGCTGCGCCGTGGTCGGCGCGCTCGGTTCACCCGTGTCGGGCTGGCTCTCGAAACCGATCACGTACTCGCAGCCCGTCAGTGGCAGGAGGTCGCCCAGTTCGGTCGCGTCGATCACGAAGGCGGCTTCGACCGTGATCTCGTCGGCCGTGTCGCGATGGCGCAGCGTCACCGCGCGCACCGTGTCGCCCTGGGTGTCTGCCGCGATGGGACGGTAGGGTTGCAACACCGTCAGGCGGCCGGCGCCGCGATGGGGCGCCAGCATGGCTTCGAGCACCGCCAGACCGACGCGCGGCTCGGCGCAGATGCGGCTGACCCAGCCCGCGCCCGGGTTGAGTTCGTCCCACGCGCGGCTGGCCGCGGTGAGCGGGTAGTGGTCGCGGTAGTAGCGCCGGATGCCGTCGCGCAGCGTGCGATAGCGGCGTGTGACGCCGAACTGCTCCACCCAGCTGTGCTCGTCCGGCGGCACCGCCTGGCTGGTGAGTTGCCCGCCGATCCAGTCGTACTCCTCGCTCATCACCACCGTGCGGCCGGCTTCCAGCGCACCCAGCGCGGCGGCCACGCCGCCCAAGCCGCCACCGACCACGAGGATGTCCGTCTTCATTTCTCGCATGCTTGTGTCGTTCCAGTGGGTGAGTTCGCAGGGTTCAGCGCGCCTTCGCGGGGCCGAGGGTTTCGCCGCGGATCGGCTCGCAGGGCAGCAGCACTTGTTGCACCGCTTGCGTCATGCCGCCTTCCACGCGTCGCACGAGCATCGCGGTGGCTTGGCGACCCATCTCCTCGCGCGGAATGGCGAACGACGCGAAGCGCGTGTCGCTGCCTTCCGTGCGGACGTGCGAGCCCAGCGCCACGACTGAGAAATCGGCCGGCAACCCCAGCCCGCGTGCTCTTGCCGCACGCTCGAGGCGCACTGCATCGGCCAGTTCGACGCAGAAAGCCGCGGTCGCGCCACTGGCCAGCAACGCATCGAGCAACTCGCCGTCGTCGGCCGTCGTGTCCGGCAATTGAAGGACCAGTTCGAGGTCGTTGCCGAGCGCGGCTGTGAATCCCGTCCAGCGATCCAGCGGCGATTCGGCCGGGCCGATCGACCCGAGATAGGCCAGCCGCCGATGCCCCAGTTCGCGTGCCTGCCGCACCAGCGCGCCGGTGGCCGTCGCGTAGTCGCCACCGACGAAGGGCACGGGCCCGCCCGCATCCTCGCGCCGGCCGATCGCGACGAAGGGATAGTCGCCCGCCACCAGCCGCGCGAGTTCGGCCCGGTCGAAGGTCTTGCCCAGCACGATGCAGCCGTCGGCGATGCGCAGTCGGCCTTCCTCCGCAAATATCTTTCGCTGGACGCCTTCGCCTGCGCCGGTCAGGAGCAGCAGGTCGTAGCCGCGCGCCTGCGCCTCCTCCTCGATGCCGAACAGGAAGGGCAGGAAGAAGTCGGCGTGGGCGTTCGGGAAAGCCGGCTCGTAGGTGAACACGCCCAGGATCCGGTTCGAGCCCCTGGCCATGCGGCGGGCGATCGGATCGGGCACGTAGCCGGTGTCGCGAATGATCTTCTGCACCCGTTCGCGCGTTTCCTGCGGAATGCGCGCCAGCGCGTTCTCGGCGCCGTTGAGCACCAGGGACACCGTCGCCTGGCTCACGCCTGCGAGCTTGGCAATGTCTTGCTGGGTGATGCGGCGAGCGGCGGGCATGGGCTTTGCTGATGCGTATTACCGAGTTGGTAATGCGCATTATCAGCAAAACTTTCAAGAAAATCGAGGTGGCAAAGGCGAGGGATTTCCCGAGGAATTTCCTGGGGCTCAGGGGGTTTCGATCGCTCCGACCTCGAAGAGATACGACTGGGAGCGAAGCCTCCTCTTGTCGAAGCCGGCCTCCCAGGGAAACCGCTCTTTTCCGTCGGGCCACACGATCTGCACGTAGTTGTAGCGACCGCGTGCGAGCTGGGGAGGGACCAGCAGTTCGATGCGGGAAGCGTCTGCCGACCGTGGCATCAATGGAACCCGCGCGGCGCCGAGGACCATGACGCCTTCGTGCACGGGTTCGCCTGCCTTCACACGTTCCGCGATGACGTCGAAGACCCCCTTGGCCTGCGGCGGTGCGACGCCGAACATGATCAAGTCCGGATGCGCGAAGGTTTTCTGCAATCCGACCGTGTAGACGAAGGTCGCGGCCGTGTTCCTTGTGCCGACGCCCGCCATGGCCCAGCCTTCCCGCGCGATGCGGCGCTTGAGAGTCGCGACAACCTCGGGTTGGATGAACATCGATCCCACCATATCGCAGCAATGCCGAACAATCGTCCGGCGCCAGTATCTCGCGTCACCGAAAGCACTGACAACCAATCGCTGCGGGTGGGTGCGCCTTCATGGCGCTGACGTCTACCTCGTGGCCGTGTGAAGTTCGGCCTTGGCATCCCCGTCGGCCGCTGTCTCTTCGTACGCCCTGCCGCCGGGCACCAGGGCCGAGTGTGCGCGGCGCGAATGGATCAGCGGATAGAACATCTCCACGAACCAACGCTCCTTGCCGAAGGTTAGGTCGTCCTGCAGACCGACCTTGGCCGGGTAGCGACGGGTGATCTTGGCCGTGCCGAAGATCATGTCCCAAATGAACAGCAGATTGCCGAAGTTGCCCTTGTAGTGGCCGATGCCGTCGTCGTTGGTGAGCGCGTGGTGCGCCCAGTGCGTGGCCGGCGTCGAGACTGTGCGTTCGAGCACCCAGGCGAGGGGGTGCAGCCACTTCGTGCGGTACAGCGGCGCATCCCACGGCACGGCACTGTGCGCGCCCAGGATCACCGTGAGCTTGACCACGATGTAGACGAGGTAGGCGTCACCGAAACCCAGGTAGATGAGCACGCCGGAAGCCCACAGGCCCGGCATCATCAGGTAGTAGAAGAAGTTGTTCCGGTACGTGATGCGGATGCTCATGTAGTGCGCGGTGTGGTGCGCACGATGCAGCGGCCACAGCAGCGGCGAGTGCGAGATGCGATGCCACCAGTACTGCGTCATGTCGTCGGCGACCAGCAGGATCGCGCCCATGGCCCACCACGGCAGGTGCGCCCACGCCCCGCGCTGGCCGGGCATGGCCAGTTCGCTCAGCTTGCCCGTCACCCCGAAGATGAAGGGCTGCGACACCGCCAGCAGCGCCAGGAACATGAACAGTTCCAGCTTGGTGTCGTCCTTGGTGGCATTGAAGCGTTCGTGCTTGCCGGAGCGGATCTCCAGCACGGCAAAAAACAGGATGATCGCGACGAGCACGATGTTTTGGATGAGATTCACCAGGTTGTCTCCTTGGCTTTGATCGGCAGGCCGGGTCCTGTGTCTGAACGCCGGGGCTCTTGGAATGAGCGCGATTGTTCAGGCGAACTCCGATTGAGTCCAATGCATAGTTGGTCAAGAATGAATGCAGTGGACGCAATTGCCAATGAAGGAGCGGCTCATGGACCTCAAGCGCTGGGCACACATCGTCGCGGTCGCCGACCGGCGAAGCTTCATCCGTGCCGCCGAACAGGTGCACCTCAGCCAACCGGCGCTCACCCGCAGCATCCAGGCGGCGGAAGCCGAGCTGGGACTGCAGTTGTTCGACCGCGGAACGCTGGAGGTGGTGCCGACGCCCGCGGGTGAGTTCGTCGTCGCGCGGGCCCGGCAACTGGTGTTCAACAGCCGTTGCCTGGAACGCGACGTCGAGCTCTACCGCAGCCGCGGCCTGGGCGACACGGCGTTCGGCGCGGGTCCGTTTCCCGCAGCCACCTTCCTGAAGCCGCTGCTGGCCGCGATGCGGCGCGAGTTTCCCGGCATCAACCTGCGCGTCGAGATCAGCAACTGGCAACTGCTGCTGAAGCGCCTGCTCGAGGAAGACATCGAGTTCTTCATTGCCGACCACAGGGACCTCCCTTCGGACCCCAACCTGCATATCCGGCCGCTGCGCAGCGATCCGGGGGGCTTCTATGTGCGTGCCGGCCATCCTCTGACGGAGGGCGGCTCCGTCACGCTGAAGCAGGTCTGGACGCATGGCGTCCTCTCCGTGCGGTTGCCTGTCGACGTGCGCGCGGCGCTCTGTCGCCTTCTCGGCCTTGAGTCGTCGGCGGAAATCTCCCTGGCCCTCGAATGCGACGACGTCGAGGTGCTGAAGGACGTCGCGCTCGCCTGTGACTCGGTCCTGGCTGCGACGCATGCCTCCGTGACAAAGGAGGTCGCGGCCGGCAAGCTTCACCCGGTGAAAGTGACCGGGCTGCCACCTTTGTCAACGGAAATGGGCATCGTCACCCTGCGCGGTCGCACACCGTCGCCGATGGCCGAACTCATCATCAGCCGGTTGCCGAGCGTGGAGGCAGTTGCACCTTGAGGCGGGCCCGGCGCCCGGTGCCAACGATCAGGCGGGAGAGCATGTCGTCGAGCTCCGCATCGGTATCAAGCATCGGCCGTCGTCACGGGAGGCGAGGCGACCATCCGTCGAAGCGCATTCTTCTTGCGTACCTGCAAGACGAACGAGACCACCTGCCAGCCGATGAAAAATGCAATGAGCGCCATCAGCGTGCCACTGATGGGCCGCGTGAAGAACGTGGTGAAACTCCCACGGCTCAGCAGCAATGCGCGGCGGAAGTTCTCTTCCAGCATGGGGCCCAGGATGAAGCCCAGCATCAGCGGAGCGGCGTCCAGCTCCAGCCGCATGAACATGTAGCCCATGAGGCCGAACGCAGCCGTGATGTAGATGTCCTCCAGGCTGTTGTTCACACTGTAGGTGCCGACGCAGCAGAAGAAGAGGATCGACGGGAACAGCACGCTGTATGGGATCTTGAACACCGAGAGCCAATAGCGCACCAGTGGCACGTTCAGCACCAGCAGGAAGACATTGCCGATCCACATGCTGGCCACCAGGCCCCAGAAGAGCTCGGGGTGGCTGGCAATCATGTTCGGCCCCGGCTGGATGCCCTTGATGATGAAGGCCGCCAGCATCAATGCCATCACGGCGTTCTCCGGGATGCCGATGCTCATCAGCGGGATGAAGCTGGTGCGCGCTGCCGCCTCGTCGGCCGCGGCCTGGCCGGCCACGCCTTCGATGCAGCCTGTGCCGATCTCGTGCTTGTACTTGCTGACCTTCTTGTCGATGGCGTACGCCGCGAACTGCGCAATCGTGGGACCGCCGCCGGGCAGGATCCCCAGGAACGAGCCTACGACGCTGCCGCGCAGGGCGCTCGGGATGATCCGCTTGAACTCCGCCCACGTCGGGATCAGGTGGATCTTGCCGTTGAAGGGCGAGCGTTCCTCACGGGAATCAAGGTTCTTCGTGATCTCGGCGATGCCGAAGCAGCCCAGCGCGATGCTCACGATGCCGACGCCGTCGATCAGGAAGGGCAGGTCCAGCGTGAAGCGCGCGAGCCCGCTGTTCACGTCGGTGCCGACCGTGCCGAGCAGCACACCGATCATGCACATGGCCAGGCCGTTGAGCAGGCTGCCCGTGGTGACGAAACTCACGCACACGAAGCCCACCATCATCATGGCGCAGTAGTCCGCCGGACCGAAGAGGAAGGCCACTTCACCCAGCATGGGCGCCAGGAACGCCAGCACCAGGATGGCGACCGAGCCGCCGATGAAGCTGGAGACGCCTGCGGTGAACAGCGCAAGGCCCGTCTTGCCCTTGAGCGTCATCTGGTAGCCGTCGATGCACGCGACGATGCTGCTGGCGTGCGGGATCTTCATCGTGATGGCGCTCACGCTGTCGCCGTACTGCGCGCCGTAATAGATGCCCGCCAGCATGATCAGCGCACCCGTGGTGGGGATGGAGTAGGTCAGCGGCAGCAGCAGGCTGATGGTGGCCAGTGGGCCCAGGCCGGGCAGCAGGCCGACCAGGGTGCCCACCGTGCAGCCGATGGCGCAGAACAGCAGGTTCTGCAGGGTCAGGGCGTGTGAAAAGCCGAACGCCAGGTTGTTGAGGACGTCCATCAATAGAGCGGCAGGTTCAAGCCGAGGAATTTTTGAAGGACCAGAGCCATCGCGACCAAGGCGGCGGAAATCTTGACGTTGCGCACCCACGAGTAGGAAGTGCCGGCCAAGGTGGAGAAGAACACCATGAAGATGATCCCCACGATCATGTTCACGTAGGTGGAAATCAGTGCCAGGCCACAGAGACTCGCCAGGATGATGGCGATGTTCTTGAAGTTGAGGTTCAGTTGCACGCGCTCGACGTAGAACGATCGAATCACGGTGATCACGCCGATCAGCAACAAGAGTGAACTCACCAGCGCGGGAAACAATCCCGGTCCCGCGCGACTGAAATCCCCGATCGGGTAACGCAGCGCCTGAAGGCCGAAGGCGAGTGAGATCGCCATGAGGAATAGACCTCTGACAAGATTTCGGTTCATACGCTGAATTCCTCCGGATTCCACAAGAGCGGGCGCCCATGGTCATTTCCTGTTCCTGATCGGAATCTGACGGACGCGTGAGGGGAATTACGTACCGGGAATCAACAGAGAGACATTCGACGAGACTCGAATGTGTCTCGTCGATTTGACGTCAATCAGGCCGTCGTCGCATCCTTGCGTCGAAGGTCACCACTGAACCAGGACGGCAGCCACGAGCACGATCAACGCATAGCGCGTGAACTTGTAGACGGTGGGGTTCCAGGCCTTGAAGCGGCGCCGCCACCGGCCGGTGACGAGCGAGATGCGGAACATTCTGCTGATCAGGCCGGTGCGGTCGCCGACATCATTGGGCGATGCCGCCGCAGTCATCACGTAGCGGGCGAAGGCGCGGTTGATCGCCTCGGCCCAACGGAAGCGCAAGGGTCGCTCCAGGTCGCACAGCAGGATCAGCCGTGTGCGGTCGGTGTCGTTGCGCACCCAGTGAATGAAAGTCTCGTCGAAGACGACGGAGGCGCCGTCACGCCAGCTGTAGGGTTCGCCATCGACCCATATCCGGCAACGGTCGTCATTCGGCGTGGACAGTCCCAGGTGATATCGCAGCGAGCCCGCGTAGGGGTCGCGATGGCGCTTGAGTTCGGCGCCGGGCGGAAGCTCTGCGAAAAGCGCGCCCTTGATGCGGGGCACGCGCTGCAGCAACTCGACGGTGCGGGGGCAATACCGCGCGGCGGAGCGCGGCGATTCCTCATACCACTTGAGGTAGAAGCGCTTCCAGCCATGCTTGAAGAACGAGTTGAAACCCGCGTCGTCGTTCTTCTCCGAAGCCTTGATGCGGCGAAGGGCCGCCAAGGCCTCGGCCTCACCGCGGATCGTCTCCCATTCGGTCTCCAGCTCGCGCAGTCCCTCGAATTGATCCACGCTGACGTAGGGCGTCGTCGGCACGCGGGACAGCGTGTAGAGCATCACATTGAGCGGGGCCAGGAAAGCGGAATGATCGAACAACTGCTTGCGGAAGCGGTGACGCTCTTTTCCGCGCAGGTGCACGTAGATGATCGACGCCAAAAAAAAGCCCACCGCAATTGCTTTGAGCATCTTCTCTTCCCAATCTCCGGCAGCACACTCCCTTGCCCGATTTGGTATCGGAAGATAGTCCTTTAGCTGCTGCGTTGGTGTAGGGAAAATCCGACGTGCGCTGTGGCGCTTACCAGCACGCTCGACTCATTCAGCCTTGGGGGAGTGACGCTGCCACGGGGGCAACTCGGCGCCGCAGTCGCTGCAGAACTTGGCATCAGGCGCGTGGCCTTCGCTCAGGCATTCGTGACACGTGCGTGTGGTGGGTTCGTGACGCAGTCGTTGCGAGGTGAGTTCCGCACTCACGATGCCGGTCGGTACGGCAAGCGTGCCCCAGCCCAGCAGCATCATCATGGAAGCGATAAAGCGACCGATGTCCGTATGGGGTGCGATGTCGCCGAAGCCGACGGTGGTCAATGTGGTGATGGCCCAGTACACGCCAGTCGGGATGCTGGTGAAGCCGTTCTCGGGTCCTTCCACGAGGTACATGAGCGTCCCCATGATCACAACGACCAGCATCACGAAGGCCATGAAGACGAGGATCTTCCGCCTCGACGAAGCAAGCGCGTGCCCGAGGGCGCCGAATTCCGCGACGTACTCGGTGAGCTTGAGGATCCGGAAGATGCGCAGCAGCCGCAACAGCCGAACATCGATCAGCGCATTCGCGCCGGGCACGAAGACCGCGATGTAGGAGGGCAACAGCGCCAGCAGATCGATGATGCCGAACACGCTTCTCGCGTAGCGCAAGGGGCGCCGTACGCAGACAAGCCGGGCCACGTATTCGATCGTGAGCGCAATGGTGAAGGTCCATTCGAGGACGTCGAGCAAGGTCTCGTGCTTGGCGTGGATCGAAGCGACGCTGTCGAGCATGACCACGGCAACGCTGGCCAGGATCACGGCGATGAGCGCCAGGTCGAATCGACGTCCAGCGCGCGTATCGGCTTCGAAAATGATGGTGTAGGCGGTCAGTCTCCACCCATGATCGGGCCGTCCGAACTTTGAATCCGAGACCGGCGGGGAGGGTTGTGTTGCCATCGCCGGAATCGTATGCCATTCGCTCGCCGAAATGGTCGCGCGGCCTGCCGTCTGCATAATTGGTGCGCCCGCTCTTTTGTTCCCACACGATGCCCGTCGAGACCCCACGCGAAACGCAGACCGCACGCTTCCAGGAAAAACGCGACGCCATCCTGAGCGCGGCCGCCTCGCGGTTCAACGAGCAGGGCGTGAAGGGCGCGACGCTCGCCGACATCGCGGCCAGCGTGGGACTGGTGACCGACAGCGTCACCAACGACGCTGCCCCATCCCAGGCATGGACTCCCTGATCGCCGCTTCCGGGCGCGCCCTTGCCGCCGGCGATGCACTCGGTGCGCTCAAGCGGATCGCGCTGCGCGACGATCCGCCGGCGTTGGCCTTGCGCGGCATCGCCATGGCCCAGCTCGGCGAGCATCCGCGCGCCCGCGAGTTGTTGCGCCGCGCCGCGCGCGCCTTCGGCAGCCACGAAGTCCTGGCGCGTGCGCGTTGCGTCGTCGCCGAGGCCGAAGTGGCGCTGGCGATGCGCGATCTGGGCGGCTCGACGCGATCGCTGGCTGCGGCGGCCGCGACGCTCGAGGCGCATGCCGATCACGTGAATGCCGTGCAGGCGCGGCTGATTGCGACGCGACGGCTCCTGCTGCTCGGTCGCCTCGAGGAAGCCGCGGCGGCGCTGGCGCGGCTCGATGCGCGTGGCCTGGCACCGTCGCTGGCGGCGGTGGCCGAACTGACTGCGGCGGAACTGTCGCTGCGCTCGCTGCGCATCGGCGCGGCGCGTGCGGCGCTCGCCCGTGCGCAGGAGGCGGCCTCTCGCGCGGGCGTGCCGGCGCTGCTGGCCGAGGTGGCGGAAGCCCGGGCCGCGCTCGATCGGCCCGCGGCCCGGCGACTTTCCGTCGACGGCGAGCAGGCGTTGCGCCTCGACGAGGTTGCGGCGCTGCTGGCCTCGGACGCATTGGTTGTCGATGCCTGCCGTCGCGGTCTGCAGGTCGGCGACGCGTGGCGGCCGCTGGCGCGCCGGCCCGTGCTGTTCTCATTGGCGCGTACGCTCGCCGCGGCATGGCCCGGCGATGTCGATCGGGAAACGCTGATCGCCTGCGCTTTCCGCACCCACCACGCCAACGAGACGCATCGGGCGCGCCTGCGGGTCGAGGTCGGTCGCCTGCGCGCGCATGTCACGGAATTGGCGCTTGTCGAGGCCACCGCGCGGGGTTTCGCGCTCCGGCCGCGCGGCGAGCGCGCCGTCGTCGTCCTGGCGCCGCCGATCGATGGCGACCAGGGGTCGGTGGTGGCATTGCTCTCCGACGGCGCAGCCTGGTCGACCTCGGCGCTGGCGCTGGCCCTGGGAGCCAGTCAACGCACCGTCCAGCGCGCCCTGGCCGATCTCGAAGCCGCCGGCAGGGTGCGTTCGATCGGGCAGGCGAGGGCGCGTCGCTGGCTGTCGCCGCCGCTCGCAGGATTCACGACGATCTTGTTACTCCCCGCCGCGCTCTCGATTGAATAGAGTTGCCTTGTCGCGCCGGGCCCCGGCGCATCACAAGGAACTCGACATGACCGGCAAGACAAGCAGAAGCAGGCCTCACACCACGGTGCGTGCGGCCGAGATCGTGCGCGAATACGGCCCCTTCGAGGGCGTCAGCAAGGTCGCCGGCGTGACGCACGACGGCCACCACATCTGGGCCGCCACCGGCACCAGGCTCGTCGCCTTCGACCCCGAGAGCGGCGAGACCACGCAAACGCTCGACCGCGCCTGCGACGCCGGCACCGCCTTCGACGGCACGTACCTCTATCAGATCGCCGAGGAGCGCATCGACAAGATCGATCCGGCCACGGGCAAGGTGATGTCGTCGATCCCGGCGCCCGGCCACGGATACGACTCGGGGCTCACCTGGGCCGAGGGCAGCCTGTGGGTCGGGGAGTACCGCGATCGCAAGATCCACCAGATCGATCCCGAGACCGGCAAGGTCAGGCGCACCATCGAATCCAACCGCTTCGTCACCGGCGTGACCTGGGTGGACGGCGAGCTGTGGCACGCGACCTGGGAAGGGGAGCAGAGCGAGCTTCGCCGGATCGACCCGGCGAACGGCACCGTGCTCGAGCGGCTGGAGATGCCGAGCGGCACTGGTGTCAGCGGGCTCGAATCCGACGGGGCGGATCTCTTCTATTGCGGCGGCGGATCGAGCGGAAAGATCCGCGTCGTGCGGCGCCCGAAAACCGACCACCCGTCGTGACTGCAAGGAGCACATCATGAACACACTGAATCATCCCGTCGTGCCGAAGGCGCAATGGATTGCCGAGCGCAAGGCACTCCTGGCCCGCGAAAAAGAGCTGACGCGCCTGCGCGACCAGATCGCCAGCGAGCGCCGCGCGCTGCCATGGGCGCACATCGACAAGGACTACGTTTTCGAGGCCCCCGAGGGTCGGCGCAGCCTCGCGGATCTTTTCGAGGGACGCCGCCAGCTTCTGGTGCAGCACTTCATGTTGGGCCCGGGTTGGGCGCAAGGCTGCCCGAGTTGCTCCTACATGGCCGATCACATCGGCGGGATGCAGGTCCACCTCGAACACCGTGACGTCACGGTGCTGGTCGTCTCGCGCGCACCGCTCGCCGAGATCGAGCGCTTTCGCCAGCGCATGGGGTGGCAGTTCAAGTGGGTGTCATCGAACGGAAGCGATTTCAACTACGACTTCGGCGTCAGCTTTACGCCCGAAGAGCGCGCCAAGGGCGACGTGAACTACAACTTCAGCATGCGCGCCTTCCCGAGCGAGGAAGCGCCTGGCGTCAGCGTTTTCTACAAGGACGATGCGGGTGAAGTCTTCCACACCTACTCGACCTACGGTCGCGGCGTGGAGGTGATGATGGGCACCTACAACATGCTGGACCTCACGCCCAAGGGCCGCGACGAGCAAGCAGGGCACGGCATGGCTTGGGTGCGCCATCACGATCGCTACGAGCCTGCGCCCGTCGCCGCCGCGGCCTGAACATCATCGAGCACGCGTCATGGCAAACCTCTGGCCGTGGCTGGTGGTCGCGGGCGTCGGCGCCCTCCATGGGCTGAACCCCACCACCGGCTGGATGTTTGCCGCCGCCTGGGGCGTGCGTTCAGGCGACAGGGTGCAGGCGTTGCGGGCGCTGGTGCCGATCGCGATCGGGCACGTCACGTCGATCGCGCTCGTGGCTGCCGCGGTGGCGTTCGGCCTGTCGATGAATCGGGGCGTGTTGCAAGCCGTCGCGGCCGGGCTGCTTGTCGTCGGTGCGATCGTTCGCCTGACCGGCCATACGCCCAAGATGGCGCGCGCGCCGGCTGGTCATGCCGGCTTGGCGCTCTGGTCGTTCTTGATGGCCACCGCGCATGGCGCCGGATTGATGCTGGTACCGGCGCTGATCCCGATCTGCATGGGAGACACGTCGGCGCGCGAGATCACCGCATCGGGCTCGCTGATGCTGGCGTTTGCCGCGGTCGGCATTCACACCGCGGCGACGCTCGCCGTCACCGGCCTGATTGCTGCCGGGGCTTGCCGTGGATTTGAAGTCGGCCTTCGGCTACGGCGCCGATGCCGACCCTGAGCACGGAGATGCATCCTCAAAATTGATGATCAGAGCAGCCGTGACCCGGTACAAACTCGCACCCAAGGGTTTCGAGGCAACGGGGATCGGTGCGGCGCAAGTCCTCCCCATCCACCATCCGGAGGAAAAGCCATGGGAAAGATCATCAAGGCCGGTGCCTGGTGCAACGGCGAGATTGCCTATCTGGCATGGGAGGCCGACGCGCCCATTGCGGAATGCCTCGGCTTCATGATCACGCGGGTCCACGAGACCGGGCCTGACGCCGGCCAACGGCGCATCCTGCCCACCTGGATCGCCTTCAGGGACCAGTCGAATCCCGACTGGCTCGACCAGGACAGCTCGGTTTGGCCGATTCAGCAATATGAATGGCGCGACCTCACGCTGCGCCGCTCGCGAAACACGGCCACGGTGCGTCCGATCGACTTCAAGGTCCACTACGAGATCGTTCCCGTGGGCCTCCCAGCTCCGGGCAGGCCACCTGTGCCGCCTTCCGCGACGGCGATCTATCTGGATGCCAATGGAAAGCCTCGCTACCAAGGCAATCCGAGGCAGCTCTTCATCCTCGACAACGCCTTCTCGACTGCGTCCATCGACGTCACGCACGCCGCGGGCGCGTCGGTTCGCGCAACCTACACCAACGGCATCCTGTCCACGCAGAACCTGCTCCAGCAGTTGGAATCCGTGCAGGGAACCAAACCGGCCGGTGTCGCACCGGGTCCGACGACCGGGGTGACACCCGGGTTGCTGTCCACGCTCAAGAAACACATCCCGGTCGAGGGCGATCCGATCCGGGAGTTCCTGACGGCCGACGTGCTCTCTTTCCTGCTCGAGTTGCTTGATCGGGCCGAGCGCGACGGGGGCGAGCTGTATCTGGCGCTGTACGAATTGCACGACCCCGAACTGATCGGCCGCCTGACCAAGCTGGTGAAGTCCGGACAGGCGCATGTCATCTTGTCGACTGCGGGCTCGACGGATCCCAATCCGAAGAAGAATCCACCGGTGCCGAAGAAGCCGATGGTCTGGGATACCGAGAACCATGATGCCCGCGTGGGCCTGCACGCTGCCTCCGCCGTCAATGTGCAGGACCGGCTCTTCAACAACCAGTCGCACATCGGCCACAACAAATTCGCCATCTACGTGAAGGGCGGCGTTGCGCTGGCGGTGCTGACCGGCAGCACGAACTGGACGGAAACCGGCCTCTGCACCCAGTCCAACAATGCGATCCTGGTGGAGGACCCTCAGTTGGCCGCGATCTACCTGGACTATTGGAAGCGCCTGCTCGACGATCCGCAACCGGCAGGGCAAGCCGTCAGCGTGCCGGTGAACGGCAACAAGAAGATCGACGGCTTCGCCCCGAACAGCGGTGTGCAGGGCGTGGACCTCCGCACCGCGAACGCAAAGCCGATCGCACCCGTGACGCTGGCCGACGGCAGCACGACGATCGAGGTGATGTTCTCGCCGAACACGAAAACGAAGACCAAGAGCTCGAGTTCGCCGACGCCTGTCGATCTCGGCCGGGTCTACACGCTCATGGAGCATGCCAACAGCGCGATCCTGTTCCTGACCTTCCTCCCCGGGGTGAAAGGCGAACAGAACATCATCGGCGAGGCAGCGGCCCTTGCCGCTCAACGAGCGGGCCTGCTCGTGCAGGGCGCGATCAGCGACCCCAGTGCGTTGCCGCCGCCATCGATCGCCGGCGAACCGACAACCTACAAGAAGCCGGACGGCTCGACGGCAAAGCTGCCGGCGCCGGCCATCTGGTGGCCTGCGGGCCAGGATGGGCGAATCGCGATGGTCCGTGCCGCGGCGGTCACGGCGCAGACGGGAGACCTGGAGCCGGAGCTTTTGAGCGCCGGACACGCGATCATTCACGACAAGATCATCGTCATCGACCCGCTGGACCCGGTGGCCTGCACGGTGATCACCGGCAGCCACAACCTTGGCTACAAGGCGTCGTACCAGAACGACGAGAACCTCTTGATCATTCGTGGCAATCAGGCGCTGGCGATTTCCTATGCGATCCACGTACTGGATGTCTACGACCACTACGTCATGCGTGCAAAGCTGGCGGACAAATTGAGAAAGTCGCTGATCGCCACCGGAAAGCCGCCGCCGGTCGAGGTCGGTGGGTTTCTCGATCCGACTGCCAAATGGCAATCGAGATGGATCCAGGCTGCGCGGCCGCCTTCGAGCGCGGAGTACTTTCTCAATTCATGAGGACGCTGGCCGGGCTTCATGGCCGTGCGACGGTTCTGGCTCCAGTCTTGGCGATATTCAGCGTTCGCGCGCGGGCTCGCGACGCGCATAGAACTCCGCGACGCTGTCGAGTTCTTGTGCCGTCAAGGGCCGCACCATGTTGCGCATCTGGCCGAAGCTGTCGTTGCGGCGATCGCCCGACGCAAAAGCCTTCAGCTCCTTCAACAGGTACTCCTTCGGCATCCCTTCCAGCCACGGCGCGCCCAGCTTGTGGTCGATGCCGCCATGGCACGCCACGCACGGCACGATGTTTCGCAGCGGATCGCCCACGCGCACCAGCGCCGGTGCGCCCGGTTCATCGGCATGCACCGGCGCCGCGCGCGCCTTGGGCAGCGAGTCGTAGTACGCGGCGACATCCTGGATGTCGCGCTCCGACAGTCTGTTGGCAATGGTCTGCATGAATGCGCTGGTCCGGTTGCCGAGCTTGTAGTCATGCAACTGCTTGATGATGACCTCCGGATACTGTCCGGCGAGGTTGGGCGAGCCACCATCGCTCATGCCCTGCGCGCCATGGCACATGCTGCATTGCTGGATGGCAATGGTGGCGCCGCGGCCGGTTGCGTCGCCCGCACCGGAGCGCCCCATGGCGTTGGTCAGTATGACGTTGGTCGTGCCGGCGCCCGGCTTCGGCCACTCCTTCGCGGCGGTCCATTCACTGGGCACGCCTGCCGCCCGGCAGATGCTGTCCCAGACGCTCCTGGCGGTGAAGTCGCCGTGCCTCGACGGCAGCCACACGAAGCCCACGAGCAGCGCCACCGCGGTCAGCGCAACGAGTCCGAGCACGCTCCGGCGAAACCATCGGTTGCTCCACGAGAACATGCCGGCTTCCTGCATCACCGGCCTCCAATGGGAATGACAGGAACCGAGGCATTCTGCAGCGACGCCAACTGCGCGATCGGAAAGCCGTAGTTCACCACCGTGAGAGCGATCATCAGCGAGACCCAGAGCGCGAAGCCGTTCAATGCCACCGGCGTCGTCGCAGGCATGTGGATCGGTGTGCTGAAGCTGTAGGGCGCGGGTGCCGCGTCGCTCTTGCCCGCGCGTGCCAGGATGTAGATGAAGAGGAGGGCGGACAGCACCAGCATCAGCCCGCCGAGGCTCCCCGCGACGAGCGTCCAGCCCTGATTGCTGAGCGCCGGGTTCGAAAAGTCGAAGTACGACATGCGCCGCGGCTGTCCGAGCAGGCCGACCCAATGCCACGGCATGGTCATCACCATCATTCCGACGAACCACAGCCAAAGTTGCGTCTTGACGAGGCCGACCGGCAGTGCCTTGCAGCCGGTGAGTTGCGGCCACAGGTCATACGCCACCACGAAGTACATGATGACGATGGCGCCCGCGAAGATCAGGTGGAAGTGCCCCGTGACCCACTGCGTGTTGTGGACCGTCTCGTTGAGCTGGAAGCTCATGTTGATGAGCCCGCCCGCGCCGCCGAAGCCCAGCATGATGAACGAGAAGGTGACGGCCAGCATCATCGGATTGCCCCACGGCAGCGCCTTCACCCATCCGAAGATTCCCTTGCCGCCGCGCAAGCGCGCGGCGATCTCGACCGACGCGACGATCGTGAACACCGTGAGGAAGGTGGGCACCGCCACCATCGCCGTGAACGCCGCATGCACGAACTTGAATCCGGCCCCCACTTGCGGGTCGGCAAAGAGGTGGTGGATGCCGATGGGCATCGAGAACACGAGGAAGAGCACGAACGCGACGCGCCCCATCGTGTCGCTGTAGAGTCGCCCGCCGATGGCGCGCGGGACGATCGTGTAGAACGCGATGTAGGCCGGCATCAGCCAGAAGTACACGATGGCGTGCAGCGTCCATGAGAAGAACACGCGTGCCAGTCCGGCGTTGATCGTGTCCGTCAGGCCCAGCGCAGCGGGCAAGACCAGGAGAAGGATCTCGACCGCCGCACCCACCGATGTCCACGCCCACAGGTAGGCGCCGGCCACGTTGCCGAACATCGCCAGCGGCACCGTGGCGCCGGCGTTCCTTTTCTTCCATGCCCGCAGATTGACCGCCATGAGCGCGACCCAGATCCACGAGCCGACCACCACCAGCACGATGCCGAGGTAGTAGAAGGGGCTGCCGATCATCGGCGGGTAGAAGGTGTAGAGCACCGAGGCAAGGCCCAGCGCGACCGGCGTTGCCGCCGTCACGGTGCCGGCGACCACGAGCCAGAAGCCGGCCCATGCCCAGCGCAGGCCGATGAGCGGCTGCTTCAGCGCCAGTTCGCTGATGGCGTAGCCGAAGCCCATGGCCACCAGCGTCGGGAGGACATAACCCATCACCGTGCCGTGCGCGGTCACCGACCGGTAGTAGTGTTCGGGGTCGCCGACCCACGCGCTGAGCGGGCTGCGCACGAACATCTGCCATTCCCCCAGCACGATGGCCGCGCCGAACGCGATGAAGGCGATCCAGAAGTGCGCGAGCACGAGTTTTCTAGCGAGGAACACAGCTCATCCTCTCTGCGCCCTTGGCCTTGGCGAGGAACTCGTCGGCCGGCAGCACCTGCACATGACCCCACATTGCCTCGTGGCCCGTGCCGCAATACTCATGGCAAGGCATCAGGCGCTCGCCGGGCTTGTCGAAGGTGGCGGTGAAGGTCGCGACGAATCCCGGAATCAGCATCACGTTGGCGTTCGTCTTGTCGACGACAAAGCCATGCACGGCATCGGCGCTGGTCGCGCGAAAGGTGACCGACACGCCGGCCGGAACGACCAGGCATTGCGGCTCGAAGGAATACTGCTGCGCGACGAGCCGCACCACGACCTTGCCGTTCGCATCGACCGTGGTGCCCAGGTTGTTCTCGACGAACTCGCCCGACACGTGCAGCGTGCGCGGATCGACGGTCTCCACGCGGGACGGCGGCATCGACGCCCAATGCAGTCCGGTGAAGATCATCATCACGAGCAGCAGGGCGATGATGAGCATGACGATGATCGCCCAGCGCCTTTCCGCCCCGGCAGCAACCGCCTCCGATGCGTGCGACACGCCGGCGTTCATCGAAGTCACTGGATGGCTCCTCGCGGCAGGTAGACCAGAAAGTAGAAGAGGAAGACGATGGCGACCACGATGAAGGTGGCGAGCCCGACGACGGCAAAAGTGCCCGCCGGTCCACGCGCGACGATGTCGTCGACACGCGCATCCTCCCGCGCCGGGTCGGCGCCTTCGGCCGCGGTCGGAAGATCGGTGTGGGTTGCCATCGCGCGGGCCTTCCTTGCTGCTATTCGGGGACGAGCGTGCGCAATTCGCTGACGCTGGCGGCGGTCACCGGCGTCCCGCTGTTTTCCCATGCGACGCGGATATAGGTCACCACCGCCGCCACCTCGTCGTCGTTGAGGATGTGCGAGAAGGGCGGCATGCCGTGCGGCTTCGGATTGCGCTTCGTGCCGGGCGCATAGCCGCCGTTCAGCACCATGCGGATCGAATTCACCGGCGAACTCATCGTGATCGACTGATTACTGGCGAGCGGCGGAAACTGCGGCGGATGACCCTTGCCTTCCTCGCCGTGGCACATGAAGCACTGCGTCGCGTAGATCTTGCGGCCGAGCTCCATCACGTTCGGGCTGACCAGCCGCGCGCTGCTCGGCGGCGGCGGTTCGGAGTCGCGCTGCGGAAGCTCCTTCAAATAGACCGCCATGGCTTCGACATCCGCGTCGGAGAGGTACTGCAGGCTGTTGTAGACCACTTCCGCCATGGGCCCGTAGACCGTGGCCCGATCCGAAATGCCGGCCTGCAGGAGGTCGGTGATTTCCTTGAGGTTCCAGTTGCCAAGTCCTGCCTCGCGGTTCGACGTGAGCGAAGGCGCATACCAGTTCTGGTTGGGGATCATCCCGCCTTCGAACTCCTGCGACGTCTTCGAGCCGCCGAGCTTGTTGATGGCCGTGTGGCACATCGCGCAATGGCCAAGGCCTTCCACCAGGTAGGCGCCGCGATTCCATTGGACGGACCTGCTCTTGTCGGGCTGGTATTCGCCCTCCTTGAAGTAAAGCGCCCGCCAGCCGATCAGCAGGTCACGCTGATTGAACGGGAACTTCAACTCATGGGGCCGGTTCTGCTGGCTCACCGGCGGCACGGACATCATGTAGGCGTAGATGGCGTCCGAGTCCTCGCGCGTCACCTTGGTGTAGGAGGCGAAGGGCATCACCGGGTACATCAGCGAGCCATCGCGCGCGACGCCCTGATGCATCATTCGATAGAAGTCGTCGGCGGTCCAGCGGCCAATGCCGGTTTCATCGTCCGGGGTGACATTGGGAACGAAGAGGCTGCCAAAGGGAGTTTCCATCGCGCGGCCACCTGCAAACTGCTGGCCGCCGGGCGCGGTGTGGCATGCGATGCAATCACCGGCGCGGGCCAGATACTCGCCCCTCGTGATCACCTGGGTCGTCGGGCTCGCTTCAACCTTGCCGGGCTCCGTTGGCAGATACCCGGGCATGAAGTAGAGGAAGCCGGCGACGAGCACCACCACGATCGCCGACGCGGCGAGAAGGAGGTTGCGTGTTCCTCTCCGCATGGGGGCCTACATCTGGCTTCCGCACGACAAGGGCATGCGCTGGAGGTTGGACGATGCGGGAGAAACATCGCGCGGCGGATCCTGGGACGAGAGCCAGGTCGCCACCGCGTACACATCCTGTTCCGACAAGCGGTCGGCAATGCGCTTCATGCAATCGGGCTGCGCCGCTTGCCGGTTGCCCGTGCGCCAGCGCGTGAGCTGCGCAACGATGTACGAGGAACGCAATCCGACCAGTCCCGGGATGCCCGGCTCCATGCCGGTGAGCCCGGGGCCGTGGCAGGAGATGCAGGGTGGTATCTGCTTGCTCGCATCGCCCGCGACGGCGATCGTCGCGCCGCGTTTGATCACCGACTCCGGGGCAGTGGTCGGTTGCTTCGGTTCGAAGGCAGGCCGCTCTTTCGCGAAGTGCTCGGCGATCTCCCGCAGATAGGAGTCCGGCAGATAGGCCACCAGGTAGTTCATCGGCGGATACACCCGCTTGCCATCACGAAAGGCGACCAGTTGGTTGTAGAGATAGGCCGCAGGCTTGCCCGCAATGCGCGGAAAGTACGGGTTGCCGGTGCCTTGTCCCCCTTGGCCGTGACAGGTTGCGCAGCCTTGTACGCGCGCTTCCATCGAATCGACGGACTTGAAGGCGGGGATGGCCGGATCTTGCTGCGCCAAGGCGGCGGAGGCAAAAGCCATGATGAACACCGCAGTCGCCAGTTCAGGCTTCACGAACGTGGTCTCCTCTTTGGTCTGCGCGCCTGGATCGGCAATCACGGCCGGCGATCGATAATTATCTGACCGTCTCGACTGCCCGCATTGATATTTGTCAGTTCATGCGTGCGTGGTGCACGCCACTTTGCCTCACCCGCTAAAGTTGCGCCATGAACCAGCACGCCAAGGCCGACCTACGCCCGGCACGCACCGAGCAGGAGGTCCGCGTCGACCTCGCCGCGGCCTACCGCATGGCCGCGCAGAACGGCTGGGATGACACGGTCTACACCCATCTGTCGGCCAGCCTCCCCGGCGAGCCGGGCCACTACCTGCTGAATCCGTTCGGCGCGACTTTCGACGAGATCACTGCATCGAGCCTGGTCAAGGTCAACTTGCGCGGCGAGGTCGTCGATGGCTCCGGCGCACGCGTGAACCCGAGCGGTTTCGCGATCCACGGCGCCGTGCATGCCGCGCGACCGGAGGTCGAATGCGTGATCCACTTGCATACGCCCTGGGGCGTGGCCTTGTCGATGCTGCCGAACGGCCTGCAGCCAACCTCGCAATACGCGATGCGCCTGCACCGGCGGCTCGGCCGCCATGCCTACGAAGGGCTGGCGCTCGGCGTCGATGAGCAACGACGACTCGTCGCGGATCTCGGTGCGCTCGATGGCTTGATCCTCGACAACCATGGCACGCTGGTCGTCGGCCGCACCGTGGCCGAAGCCTGGATGCTGATGCACCTGCTCGAGCGCGCAGCGCAGGCGCAATTGCGCGCCATGGCGGCCACGGGCGGCGAAGTGCGAGTGGTCAGCGACGAACTCGCTGCGCGTACCTATCGTGAATGGGTCGGCGACGGCAGCGAATGGGATGGCGACGTGGAATGGCCAGCCCTGCTGCGGCGGCTCGACCGCGCCGCACCCGGCTATCGGGATTGACTGATTGAACGATTTATCTGGAGAACTCACATGCCCACCATCCGCGTCGAACTGTTCGAGGGTCGTACGGTCGAGCAGAAGCGCGCCCTCGCGCAAGCCTTGACCGAGGCCACCGTCCGCACACTGGGCGGATCGCCCGACGGCGTTGACATCCTGTTCTACGACATCGCGAAGCACGACTGGGCAACCGGCGGCAAGCTCTGGAGCGAGCCTGCGTCGCCGCCAGCCGGTTGAACCACGGCGCTCAGGCCCAACGCCGGACGGCTTCGGCGGTGTCGCTCGGCTTGGTGTTGAAGCAGATCCGGGCGCCAGGGGCCGCTTGGTGCACCACGTTGATCAGCCGCTCGAAGAGAAGGAAGTAGGTGGGAATGGTCCGGATACCGGCACCGATGACCACGCAGTCGAATGGCTTTTCGGAGAGCTTCCGAGCCACCACGTCCGCAGCCGTTTCCCCGAGATCGGTCAGGCAGAGCTCCGCTTCATAGCCCAGGCCGGCAAGCTTTGCCTGATCCGCATCGAGGCCGGCCCGAACCTTGTCGGCGTTCATGTCCGGCATGGTGCTGAAGTCGACCAGGCTCGGCTCCAATTCGATCACCAACACCTGCGTTTTCGTCATCGTCATCGGGATCTCCTTTGAAGCCAGGCTTTCGCAATCAGCCGCGCGTCACCTCGATGCTGTACAGCCCCCACGGACACAGCGCAAACCGTTCCTTGAGCGGCTTGTCCTTGAACGCGGCGAGCGTATCGGCCTCATAGATCGCCCATTGCGGCCCCAGTCCCCCGAGCGCCAGCGGCGTGCCGTCGATTTCCGTCGCGACGATCATCCGGTAGCTTCGCGCATCGGCCATCTTCAGCGGCACGACATAGCCGTCCACGGCGCGAAGGGCAAGCATGACGTCGCCGGCAGGCGCCACGCCCGCGGCTTCCACGACGCCGGTCAACAGCGGTCCGGCGAGCGAATGCATCTTGCCGTCGTACTCCAGCGTTGCGCGGATTCGAACGGCGGGCAGACGGCGCAAGGCTTCGGGATCGAAGACGTATGCCTTGTCGAACTTGACGCCATGCTTGACCATGAGCTGATCGAGCGCCGGATCGACGGGGCCTCTGTTGGTCTTGCCGATCGCACCGCTGACGGTCAGAAGGCCGGGACCCCGATGGGTCGATTCAGCGGCTGTCGCGTGAACCGAAGGGAGCAGGCCGGCGAGTGTCGCCGTGCCGAGGAAGCGTCGTTTGTTCATCGCGCAATTGTGGGGCGATGCACGGGGTAGCGTCCATCATCGCCGCGAAGCGGCGCCGATGGGTTCAGCGCTCCTTCTCCGCATCGCGACGCACGATTTCCTTCACCATCGCGGTGAACTGATTCGCGAGCATGTTGCGCACCACGATCTTGCCGATGACCGGCGGCACCGCGAAGTCGGGTACCACCCGACCCGAATAGCTCAGGCGTACGGTGCCGGCGGGCAGTATCTCGAGGGTGTAGCGGCCCTCCATCTCCCGGAGGTTCCCGCTAACGGCGCGCGCCATGACACGCCGCTGAGGTGATTCGACGACGGCCAGTTGCGTCTGCACCGCCTGCCTGAAGAAGAGGAAGTTGAACTCGCCGGTCTGCTCGACGAGGAGTCGGTCGGCATCACGCTGCACCACGCGGGAGGTGAGCATGTAGGGAATGAATTCGGCGAGGTGGTTGTAGTCGGTGATGACGGCCCACACCGTGCGCGAGTCCACCAGCATCTCGGCGGACGCCGTCACGGTGATGTAGTCGCCTTGGCCGTTGGTCTCGATCTCGACCTGCGGCACGTTGGCGGCCGCCTGGGCGCAAAGGGCCCCGGCAAGCAGCAGGGCCACGGCGCCCGCGCGCAGATTCGATGCTGCGCAGCCTGGCGCCGTCCTCGGAAGCATCACGTCCCCGTCTTCGCGGCGCGCTGGCTCCGATACTTCGCGATCTCCGCCTTCAGGTCGGAGTACTCTTCGCACGGTAGGAAGCAGAGCTTGTCCAGCACCTTCAATTCCTGCTCGGCCCGGGCAACGTCACCCATCTGCAGATAGGCTTCGCCGAGATACTCGTGCGCGCCCCTGTGCTTCGGGTTGATCTTCAGCGCCTTGTCATAGGAGGTCAGCGCTGCATCGATGTTGCCCATCTTGCGCTGCGCGTGGCCGAGCTCATTCCAGGCGTCGGCGTCGCCGGGACTGCGCGCGACGTAGACGGTCATGTGCGCCTCGACCTGCTTCCAGTCCTCCTTGCCGACTGCGGCCATGCCCGCCCTGAAGTCGGGGTCCGGATTGACATTGACCGCCTCGCTGCCGCCACCGCCGCCTCCACCGCCTCCGCCGCCGCCCCCACCTCCACCACCGCCGCCGCCGGCGGCCAGTGCGGACAGGCTGAAGGCAAGGGACACGCCGGAAATGAACATCACGATTGCATGTTTCATGGTGAGTTGCTCCTTGATGACAGGGAAATCAACGGTTGTCGATGCGGCCATAAACGCCGTGGGTCCCTCCGCTGGGCCCGGCGGCAAAGAACAGCGTGTTCGTGGGCTGGCTGTTGATGCCGTTTCCGAACGCGATTCCGCGCAGACCATCGATCATGACCGCGTTTCCGGCAGATGTGGAGAGCGTCCCCATGAATGCGCCGGTCGTAGGGTTGAAGGCACTGATCGTTCCGTCGCCTGTATTGGCGACGAGCAATGCGTTGCTGAAGGGCCCGAAGTTGGCCGGTGCCATCGCCATGCCCCACGGCACATTGAGCGCGCCGCCGGGCGCAACGAGTCGCGTGACGAGATGACCCGAGGTGTCGAAGACGTCGACGGCGCCGAGGCCGGCACCCGCGACCGGGTTGAGCTCCTGCGCGTCCTGTCTGGCGTAGCTGACGTAGATCTGACCGCCGATCGCCTGGATGCCGAACGGCGCATAGCCGGCCGGCATTGCCTGATCGACGAAGCTGCCCGCGACGTTGGCTTTCGCGAAGTTCGAGTCGAACATGTCGACGGTCGCATGATGGAAATCCGCCGCGTACAGGAAGTCCGACGCGCCTTGGCTGGCAAGCGCGAGGCCCGTGTAGACCGTGCCCGCGGCTCCGCCGTCGAAGACCGTGACCGCATGGGTCATGTCGACGCCGGGTGACCAGCCCGACAACGTGCCGGCTTGTCCTGCGAAGATGAAAGCGCTCGCGCCGGACATGCCGTTTGCCGTGACCATGAAGTCCTGATGGCCATTGAAGACGATGCCGGTTGGCATTGCGTTGCCAGAAACGCCGGGCGGGATCGACACGATCAATGATTGCGGAACGCCGTTGCCGTCATAGAGCGTCGAGGTCGATGACCCATTGTTCGCCACCCAGACAAACCCGCTCGGGTTGAAGGCCACGCCCCACGCATTGATGAGACGCGCGTCATTGCCGGAGCTGCCATAGATGTTGTTCGCGGCAGAGAGATCGGACACGAGGTTGGTCGCGACATAGCTCATGCCGGTGACGGTGCCCATGCCGGGGGGAGAGGCGGTGCCGGCGCCTGGGATAGTGCCCGGCACGAACCCGCCACCGGAATACCCGCCACCGCCGCCGCAGGCGGCCAACATCAATGCGCTCGCACAGGCGAGCCCGCACAACTTCAGGCGATAGGCTTTCATTGCATTTCCTTTCAGACCGGGCCCGGTGTATTCCGCACCTAGGCCGAAAGGTTCATGCGTCCACGCTTCAGAAAGTCAGAAGGCCAGCGACGCGCTCAGCACCAGCGCGCCGCGCGACGCTCGCGCGTAGGCCGTCGGGTAGACAGCGCTGCGGCCGCCCTCGACCCAGGCGAGTTGCACTTCCCACGCATCGCGCGCAACGGCGAGCCCCACGCTGCCATCGAGGTTCACGCCCCCGCCTTCGGTGGGGGCTCCGCCAAGGCGCATCAGGGCGCCGATGTGGGCGGTCACGCGTGTGATGGCCGAGATGGGCAGGCCGACGTTGAACTCGCCATAGGCCGTGCGGGTGCCGCTGCCGAAATAGTCGGGTGAATAGTGCAACCGCGTGTTCCACCGTTCGCCGTTCAGGCCGGTGAACACCTCGTAGTAGTCGTAGCGCGAATCCGTGCCGAAGTGAACACCGGTCACGCCGGCTTCCCAGCCGAGGCGATCCGACAGCCGGCCCGCATACCCCGCGTAGCCGAGCACCTGCACCTGCCATCGCGGCCGGTACAGCATCACCTCCGTGAGCGATGCGCCGCCAAACCATCCGCCGGGATCGTCGTAGGCGGCGCTCAGGCGAAGCGTCGGCTTTTCATTGCTGAGCGAAATGCCGCGGTAGCGATAGTCCGAGAGGAATGCGATGTTCCCGCCGACCTGTGCGAACGCGACGCCGCAGACGAGGAACAACGAGGGGCAGAGCGCGGCACGCAGACCGGCGGTCGGCATGTCACTGACGGACGTTGGAGGGTATCGTGGAGCGCGTCACGGTGCGGACGCAGGCATCATCGCCTGCGACGCGTGCCAGTGTGGCACAAGCGTTGATTCCTCCGCCGGGAAAAGATACGACGCTGGCGAAAGAGGGCGCCGCCGCGTTTCCTGGCGACCGCTCGCGCATCAGGGCGAACAGTCCCGTCACATGGGCTGCCGCGTAGGATGAACCGGACACGAGGTTCCAGCGGGCGCCGGGGAGGGTGGTCGGTACATCGCGTCCGGGTGCGACCAGGGCGCGCGGCAAGGCCGGCTCGCCGGTGTCGTCGGCGACGGCCACGACCCCGGCATGCGAAGCCGGGAAGCCGCCGTCCGGCAACTTTCGATCGACGGCACCGATGACGCTGATGTGACGTGAAAGCGCCACATCCAGCAGCCTGTCGAGCAGGCGATCGGGCGGCCCGCTGAGGCTCAGGTTGATGACGGCCGCATCGTGCGTGATCGCGAAGTGCAGCGCCATCGCAAGGCTCAGGCTCGAGCACAGCGTGGCCTGGCTGCTCTGCTGCCAGCAGGCGCGCAACGCGAGCAGCCGTGCGTTCGGCGCGACGCCGACAATGCCGACGCCGTTGTCTGCGCGCGCGGCGATGATGCCGGCGACCGCCGTGCCGTGATCCTCTGGGACGTCGCGATGGCCTTCGACGAAATTCTCCTTCAGCACCACCTGGCCCACGAGGTCGGGGTGCTGCTCGTCGACACCGCTGTCGACGATCGCGACGCGCACGTCGCGACCGGTGGACATCTCGTGCAGATCCAGCAGGTGCCAGGCCTGTTCCACCGGCTGAAGCGGGTACAGCGGGTCATCATGGCCGCGGGTCCGAAAAACGTTCATCGGCTGGGCCCACGCGACGCGTGGGTCGCGAGACAGGTCCTCCGCGACACGCTCGGGCAACTGGTCGTCCGGCACTGCCATCACGAAGCAGTCCACGCCCAGCAGCGGCATCACCCAATTGGTGATGAGCGTCAACCCGTGCTCGCGTGCCAGCGCGGCGGCCACGCGGCGGCGCGCACCGATCGCCGGGCCGTCGCCATAGCCGCCTGAATAGGCGTTCTCGGGTCGATAGTGCTCCGGCGGGAGGCGCAAGAGCAGCAGCACCTGCTGATTGGCCGCGGGCGAAGCCACTGCCGGGGTCTGATCGGGCGGCGCGGCGCGCGCGGGCGGCTGCATGGCGGCGAGGGCGACCAGCCATGCGACCAGAATCCACTTCAAGGTCATGGCGCCGCCCGGCCATCGAGCGATTCGACAAGCAGCACGGCGCTCTCCTTGCGCAGCCGCTGGACCGCCGCCGTTTCGAGGCCGGCCGGCACGGCCAGCAGATAGGCATCGGTCGCAGTCGGCCCGTAGACCAGCCGCGCCTCGCTGTCGCGCAGCACGCGCCGCATTTCCTGCTCGGTGGCCTCGGGCCGGAATCTCACGATCAGGTTGCCGCCGGCGGTTGCGCCAGAGGCTCCTGCCGGCCCGCCCAGTGCCCGGTAGCGCTGATCGGGCGCAAGCTGCACGAGCAGCACGCCGCTCAACGTCGCGACCAGGACGCACTGGCCCGCCAGTGCCCAGCGAGTCCACCCAGGGGTTCCGAGCCATCGGTCCTTCAGCCGCGCCCAGACGCCTCGGCGTTGTCGCGGCGGCGCATCGGCGGCGATGCGATTGCGCAACAAGGCGAATCCCTGGTCGGCATTGCCGGTGGCGGCGGGCTCTGAATGTGCGCAGGCGGACTGAATCTCCCGTTCCCAGGCCAACTCGGCCTGACAACGAGGACATTCGGCGATGTGCGCTTCTACGCGTGCGCGTTCCGCTTCGTCGAGGCTCGCGCCGACGTACCACGGCAGCAGCGCCTGCACCCTTTGATGCAGGTCGGTGCCGAGTTGAACGACTCGCCCGCTCATAAGCTAACCTCCGTGCTGCGCACTGCGGTGCGAGCTTGCTTGGGGCGGCCCGGCGCGGCGCTCATAGCCAATCCTCCAGCCGGCCGGAGAGCAGCGTCTTCAACCTGCGCCGGGCGTGGAACATTCGCGTCTTCACGGTGTCGACGGGGCAGCCGACGACCTCGCTGATCTCGCGATAGCCGATGCCGTGGAAATAGGTCAGGTGGACGACCGCACGCTGCTCGAAGGAGAGGTGGTCCATGGCCTGCGCCAGCACTGCGCGTATTTGCGACTGCGCCGCGTGGTATTCGGGACCGGACTCCGTCGGCGCGGGTTGATCGTCTTCGTTCTCCTCCGGCATGGGCTCGTCCAGCCGGCTCAGCGCCTTCATGGCCTTTCGGTAGGCGATGGCAAAAATCCAGGTCGATACCTTGCTGGCGCCGTTGTAGGTTGCGGCCCGGTTCCAGACGACCAGCATCGTGTCGTTGAGCAGTTCTTCGACCAGCCCGGGACGACGTGTCAAACGGTCGAGGAAGCGTGTGAGTCGCGGGTGATAGGCGCGGTAGAGCTGCTCGAATGCCGGCAATTCGCCGTTTGCGATTCGGCCGAGGAGGCCCACCTCGGCGCGCTCGGCCAACGCCACGCCCTCGTCGTGCGTGCGAACGGCATCGAGGGGCATGCTCGGCATGAGAGGCTCATGAGTGGCGGCGTCCAGCGGACTGTACGCCGTCGCTGCCTTCGCACGTGTTACTGGGGTCATCGAAGCCTCGTTGAACTTCGGCACAGCCCATCCTGACCCGGACGGCACTGGCCGACTGGAACGGTTGATTCCAGTTGACGAGGAAACGGTTCAATCGGGCGCAGGTCCCGAGGCCCCTGCGCGTGCGGACTATTGAACGGAAATCTTCTTGCTCGTCGCGGTCGCGTCGAAGATGAGCGTCGAGGGCCACGTCTGCCAGGTGACGCCCAGCACGTGCGGCGCGTTCGGATCGCCCCGTCTGGCAAAGGCGCCCAGGCTCTTCATCATCGCGTCGGACAACTGCAGTCGCCCCGGTTTGTTGGCCGTGGAGTTCGCGATGTTCGAGAACAGAGACGGCCCGAAATTGCCGAAGACGAACGGCAGGTCGAATGCATGCGCGGCGCCGTAGATGTCGTTCCACGGTGCCGGCTCCACGTCCCAGTCGAACCGGTAGTACCAGACATCGTTCTGCTGCGCCTTGAGCGCGTTGAGGATGTTGTTGCGGCTCGGAATGAAGAACACCTGGTTCAGCAGATCCGTCCTTGCATTGAAGCCCGTGACCGGCGTCGTCACCGGCAGGTATTGCGCGGGAATCCACTGGTCGATGCTCACCGTGGCCGGGCCGTTGGGGTTGTAGCTGAACTGCGTCGAGAACAGGGTTGCATCGCTCACCAGTCGACCGCTGACACCGCCGAGTGCGGGCGACAGCGCCAGGAAGGTGGGAAACAGCTTGGCTTCGTCACGCGTATTGCCGGCAAGGACCGGCACCCGCAGGTAGTTTCCGGCCTGGATTGCCGCGATCGGGTCGACCGGCAACACGGCGCCATCGGGAATCGGGCCCGAGCCCGCCAAGCCGAGCGGGGCCAGTTTGGTGAGCAGGGTGCCCAGCAGCGTCGCCGGGCTCTTCGAGCGGAGATAGGCCGCGATCTGCGCGGGCGGCTGGCTGGCTGCGTAGGCAGCCGCAGAGGCGGCGTCGCTGGCGAGGCCGTCAGCGATCAATTGGTTCGCGAGCAAGGCGTTGCCCTGAGCGAGATATGTCGATTCGGGGCTCAGCGTCGGGATGCTGCCTGGAGGCAGGTTCGTGCCCAGCGACAGGCCGCCGCTGAGTGGCACCAGGCGATGGAACAGCTTGTGGCGCGCATTCGTGACCACCGGGGAAGTCAGCAGCGCATAGACGTTGATGGCGCCCGCCGACTGTCCCATCAGCGTGACATTGCGCGGGTCGCCCCCGAAGGCATCGATGTCGCGGCGAATGAACTCCAGCGCCTTGACGATGTCGAGCAGGGCGAAGTTGCCGGAGTCCTCCACCGGATTCGTGCCGGACTTGAGTTGCGGCACATCCAGGAAGCCGAAGATGCCGAGGCGGTAGTTCACTGTCACGACAACGGCATGGGCCGCCTTGGCGAGCGCCGCGCCGTCGTAGACAGGGTCCGCCGTGTAGCCCGACACGTCGCTCCCGCCGTGGACGAAAACGATGACGGGCAGGTCGTCCCGGTCGTTCGCCGGACGCCAGATGTTCAGGTACAGGCAATCCTCGCTGCCCACGGCCTGGTTCAACGTCGTGCCGATCGTCGCGTCGTACCGGTTGTTGGCGCCCGGGCCATAGATGCGGCCGTACTGCGCGCATGCATTGGCGAACTGTTGCGTCGCCCTGGTCTTCTTCCAGGAATCGGGGTCGACCGGGGCTTTCCAGCGCAGCGCGCCCACCGGTGGTTTCGCGAAAGGCACGCCCTTCCATGCGATGGTTCCCGTGTCTCTCGAGTCGTCGACGCCGACGACCTTTCCGAAGTGCGTGTGACGCTCGATGTCAGGAGGATCGTCGCGACCCCACGAAGGTGTCTGCGACAGAAGCGTGACACACGCGACCACAAACCAGGCAGTACGCATCATGGGCTTGTCTCCTCCAAAGGCGGCAACGGTAAGAGCCGCGTCATGGGCCACCTACAGGAGAAACCCGACTTCCGTGCTGCGCCGGATTGATGATTGCCTTGATCAAACGTGCCGACATGGTGCCCAATCATGGCTCCTCAAGGAGAACGTCCCATGAGCACTGAACCAGCGGAAAAGCGCCGGCTCGACGACGCGCATGCGAATCTCGCAGCCTGGAAGAAGTGGGGGCCGTATCTCAGCGAGCGGCAATGGGGAACGGTTCGCGAGGACTACAGCGACAACGGCGATGCCTGGAACTACTTCACCCACGACCAGGCCCGCTCGCGCGCCTATCGCTGGGGCGAGGACGGCCTGGGAGGCATCAGCGACGACCACCAGATACTGTGCTTTGCCCTGGCGCTGTGGAACGGCCGCGACCCGATCCTGAAGGAGCGCGCCTTCGGACTGGCCAACAGCGAAGGCAATCACGGCGAGGACGTCAAGGAGTACTACTTCTATCTCGACTCGACGCCGACGCACTCGTACATGAAGTACTTGTACAAGTATCCGCAGGGGGCCTATCCGTACAACGACCTCGTCTCCACCAACCGTGGTCGCGGCAAGCAGGACCCGGAATACGAGTTGCTGGACACCGGCGTGTTCGACGACAACCGCTACTTCGACGTCTTCGTCGAATACGCGAAGGCGGCGCCCGACGATGTGCTGGTGCGGATCACCGCCTTCAATCGCGGTCCTGATGCGGCGCCGCTGCATCTGTTGCCGACGCTGTGGTTCCGAAACACGTGGACGCAGCAGGGTGGGGGCTCGAAGCCGGTGCTGGAGCGTGTGGCCTCCACCGGGCCTGCGACCGTCCGCGCCCGTCACACCGATCCGCTGTTCCTGGAATCGCTGGACGAGTACTACCTCCATGGCGAGGGCGACGTGCCGTTGCTCTTCACCGAGAACGAAACCAACAACGCGCGGCTCTTCGGCGGGACCAACGCGTCAGCCTATGTGAAGGATGGCATCCACAACTTCGTCATTCACGGTGACCCGGCTGCAGTCAATCCCGCGGGGCGGGGCACCAAGGTGGCGGCCCACTACCAGCTCAATGTCGGCCCCGGACAGTCGCAGGTCGTCCGCCTGCGGTTGACGACCCAAGGGCCCGATACGTTGCCGAAGCCGTTCGACGACTTCGATGCCATCTTTGCGAATCGATTGAAAGAGGCGGACGACTTCTACGCAGCGATGACGCCGCCCGCCGTGCGGGACGACCCGGATCGCGCGAATATCATGCGCCAGGCGCTGGCCGGCATGCTGTGGACCAAGCAGTACTTCTACTACGACCTCGATCTCTGGCTCGACGAGCACGGCGCGGGCAACCAGCTGCCGCAATCGGAGCGCCGCAAGGTGCGCAATCTCGATTGGGGCCACATGTTCAACGACGACATCATCTCGATGCCGGACAAATGGGAGTACCCGTGGTACGCCGCCTGGGACCTGGCGTTCCACATGATCCCGCTGGGCATGGTCGACCCGGACTTCGCCAAGCAACAGCTCGACCTGATGCTGCGCAACGACTATCTGCATCCGAACGGCCAGCTGCCCGCCTACGAGTGGAACTTCGGCGACGTCAATCCGCCGGTGCATGCATGGGCGACGATGCAGCTTTTCCTGATCGACAAGGAGCGTCGCGGCGACGACGGCGACATCGAGTTCCTCAAGTACGCCTTCTCCAAGCTGCTGGTCAACTTCACCTGGTGGGTCAACCGGAAGGACCGTACCGGCGCCAACGTGTTCGAGGGCGGCTTTCTCGGGCTCGACAACATCGGTGTGTTCGACCGCTCTGCGCCACTGCCCACGGGCGGCTACCTCGACCAGGCCGACGGGACGGCATGGATGGTGTTCTTCAGCCAGCAGATGCTTCGCATCGCGGTCGAACTGGCGCTGAGCGAGCCGTTGTACGAGGAGTTCGTCGAGAAGTTCTTCCAACACACGCTGTTCATTGCAGGCGCGATGGACCGCGTCGGCGAGCGGCAGGACGAGATGTGGGACGAGGAGGATGGCTTCTTCTACGACGTGCTTCGCCTCCCGGACGGTAGCGCCACGCGCCTGAAGGTCCGTTCGATCGTCGGGCTGCTGCCGCTGGCCGGAGTCGCCGTGTTCGAGGAAAACATCATCGAAAAGCTGCCGAGGTTCCGCGAACGTGCGCGCGTGTTCCTGATGCGGCATCCCGAGCTCGCGGCGAACATGCATCTGCCGCAGGAGCCGGGCGTGGCCAATCGTCGAATGCTGGCGATCGTCAACGAACAGAAGCTTCGCCGCATCCTCGCACGCATGCTGGACGAGAACGAATTCTTCAGCCCGCATGGCATTCGCGCGCTGTCGCGCGTCCACCGCGATCACCCCTATGTCTTCGAGCACGGCGGGCAGTCGTATCAGGTGGCCTATGTGCCGGGCGATTCCGACTCGGGAATGTTCGGTGGCAATTCCAACTGGCGCGGCCCGGTATGGATGCCGATCAACTTTCTGCTCTACACATCGCTGGCGCGCCTGTATGCGTACTTCGGCGACGATTTCAAGGTCGAGTGCCCGACCGGATCGGGGCAGATGATGAACCTTCTCGAAGTCGCAAAGGAACTGGGCGAGCGCCTGAGCCGAATCTTCCTGCGCGACGGCGAGGGCCGGCGGCCGGCGCACGGCGCCGCGCACAAGTTCAGCGACGATCCCCATTGGCGCGACCTGGTGCTGTTCTACGAATACTTCCACGGCGACTCGGGTGCGGGCATCGGTGCGAATCACCAGACTGGCTGGACCGGCTGCGTGGCGCGCATCATCCAGACGAACGCGGTGGTGACGAAGGACTTGTTGCTCATGCCGGGCGCCGAGGCGGCGGCGGCGCACGCACTGCGTGTTGCTGCAGCAGCCGAGAATTCCGCACGGTGATTTCGTGGACAAACCTCGCTGCCTCCCCCCTGGGCGGATGATCACCCGGACTATTTCGTCCACGGCAGCGAAGCCGATCTGGCGCGAGCACCACAGAACCATTGCCGCTTGTCAACGAAGAGCGGGTCATCGGTGTTCGCCTACGGGCGTATCAACACGTTGACACGTAGGCCGTCGACGTATAAACTCGTGTCAACATATGAAAGTGTGCGCGCCATGGCCAACTCCTCGCTCCGAGTCGAGCAGACCGTCCAGACCTGGGGCAACGGCCTCGCAGTACGCCTGACGGCGCCGGTGGCGCGTGCGGCGCATCTTGCCCGCGGCGTGCCCATCAGTGTTGAAGTTGTGGAAGGTGGAATCTTTTTGCGCGTCACTGGCAAGCCAACCCTGAGCCTGGCGCAAAAGCTCCAGGCCTTTGATCCGAAGCGCCATGGCGGCGAAATCATGGCGGGCGCACGGGTCGGCGCCGAAGTCTTCTGATGGCGGCGGACAGGCCGCGGTGGGTGCCCGAACGTGGCGACATCATCTGGATCGATTTCAATCCGCAGGCTGGCAGGGAGATGAGGGACATGCATCCGATGCTGGTGCTGTCTCCCAAAGTGTTCAACGACCGTACAAGCTTGGTCGTCGGCTTGCCGATGACCACTGCGGCTTACAACGACACGAATCCCTTTGCAGTTCGTTTCACGGGTGCCAAGGGTGTCGTGAGCTATGTGCTCGCGCATCAACCCAAGTCCTTTGATTGGCGGGCTCGGGGCGGCAAAGCGCATCCTTGGAAGCGGGTGCCGCCGGACGTACTCGAGGAGGCGTGCGGGACCTTGAATCAGATCGTCACGCTGACTGACTGATCAGCGAATGGCGTCCCGAGGTCTGCACAGGATCCACGGCCTGGTTCTGGTGCGAATTTTCCGTTCAGCCGTACGCCGTCGTGACTTGAACTCCAAGCGATGAAGTCAGTCGAACGATGCCGGTTCTCCGAATCGTGACAAAACGCGGCGGCAGTCACCACGACTACGCGGAAAGGAAGACACCATGATCGAAGGCGAGGTAGTGAATGCTGGTGCGTGCGACCCGGATAAGTTGCTCAAGGCGTTGGCGGTCCGCTATGGCTTGATCGGCGCGGAGCAGCAGATGGACGACGCGCTGTGGGCCTTCTCGATGGCCGTCGTATCACTTTGTGCCGAGGTCGCGGATGCCGGCGTTGAAGCGGAGAGAGGCGGCGGTCCCGGCGACCTCATTGGAGGCGAACTTCTTGATTACCGAGTTCGCGAAGCTCGCTACAGCGCTCCGTAGCGCGCGACTGATACCGCCATGCACGCCATCGTGACCATGGCGCGGCTGGCTTCCTCCACGATATCGATGCAGGTCTCTAGATATTCGTTGAGATGCTTGGCAGTCGCAGCGCGGGCCCTGGGCATGCTGATGATCTCCGCTGCGACCAGCGTGGCGGCGACGTTCCTTTCATTCCGACTCCTATCGACTGTCATCGGAGTTGTGGGTCCGCTTTGCCTGATTCTTGCAATCTTGGCGACGGTTGTCGGTCTGGCCGAATTCATGCACCTGACCCAGCAGCCCGATGAGGAGGCGGCAGAGTATGTCAGGCTTCATCCGCTGCGAGACTGAAGTCGAAGGCTTGGCGAAGATCGTTCCTGCGGAACTAAAGTCCGCGGCAGTCAAAGATCCCGGAGAGGGTCTTTTCGAATTGCCTTCCCGCCGCCTCCAGGAGAGATTTGAGACCTTCGCCGCGGCGGATCATGGCTTGGTCGGTGCCGTTGACGCATCCTCGGCGGAGGTCTTCAAGTTCCTTCGCCAGCTTCGCCCGAGTTTCTCTGGTGTGAGTCAGCAGTGTGTGCACTTCAGGGGCTGCCGCCGCGTCAATGGGACGCTGGCTCGACCGGGCCATTAGTTCGTCGATATGCCGGAGACGCGCCTCTGATTCACGGATGTGCTGCTCGACCAGAGCGCTTGTGCTTTGCATGATTGCCTCTACTCATTCTCAACGCGACATTCGTTTGAGTGTCATATGGATTAGAGGCGCGTTGATGTCTTGGGTTCCGAGGTTTCCGTATCGAATGGAGGAACACGTCCTCGACCCGGCGCGCGTCAAGACGCACCGGCATGGGTCTTTGCGCAGAGCGTCCATTCGACCATGATCGTGCTACACGGTGTGATTCACTCCTCGGTTTCGGAGAAGGTCAATGTCGATGCCGGATAGAAGAAGGCAGGTTGCATTCCACACATCAACGTCATGAAGACAAGGGGTGAACTCGCTGACAAAGCCTTGAGATTGAGCCGACGCTCGCGCTCGAGACATTCGAACAGGAACCACGCAACGCGTTCGTACTCCGCGATCTGCGACCGTGCGAGATACGTCAATCGAATGAAGTCTGTTGTCATGCGGATCTCCTCGTCTACTGCTCTATGAAGGCGCATTCCCGCTTCGCCGACGCGAAACCGGTAACTTGAGAATGAGCGGCTTGTTGGAATGATCGGCAGGTGACGTCTGGCTCAACGCACAGAGACGCGCGGCCTACCGCATCAAACAAGAAAGGCAGGAACGCCTTGAATGGGGCACGTAAGAACCATCGAAGTCGCAAGAAGTGATGAGCCGGACGAACACGCCTTCACCCAAGCGGGGGTGCCATGCATCTCGTCAAAGTGGGGCAGGATTCTTGGCATCACGTCCATCGAAGGGGTTGGGAGAAGGGCTTGCAGGCACCATAGCATGAGGAAGTTTGCACTTCAAAGGTGTAGCGTGAGTCGCACCAGAACGTAGGGTCATCGTCATGCAAACTCGCGGCGCAGTGGGTCACTCCGCAGCCGGCGGCTATCTGGCATGAACCATGAGGCCATTGCTTGATTGGGTCGACGGCCACTCGTACACTCGACCGCATGCGTCTTCCGTCTTTCATCAACAGTACCTGCAAAGCTGCAGTGCCCATGCCCTTTTCGGCGGGTGCTGTCCTGCACGCGTGCTGGTTCGCGGTGACTGCTCTGGGAGTTCGTCAGCCGGCCGCACATCCTTAAGCCCGGCGATCCACTTCCTCCCTTTCAGCGCAGACCATCGATCGCCGGGCACAAGCCCCGCGCGGTAGTGACCGCCGCTTTTTGCGGCTCGGTCACATTCGATTGGAGTGCGCCATGCATGCAACGATTCAGGGCGAGCGTACGCTCACCGAGCTTGATTTCGCTCGTCTCACCAAGCTGCTCAACGGTCACATGCCGCCGGAACTCGCGGACCTCCTGGCAGCAACGGAAGTCGTCCCGTCACGCCAGGTCGCGGTCGACATCGTCACGATGTATTCGCAAGTGGAGCTCGTCGACGTCCGTACGCGGCGTCGACAAAAGCTCACCGTCTGCTACCCGGGCCATGCCGAGCCCGCCGCAGGATTCATCTCCGTGCTCTCGCCAGTGGGCATGAGCATGCTCGGCTTGCGGGTTGGCTCTGTCGCCACATGGCAAACGCCGAGTGGAGAAGAAGTTTCAGCCGAAGTGGCAGCCGTTCTTTTTCAGCCCGAAGCCAGCGGCGACTACTCGATCTAGCGGCCCGGCGCGACGCCCCGTCGTTTACTCCTACTGCCTCGTCATCTCATGACGGAGCAGCGGGTTCCCATTTCTGCGACCCAGGAACGACCAATGAACATCAAATCAATCCTCGCCGTCACCGAGCGCCAGGCCGCGGTTCAGCAAGAATACGTCGGTGCCGACCTGGTCGTGGTTGGCAAACGCCGCCGATCGGCGGTCGCCGAGTTCTTCTGTGGAAGCGTGGCGCAACGTCTCTTGTCATGGTCGTCCAGCGATGTGTTGGTCGTGCCCCATGACCATCGTTCGTCAACGCGCGCCGCGGCGAAGCTGAGGCTCGAAGTTGAGCGAGTCGACGGGCGGGGAGCCTTTTTGTCGAACAGAGGGCAGGCACTGTGAACGGCGCACGCTATCTCACCGCGGAAGAATCGATGCTGTTGAGCCGGACTGCGGAACGCTTGCTGCGCTTGGCCGAAGTCGAGCTCAACCTGGGCGAGCACGTCCTCAAGCTGTTGAAGCAAGCGACGCTTCGCCAGATGGACTGCGGACGTGTGGACATCGCCAGCATCAACTCAACCGTTCAGATCCAGATGCTGGGTTGTGGCGATCAGCTCGAGTTCACGCTGGTTTGCCCAAAAGACGCGGATCCTGCTGCGCGCCGCGTGTCGATTCTGACACCGCTTGGGCTGAGCTTCCTGGGTCGCGCTGTCGGTGCGGTTGTACGCGTTCCCTTGGCGAGTGGGCATTCCAGGTTTGCGACGCTTCTCGCGGCATGGAAATGCGCGAAGCTCGCTTTTCATTCGGATTCCGAGGAGGTCCGCGACGTGTGCTGACCGCATGCGCTTCGGGCCCGCGCGCCACGTCAAGTCATCGCTTGCCAGGCGGCCCACGGCATGCGATTGTCTTCCACGGCACGAACGCCGGGCACGTTTTCCGCTGCGACGCGGGCCGCATTTCTCTCGTCTTCGCTTTCGAGCAAGCCGCGGTAGCTCACGATGCCGTCGCGAACATCCACGCCTGACCAATCGGGACGCCACCATCGCTGCTTCTCCAGTTCGGCCAGCAATCGCCGCCTGATGCCCTCGTCTGTCTGCGCGTGGGGCTGCTCAAGGGCCTGCGTCTTCTGGGCGAGTGCTCGGATCAGATCGGCACGGGTCACGATGCCGACCATTTGATTGCCGCGCAGGACAGGGACACGCCTGATGTGACGCGCCTCCAGGATCAACGCAATTTGCCGGAGCGACGTGTCCTCGGTGATCGAAACGACGTGCCGGGTCATGATGTCCTGAGCCCGGCCGGCGTGCGATTTGACGTAGGCGACCGAGTTTCTATCGGGCCTGATCAATCGTGCCCACCAGGAGCGGTCGGGTGCGCCGCCGTCGGTGCCGATCTCGTACCGGTGAAGAAGATCGCCTTCGTTGACTATTCCGACGACGCGTTCGTTCTCTGCGACCAGCACTCCGCTGATGCGCTTCTCGATCAGAAGCGCCACGATCTCACGCACTTGGGTGTCGGGCGCGATGGTGATGACCGGCGTAGTCATGATGTCCTTTGCATTCATCGCCAAGCTCCTTGTGTCATGGACATTTTTGGCTCCTTCACCACGATCATTCTTGGGTGAATGTTCGGTCAACCCGGGCGAGAAGTACAACGACATTTATTGGACTTTCAATGCAATATTGTTCATTTCAAACCCTGTGGACTCTCGTGCATGCGCGTCTCCATTTCGGAACCGAATTGGACAATCGCTCATCCAACGGCGACCTGACAGAGCCGAAAGACCCATGAACAAGCTTCTCGCCGCGCTGGGACAGCGGATTGCCGACTACCTCTGTGCGCCGAAGACGCAAGGCATCATGGTCGCGACGGTCTCGCCGGAACTGCTCGTCGCGACACTGCGGCCCGGTGACGTGCTGCTTGTGGAAGGCAACGCCAGGATCAGCGCGGCGATCAAGTACCTGACCCACTCCAACTGGTCGCACGCGGCGTTGTTCGTCGGCGATGCGATCCCCGGCGCAGCAGGCGATGCCAATCGCTGCACGCTCGTCGAGGCGGACCTGCGCTTCGGCGTGCGTGCCGTCCCGCTCGATGCGTATACCCTGATGCACACCCGCATCTGCCGCCCGGTCGGGCTTTCGCCACCGGACGTGCTGCGGCTGATCGACTATGCAGTCGACCGCATCGGTGAAGGCTACGACTTGAAGAACCTGGTCGATCTGGGGCGCTACTTGCTTCCGATGCCACCCGTGCCGGTACGGTGGCGGCGGCGCCTGATCGCGCTAGGCAGCGGCGATCCGTCGCGCGCCATCTGCTCGACGCTCATCGCGCAGGCCTTCCAGGCATTGCGCTATCCGATCCTGCCGGACATTACTCGCATCGACGCCGACGACCCCGACCGTCGGCACTGCCATCGGGAAGTTCTGCACATCCGGGACCACAGCCTGTACGCGCCGCGGGACTTCGACATCTCGCCCTATTTCGATATCGTGAAACCCGGACTGCAGCATGGCTTCGACTACCACGGGCTGGAGTGGTGCGACCGCGGCTGACGGCTGCGGGGCGCCGTTCATGCCGCCGACTTTTTTCGCACCAAGCGCTTCTTCGGGGTCTCGCGCAGAAGCCTGTTCGTCACGCCGGGCACGATATCGACCGAAGGATTCTTGACCGGCGATCGCCAGGTGATCTCCTGCCACAGGGGAAGGCCTGCGAGCGCCGGACTGGCGTTGGCCAGGTCGGCCAGGCTGTAGCGATCGAGTTCGTCCAGAAATGCCCGGGTCGCGCGGGCCAGCACCGCGGCGAGTTCACATCCACCCGTCAGGACGCATTGGTTGTCAGCGCCGAAGCACTCCACGACGGCAAAGTCGCTTTCCAGTTGACGAATCACCGTCCCGATCTTGATCCTGGACGGATGCACTGCCAGCCTCATGCCTCCGTTGCGGCCTCTGACTGTCTCGACCCAGCCGGACTTGCCGAGGATGTGAGTCACCTTCATGAGGTGTGCCTGCGAGATCCCATATGCGTGGGTCAGGTCGGCAATCGTCATCAGGGATTGGGTGCGGGTGGCAAGCACCAACAGTACGCGAAGCGAGTAGTCGGTGAAGAGGGTCAAGCGCATAACAACGATTTTAGCTATTGCTTTGACACCATCGGGCTGCGCAGGGTGACTGGGCGGGGCGCTCACGATTTCGCCCCAGCGACCCAGGCTTAATGGAGATAGGTGCCGACCCAGTCGGCCGCGACCTTGTGCGTGATGCCGAGCGCATCCAACTCCGAGAGCATCTGCGGCGAATAGATTTCCGCGAAAACATCCGCGGGGACGATCGTCCCACCCTTGCCCGTTGCAGTGGTCGAATGCGGGTACGCACGCACCAGCACCGACTCCGCCCGAGTCCAGAGTACCTGCATGAATGCGAGGGTATCGGGTTGTCCTTGAATGGCCGAGTACGTCAGCGGACTGCTGGATTTGGCTGCCAGCAGGTAGTGTTGCATGAACAGCATGAAATCGACCATGCCACCGATGTTTTCGTCGGACATGACATTCTCTTGAAAGAGATAGGCCATTTCGGGGGCGCCACGCACCGCCGCTTCCAGAGCGGCAGCACCCGCATAGGCATTGAATTCGTCCAGCAGCGAGGAAAAGTCGTTGCGCGAGTTGCCAGCTGTGTCCGTGATATAGGCGTCGAAGCGCGCGGCGCGGGAGACTTTCAACGCCGCCGGATACGTGCTGTCCACGATCACGCGATTTGCGGTGTCGCCCATGCGCGTGCCGGTCAAGTGAACTTGCCCATCGAGAAGGTATCGCGAGTACCCATCTCCGCTGCAAATAGCCGATATGAGGAAATCGATGACGTGATTCGTTTCATGAACGCCGGTTCCGAGCGTGCCAAGCGTCACCGCGCGACCCGAGCTTCGAACCCACCACATCACGTCGGCAGGTGAGCGCTTGAACACGTCGTAGCTGTGCGCGGCATCCTGGCTCAGAAGAACGTCGTTGACTTCCTGCATGTCAGCCCCGGTGATCGCAGGCGAGGGGAGCGGATTGCCGGTGATCCGTGGGCAATCCGTCAGTGTCAGCGTCACGCCGGGACCCGCCGCCTCCGTGGGGACGGGGTTCTTTGCAGGCGCCGGCGTTTCCTGCGCTGGGGCCGATTCGGTCGTGGTCGTCGTCGGGACGGCTGCGACGCCGCCACTGCCCGCGCCACCTCCGCCTCCACCCCCACCTCCGCAGCCGACAAGGGCGAAGGTTGCCAGGATGGCGGCGACGGAGTTTGCGAGTACCAATTTTTTCATGTGCTTTCGGACCAGTTCTCTCATGTTGATGGAAGGGTGCTGCCAAATGGCGACAGGCAAGTTACTTGTAGAACCAGTGGGCCGGCACGGTCACCAGTTCGGGCACCAACACCATCGCGAACATGATGACGAACAGCACCAACATGAACGGCATCACACCGCGGGTGACCGAGTCCATGCTCACCTTGCCGACGCCCGCCACTGTGTTCAGCACCACGCCCACCGGCGGGGTGATCAGGCCGATGGCGTTGTTGATGATGAACAGCACGCCGAAGTAGACCGGATCGATCCCCGCGGCATTGACCAGCGGCATCAGCACCGGGCTCAGGATCAGGATCGTGGGCGTCATGTCCAGTGCCGTGCCGACGATCATCACGATCACCATGACGCAGGCCATCAGCAGGCGCGGGCTGTCGAGCAGCGGGCTCAGCAGCCCCACGACCTGCCCCGGGATGTTGGCGACAGTGATCAGCCAGGCGCTCACGGCTGACGCGGCGATGATGAACATGATCAGCGCGGTCGTGCGCGCGGCCGAGATGAACACCTCGAGCAACTGCGAGAACTTGAACTCGCGATACACGAAGGTCGACACGATCACGGCGTAGACCGCCGCCACGACACCCGCCTCGGTCGGCGTGAACACGCCCATGCGCAGCCCGATGATGATGATGAACGGCATCACCAGCGCCCAGGCCGCATCGCGGATGGCGCGCAGGCGCTCGCCCCAGCTGACCTTGGGCGGCGGCTCGATCTTCTCGTGCCGTGCCAGCCAGCCCCAGGTGATCCACAGCGACCCGGCCAGCATCAGGCCCGGGAAGATCCCGGCGAAGAACAGCTTGGCGATCGAGACGTTGGCGATGACGCCGAAGACCACCAGGCCAATGCTCGGCGGAAACACCGGTGCGATGCTGCCCGCCGCGGCGATCAGGCCGGCCGAGCGCGCCTTGTCGTGGCCGGCGGCCATCATCATGGGCAGCAGCAGGTACGACAGCGCCGCCGCATCGGCGATCGCGGAGCCCGAGAGTGCGGCCAGCAGGCAGGCGGCGACGATCGACACGTAGCCGAGGCCGCCACGCACATGGCCCACCATGACCATGGCCACGTTGACGATGCGCTTGGACAGGCCGCCCACGTTCATCACCTCGCCGGCCAGCAGGAAGAAGGGAACGGCCAGCAGCGGGTAGCTGTTGGCGCCGTTGATCACGTTCTGCGCCAGGATCTGCGGATCCAGCATGTGCAGGTACGCCATCAGCGCGCTTCCGCAGACCAGGAGCGCGAACGAAATCGGGATGCCCACCGCCATGGCGGCGAGCAGGGAGCCGACGAAAACCAGCAGCGTCATTTCAGCCTTCCGATTCCTTGATGATGATCAGGTCGTCATCGCTGATGCGACCCGTGAGCAGTTTGAAGAGGTCGGCCGCGAGGACGAGCGCGGCGGACACGCTGAAGACCAGGCCCACGCCATAGACCCAGGCCATGGACCATCCGGTGGAGGGCGCGGAGACGTCCCAGTTGATGACCGTCTGCGTCCAGGAGCCGCTGAACAACTGCCAGCAGACCATGAACATCAGCGCATAGCCGATCACCAGGCAGACCTTGCGGCCGGCGGGCCCGAGCCGCCCGACCAGCACCTCGGTGCCGAGGTGGGCGTGACGGTGCATGCCGACCACGGCACCGAGGAAAGTGAGCCACACGAACAGCCAGCGCGACATTTCCTCCGCGATGTCGAGGCCCGAATTGAACACGTAGCGAAGGATCACGTTGGTGAAGACCAGCACCACCATGCCCGCCAAGCAGCCGGCGATCGCGAATTCGAGGAAGCGGCAGTAGCGGCGCAGGACGCGGTCGAACCAGAGTTCGTCGCCGCCGCCCTCTTCGGGTGAATGCGGCGCGAGAGTGGATGTCATGGGAGGAAGTACCTTGGGAATAAGAAGGGGTGGGACAGGATGCCCACCCCAAGTCGTTCAGTGAACGGGGAACACCCCGCTCCCGTTCGGCCGAACCTGATCGTTGCCTGTGCGGCGCTTCGACAGGCTCGGCGTGAACGTTCGGAGGCGTTACTTGGCGCTGGCGCGGATGCGGGCCAGCTCGTCGTTGTAGAGCTTCACGATGGCGGGGTCGTAGCTGGCCGCGAACTTGTCGGTCACGGGCTTGACGAGCGCGCGCATGCGGTCCGTCTCGGCCGGCGCGACCTCGTTGTAGACCATGCCCTTGGCCTTCAGGCTCGCCAGCGACTTCTGCGCCGCTTCGCGGCTGACGGCGCGCTGGTAGGCACGGGTCTCGTCGGCGGCTTCCTTCATGAAGCGCTGCTCGGTGGGCGAGAGGCTGTCCCAGAACTTCTTGCTCACCAGCAGGATGTTGGCGGCGTAGACGTGGTTGGTCCCGCTCAGGTACTTCTGCACTTCGTAGAACTTGTTCGACTCGATGACCGAGAACGGGTTCTCCTGCCCGTCGACTGCCTTTGACTCCAGCGCGTTGTAGAGCTCGCCGAACGGCAGCGGCACCGGGTTGGCCTTGAAGGCCTTGAAGGTTTCGAGGAACACCGGGTTGGGGATCACGCGCAGCTTGAGGCCTTCGAAGTCTTCGACCTTGGCGATGGGGTGCTTGCTGTTGGTCGCGTTGCGGAAGCCCAGGTCCCAGTAGCCCAGCGCCACCAGGCCCTTCTCTGGCAGCTTGGCGATCAGCGCCTGGCCGAGCGGGCCGTCGAGCAGGGCGTCGGCCTGCTCGAAGGTGGACACCGCGAACGGGAAGTCGATCAGGCCGAACTCCTTGACGATGCCCACGAGGGATGTGGTCGCCGGAGTGCTGATCTCCTGCACGCCGCCCTGCAGGGCCGACTGCTGCTGGAACTCGGAGCCCAGTTGCGAGGCTGGGTACTCCTGCACCTTGAGCTTGCCGCCGCTCTTGGCGGCCAGCAGTTCGGCGAACTTGTGTTCACCCAGGCTCACGGGGTGGTCGGTGTTGTTGATGTGGCCGAACTTGATCGTGCGTTCCTTGACGTCCTGCGCGTTGGCCGCCGCGGCGCCGAAGGCGAGCAGGGCGGCGCACACGGTGGTGCGGAAGAACAGGTTTTTCATGAAAGCTCCTCGAAAGGCGATGGATCGCCGGGTGGATGAGTGGATGTCTTGCTCCGAACGGGGCGACGGGACTTTAGGTGCGCCGCTCCGCTTCGTTCCGCGCAGCATAACTGTGTTCTGAATTTGAGCGTACAAGGGAAAACCCCTTTTTGTGCTCTTTGTGAGCTCCGGATTCGTCCCCGTTGACGTATGCGGGGGAGTCCCGTAACTTCGCGGGTTCCTTTTTTTGAAACTGTGTTCTCTCTGAGAGAACGTCTGTAGAACGCTTGCGAGATCGACATGACTCTTTTCAATTTGCGTAAATCCCTCTTGCTCCTGGCCTTGTGCCTGCCCCTCGCCGTCTTCGGCCAGCATGGTCACGACGAGGAAGACATCAACGGCGACGGGGGCGACAGGGAAGCTCCCTCCCAGGGCAGCGACAGAAAGGACGACGCGCCCGTGTTCGCCGGCGTGTGGAACGTCCGCTTCGACCGAGGCGGCAGCGCCGTGCTGGACCTGCATGACTGGGACGGCTTCTGGACCGAGAAGGGCCGTTCCATCATGCCCGCCGTCTGCCAAGGCAAGAAGCTGCCGCTGACGGTGCAACTCACCCACCCGGACCTTGGCCTTTCGTTCACCGTCTTCGCCTCGACGGTGGATCCCAAGTGCCCCAACATCAGCTACCGGTTCAATCCGGTCGATGCCGCCGCCAAAACGATGAAGGCCACGGCCAGGGGCAACGGCCCGGCGACGATGAAGCTGGTGCACAGGCAGAAGAAGTCGTAGCCGCTGGCCGTTCCCATAGCGCTTCATTCATGAAAAACAATGTCTTCTCAGGCGCCTGCCTGCTGGCTATCACTTCATTCGCGGTCCATGCTCAGACCGCCGCGCCGACCCTGGGCGAGGTCACCGTCTCCACACCTCGTGGAGCGGAGCCGGTGTTCGATGTCGCCGGCTCCGTTGACAGAGTCGAAGGCGCGGACATGCGCGACAGCCGCCTCGGCGTGAACCTGTCCGAAAGCATGAACTCGGTGCCGGGCCTGCAGATCCAGAACCGCCAGAACTACGCGCAAGACCTGCAGATATCCATTCGCGGCTTCGGCGCGCGCTCCACCTTCGGCGTGCGCGGCGTGCGCATGTACGTCGACGGCATTCCCGCGACGCTGCCCGACGGGCAGGGCCAGACCTCCAACATCGACATCGGCTCGATCGACCACGTCGAAGTCTTGCGCGGTCCCTTCTCCTCGCTCTACGGCAACTCCTCGGGTGGCGTGATCCAGACCTTCACGGAGACCGGCGAAGGCCCGCCCAAGCTGGGCTTCTCGATCGCAGGCGGCAGCTTCGGCACATCGCGCATCGGTTCCATCGTGAGTGGCTCCACGGGTGCAGTGGACTACCTGCTGAGCGGCACCCACTTCGAGACCGACGGCTACCGCGATCACAGCGCAGCGACGCGCGACATCGTCAACGGCAAGCTGGGTGTCACCTTCGACGACGGCAGTCGCCTCAGCCTGGTGGCCAACAGCGTGCACCTGGATGCGCAGGACCCATTGGGGCTCACTGCCGACCAGTACGCGCTGAACCCGCGCAGCGCGACGGTGGCCACGCAGTTCAACACCCGCAAGTCCGTCGACCAGACGCAGGCCGGCCTCACCTACGACCGCCGTATCAATGCCGACAACTCGCTGCAACTCATGGTCTACGGCGGCGAGCGCAAGACCAGCCAGTTCCAGGCCATTCCACCTTCGGCGCAGGTCAATCCGTTGAGTGCCGGCGGCGTCATCGGCCTGTCGCGCGACTACGGCGGTGTCGACCTGCGCTGGACATCCAGGATGCAGCTGGCGGATCGCCCGTTCGAGCTTGTCGCGGGGCTGGACTACGACGACCTGCGCGAGCACCGCACCGGCTACGAGAACTACATCGGCTCCGTGGCCAATCCGATCCTCGGCGTGCAGGGCCGCCTGCGGCGCAACGAGATCAACACGGTCAACAACCTCGACCCCTATGTGCAGGGCACCTGGCATTTCGCCGATCGCTGGACGCTCGAAGCCGGTGTGCGCCGCAGCAGTGTCGACTTCGACTCGCAGGACCACTACATCGTGGGGGCCAACGTCAACGACAGCGGCAGCGTGCGCTATGAGCAGACGCTGCCCGTGGCTTCGTTGCGCTACGAGGCGACGCGCGACCTGGCGTTCTACACCTCGGTGGGCCGGGGCTTCGAGACGCCGACGCTGAACGAGCTGTCCTACCGTCCGGACGGCCTGGGTGGGCTCAACTTCGCGCTGCAGCCGGCGACCAACGACAGCGTCGAGGTGGGCGCCAAGGCGCGGATCGTGGGTGGCCTGCTGACGGCGGCGGTGTTCCAGACGCGGACGGATGACGAGATCGTGACCGCCACGAATGTCGGCGGCCGCGCCACCTACCAAAACGCCGGCCGCACGAAGCGCGACGGCTTCGAACTGGCCTGGCAGCACGAGACGGAGAACCACTGGCGCACCCAGTTGGCCTACACCTGGCTCGACGCGCGCTACAGCGATCCGTTCTGCTCGACGGTCCCATGCACCGCGAACAGCTTCGTGCCCGCGGGGAACAAGATTCCGGGGATTGCGCCGCAGATGTTCTTTGCCTCGTTCGGCTGGGTACCGCCTGACGGTTGGCGCGCCGGCACCGAGCTGCGCGCGCTGGCGAGCGTCGAGGCGAACGATCGCAACACTGTCAGCGCGCCGGGCTACGGCCTGGTGGCCCTGTTCGCGGGCTATGTGAAGCACTGGCAGCGCTGGGAATTCAACGCCTTCGCGCGCATCGACAACCTTCTGGACAAGCGCTACATCGGCTCGGTCATCGTCAACGAGGGCAACTTCCGCTACTTCGAGCCGGCCCCCGGGCGCAACTGGACGTTGGGCATGAGTGCGGCGTATCGGTTCTGAAGGCAGCTGGGCCGCGACGGCCTGAACAGCGGGCGTTGTCCGATGGCCAACAAAGCGAGCGAAACGCCCCGCGATCCCGAGCGCGGGTCTTCGGTCGACTGCCTCATCTTGCGTTCCTTCACAAAAACGTCGGCGCTGGTGACAACCCTAGTTGATGCCCGATCGTCCACGTCTAGAATTCTGTAATGGAATGGCGTTCTGTAAGACAGAACTACCAAAAACCCACCAACCGCCCCGTTGTTTCTAACAAGGAGACACCCGAAGCCACAGGCCAGGCTTCTATCCGGTTCGTCGCCGGCGTCTTTGCCGGTGTTTGGGTCCGTGGCGACAAGGGACTGAAATCTCCCCAGCGCTCGCACCCGCATAACTCTTTTCCTACCGAGGGATCCAACATGAAGAAACTGTCCCCCATCACGCTCGCGATCGCTGCAGCGGTCATGGGCTTTACCGGCTCGGCTCTGGCTGCCAATGCCGCGGCTCAGGCCGCTGCTCAGGCGATCAAGGCCGAGGCCAAGGCCGACGGCCAGGCACTCGTCGATGCGGCCAAGGCCGATGGCGATGCACTGGTTGACGCCGCCAAGGCGCAGGGCGATGCGCTGATCGCAGCCGCCAAGGCCGCGACCTATCCCAATTCCGCGGCCAAGGCCGCCGCCGTGGCTGACGCTCAACTGCAGAAAGCGGACCTCATCGCCGCGGCCCAGGCGAAGAAGGATGCGCTACTCCTCGACGCCAAGGGCGACAAGGCCGAACTGAAGGCTCAGGCCACCATCGACGCCGCCGCGGCCAAGCAATCGGTCAAGGACTCGCTCAAGGACCATCCCAAGGTCGGCGGCAACCTGGGCAACCAGAACTACAGCGTTCTGGACCAGATCAACAAGGACAACATCAGCCAACTCGGCGCGGCCTGGCAGGTCAACCTCGAAGGCGGCGCCACGACCGGCGACAACCAAAGCTCGCCCGTGGTCTCCAAGGGCGTGATCTTCATGGAAACCGCGCAGGGCCACCTCCAAGCCATCGATGGCAAGACCGGCGCCATCAAGTGGACCTACAACCTGGGCGGCACCGGCGTGCGCCGCGGTCCGGCTGTCGGCGACGGCAAGGTGTTCACCATTGCCAGCGGCTACCTGGCCGCGGTCGATGAGCAAACCGGCGCGGAAATCTGGAAGGTCAAGGCCAACGCCAACTACGGCACGGTTCAGAAGGCTGCGGTGGTGTATGCCAACGGTCTGGTCTATGCCGGCTCGAACGACGGCAACGTCGGCACCGCCTTGGCGTTTGATGCCAAGACCGGCGCGGAGAAGTGGCACTTCTACAGCACGCCTCGCAATGGCGACGACCCGACGGGCGTCATTCCCACCTGGGGCAGCGACCCCGTGGCCGCCGAGGCGTGTGCCCGCGTGGGCGGCGGCGCGCCGTGGATGCACCCGGCGGTCGATCTCGAACTGGGCATGGTGTACTACACCTTCGGCAATGCGCGCAGCTGCGGCTCTTCGCAAAACGGCGCGACCCGTCCGGGAACGAACCTGTACACCAGCTCGATCGTCGCGCTGGACGCCAAGACGGGCGAATACAAATGGCACTTCCAGTCCGTCCACCACGGCATCTGGGACATGGACAACGTGATGGCTCCGGTGTTTGCCGACGTCAAGATCTATGGCGCGGACCGCAAGGTGCTGGCCTACGGCAGCAAGTCGGGCATGTACTTCATCCTCGATCGCAAGACCGGCGAAGCGCCCCTGGGCATCACCGAGCGGTCCGTACCGCAGGAAGAGCGCCAGTTGACCTCGGCCACCCAGCCGTACCCGAACCAGGGCGGCTATCTGGAGGACTGCGTGGCGCCGTCCGACCTCGGCGGTCCGATCCCCGGCAATCCGAACCGCGCGGTTCCGAACTATGCACAGGGTTGCATGTACGACGCCTTCTGGATGCAGAACCTCGGCGAGAAGAAGCCGATTCTGACGGCGCCGAGCCACAACGGCGGCGCCAACTGGAACGCCCAGTCCTTCAGCCCGAAGACGGGGCTCTTCTACACCGGCTATGCCGTCTCGGCGGCCGCTCACTACACGGAAGCAGGCTCCAACGGTCAGCGCGCCATCGGTGAATACCAGTCCGGCGGCATCGTGGCGGTGAATGCCAGCACCAACGAAGTCGAGTGGCGCGTTCCGGAACCCTATGACCTGGCGCATGGCAACGGTTTCCTGAGCACCGCCGGCAACGTCGGCTTCATCGGCATGCCCGACGGCAACCTGATCGCGCTCAACGCGAAGAACGGCAAGGAACTGTGGCGCTTCCAGACTGGCGCGGGCATCAGCGCCAGCCCGGTCTCCTACGAGATCGACGGCGAGCAGTACGTCGCCATCTATGCCGGCGGCACGGGCATTCCTTACGGCAACGCGGTGACGCGCGGCGACAAGCTGTGGGCCTTCAAGCTCGGCGGCACGCATACGCAGGCTGCCGCTCCGGCGCCGATCGACACGCGCCGTGCGGTGGGCGGAACGGCTACCGAAGGTTCGACCGTCAACAACACCGTGCTGCTGGGCCGCACCACGGCGACGAGCGCCGAAGCCGGGCTGACGCAGACGGCGGGTAACTACCCGAACAACCTGCGCGTGCCGCTGGGCACCACGGTGACGTTCACCAACCCCGAGAGCAACAGCCGCGAGTACTGCGCCACGCAGTTCTTCGAAGGTCTGTTCGATCCGCATCTGCGACCGGGCGAGTCGTACTCGTACACCTTCAGCAAGAAGGGCGACTACTTCTACAACGATTGCACGAACCCGCTGTCCACGGGCAAGGTGACGGTGTATTGATTGGTTGAATGGCCCCGCGCTTCGCGCGCGGGGCCATTTGCCTTTCCTCTTTCCTATTCGCAGTCGGTCAGGTTCGTCCTCTCCGCTGCGACGATCACGGGAGAACCGGCGACGGCGACGCCGGCTTGATGCCCGCGATCCCGCTGACGCTCACGGGGTTGCGGGCATCCCGCACGCAGGGCGCTGATTAATTCTTCTTGCCCCGCTTGGCAGGCGCCAGCGTCATCGTCGCCACGCCGCCGCCCTGGAGTCTGGCTTTCAGCGTCTGCACCTTGGCATCGGAAACCACCCTGAAGACGTACGTGATGTCCGGGCAGGATTTGTCGATGGGCGAGCCGAAGACGGTGAACTGAACGCCGTTGTCCGTGCCGCCCTGGATCGTCAGCGGCAGGCTCTTGCCTTGACAGACCTTGGGCATGACCGCGCGGCCCTTCTCTACCCACGACTCCCCTTGGGGCGAGAAGATCAGAACGGCGCTGCCGCCGCCGTCGAAGTGAACGTTCCAGACTCCGTTGTAACGGACGTCTTCGCCAGCGCCGCTGCTGATCTCACCCCCATCGTCACCGGCGGCCAGCGCCTGCGCGGCGGCCACGGGAAGGCACAGGGCCAGCAGAAGCAGGGATTTGCGCAGCGAGAAGATCGATTTCATGAGTGTTCTTTCATTCAAGTTTCGGAGGCTCGGGCGTCAATTCCTCTAAATCCAAGGAAGTGCTGATTTACTCACCACCCACCGTCGCGCTCATTGATCGGCGTGTCCTTAACTCCCTCTATCTCCCGGCGCGACGTAGATGAAGCGCCAGTCCCGGTAGGTGAGTGCCGACGTGAAGTCCGCGAGATCTCCGGCGTCATAGGGCCAGCCGAAACCGACCTGCTTCATCGGCGTGTCTTTCGACAGGCTGTAAACGCCCATGATGCGGTTGTCCGGCGCTGGCGTGCGCACCAGTCCCCATTCGGTCGTTCCAGTCATGGGGTCGATGAAGATCCGCCGCAGGTGCCGTTTGGGCACGGGCCAGCGGCGGTCGTCGAGCAGGTCTTCGAGCTTGGACGGGAAGCCCGGCCGTTGTCCGGCCGGCGTGTTTTCGTAGTAGCGGGCGATCGCGGCGGTGAATTGGCGGCCGATGAACATCAATTCCGCCTCGTGCTCGCGCTGCGCCTGGACGCGCCAGACCATGCCCGCGGCGGCAAGCGTGATCCCCATGACCGCGACGAGGAACAGCAGGCCGATGTAGGTGTAGCCGCCCTGGCTTTGCCGCCAGGTCTTACAGGGCCGAGAAGTCGGTGATGTCATCGCTGGTCTTGCCTGGCGCGCCGCTGTGGATGTCGTACACGTTGCCCGCGAGATTCGCGGCATCGGACGGCGGCTGCACGATCTGCCATGTCTCGCGTGAGCCGGTGACGGGGTCGATCGGCACTGCGCGCAGATAGTGCTGCGTTGCCAGGTCTTCGAGTTGTTCGGGGTAGCGGCCTTTGTCGGCGTAGTACTGGCCGATGGCGTCGCGCATCACCACCAGGGACTGCTTGAGCGTGGCTTCCTTGGCGCGTTCCAGCGAGCCGAAGTAGCGCGGCAGCGCCACCGACAGCAGCGTGGCGATGATGGCCATCACGACCAGCAGTTCGATCAGGGTGAAGCCGCGTTGTCTGGGCATGATGGATAGGGCTACCACTGGCTGTAGGGCGTGCCATTGAGGCCGGTGGCCTGGGAGGTCGAGAAGACGTCGAACACGTCCTTGCCCGATTGAGGGCGGTCCGGTGGCGAGGAATAGGCGCGCAGCCCCCAGGTTTCTTCCGGACGGCTGACGGACGCGCCGCTGTAGAACGGATCAGGCGGCACGCGGCGCAGGAAGTAGATGCGCCGTTTGGCGGGATCGTTCTCCTGCGGCACGCCATCGACCAGCACCCTGAGCGAGGCCGGATAGCCCGTGGCGTCGGCGGCGCGGGCGATGCGGCCTTCCTCGCCGGCCTGCTTGTAGGCATCGATCGCGGTGCGGATTTCGCGCAGCGCGTGGCGAAGTTCGGTTTCCTTGATACGGCGCGCGGTCAACTCCGCCATCGGCGCCGCGGCGGTCGCCAGCAGTGCCAGGATGGCGAGCGTGACCAGCAGTTCGATCAGCGTGAACCCGCGCATCGTGTTCCCTCGCCGCGCTTGGGGGGAAAGGGCGATCACTGAACCACCGACAGGTTGAAAGTCCGCGGCACCGACACGCGGGCGTTCGACTCCACGACGAGCATGTCGATGTCCGTGCTCGTCGGCGTTTTGGAAAGCACCTGGAACCGCACCGATCCCGGACGCGACGGCGTGCCTCCGGTGATGCCGGAGGTGAACAGCTCGACCGTCGTCTGTCCCTGACCGGCGCTCGAATCAGGCGCCACGCCAATCGGCTTGAGCACCGCCGGGTCGTAGTTGATCTGCACCTTCGCGGTCGCGGCGGTCGTGCCTTCGGGCAGTTTCAGGTCCAGCGTGACCGTCTCGCCGACCTTGACTTCCGCCGGCGCGCTGACGGCGATCTCCAGGCCCTGCTGGTTCGGCGTCGCAGCAGCCGGTTTGGCCGGCACCACCGCCGGCCCGCCGCTGCCCGTGCTGATCTCCATGCGCTCCATCTTGCCGACGCGCAGCGGCGCCGCGCCCGGCACGGCGTCGGTGCCGGCGGGGAACTGCGCCCGCACCAGTGCGGGCCGCGTCACGTTGCGCACGATGTGCGGCGTGATCAGCAGCACGATCTCCGACTTGGCGCCGGTCGTGGTCTCGTTGCGGAACAGCCGGCCCAGCATCGGCAGGTCACTTGCGCCCGGTATGCCGGTGTTGGACTTGCGGTCCTCGTTGTCGATCAGGCCCGCGAGCACCTGTGTCTCGCCGTCGCGCAGGCGCAGCGTGGTGGCGGCGTTGCGCGTGCCCAGGCGGTAGGCCACCGTGCCGGAGATGTTGAGCTGTTCGAGGATGTTCGACACCTCCAGCTCCACCTTGATTGACACGTCCTGGTCGAGGAACACGTTCGGCTCGACTTCGAGCTTGAGACCGGTCTCCAGATAGTTCACCGACGACGACACGCCCACGTTGGCGGTCGAGGTGGTGGTGATCACCGGCACGCGCTCGCCGATGTGGACGTGCGCCTTTTCGCGGTTCTTCACGCGGATGCGCGGGTTGGCGAGGATGTTGCTGCTGCCGTCGTTCTTCGACAGGTTCAGCAGCATCAGCGGGTTGGTGGTGAAGGCGCGCAGCCCAGTGGCCCTGCCGGGGCCGCTGATCTGGACCTTGTCGGGGACGGTGCCGTCGACGCCCACGCCATAGACGCCGATCGACGTCGGGTACTCGACGCCCAGGGTCTGGGCCAGCGAGGAAGACACTTCGAGCACTTCGAGATCGAGCATCACTTCAGGCTCGCCCAAATCCTGCGTGGCGACCAGTTGCTCGGCCAGTTGCACGGCCTCGGGCGTGTCGCGCATGATCACCAGGTTGAGCTTGTCGTCAACGAAGATGTCCTTGGTCTTGACCATCGCCTTGATCATCGCGGCGGTCTGCTTGGCCTCCGCGTTGGCGATGTAGAAGCTGCGCATCACCAGTTCCTGGTGTTCGCGCTGCTTGCCCTGCGTGGCGGGGTAGATCAGCAGCGAGTTGTCGTTGAGCACCTTGCGGCCCAACTGGTTGGTCATCAGCAGGATCTTGAGCACGTCCTCGATCGAGCTGTCGCGCACAAAGACGCTGGTGCGGGCGTCGGTCTTGACGTCGCGGTCAAGGATGAAATTGATCTCGCCGGCTTTCGACAGGATGCTGAAGATGGTCGCCAGCGGCGCGTCGCGCAGTTCCAGCGTCACGGTGCGCTTGAACGCTTCGCGCAGCCGCACCGGCGTGGCGTCGGTGTCGGTGTTCCGCGTCGTCACGGCCTTGGCGAGCGCACGGGCGTCGCGGTGGTTCGGATCTTCGGAGAGAACCAGTCGGGTGACCTGCTCGGCGCGCACCAGATCGCCCGCTTGCAGCGCGGCCTGACCTTCGCGCACGCGCGCGTCCTGCACGCGGGCACGGTTGACGGCGTCCAGCCCGGAGCGGCCCTGGTCCGACTGCGGATCGATACGCAAGATGAGGCGGTAATTGGCCTCGGCGGCATCGAGGTTGTCGAGCGACCTCAAGCGGTCGGCCTCGCGCATCAGCAGATGGATGATGCCGTTGCGCTGCACTTGGTACTCGGCGTAGATCTCGCGGTCGCGGGGGTGGGCCTTGACGTTTTGGTCCATCACGGCAAGCCCCTCTTCGATGCGGCCTTCGGCGATCAGGCGGGCGGCTTCGTCGGAGCGGGCCTGTTCGGGCGAGGCGCAACCGGCGAGCAGGGCCAGGGCAATCGCAGCCAGCGAGACGCGGGAGCGGACGAAGCGGTGGGGGCAGTTCATGTCGGGGTGAGTCAGTTTTCTTCCCAGCCGGGGGCGTGCTCGAGGCCGGCGGAATTGGATGGAGTTTCTTGCGCGGACGTGGCCGACGGGGCCGCGCGCGCCGGCGTGGAGGGGGGCGTCTGCGCGGGCGCGGCTGTAGGTGTGGCGGCTGCGGAGGTTGTGGCGGCAGCGGCTGGGGCGGCGGCCGAGGGCGCGGGCGCATCGTTGCCCGGCGCATCGAACGTCAGCGTGTGCGTGGGACCTTTGGGAATTTGCAGCGTGACCACGTCGTCGCCGAGCGCGACGACCCGCCAGGGAGTGCCGTCCAGCGGCCCGGGGCCATCGACCTGCACCACGTGGTCGCCGGATTGCAGGAACGCCAGCGTGCGGCCTTGCTCTTTCCAGCGGCCAAGGTAGCGGAAGGGCGGCGATGGCGGCGGTGGGGGGGGCGGCGGCGCCTCTGCCGCAGCGCGTTGCTGCTGGGCCATCGCCACGGCCTGCACCGCCGCCGCGGCCGCCTGCGCCGCGGCGGCGGCCTGGAGTTCTTCGGCGGTCGGCCCGTCGCGAAACGGATCGATGCCGCCGTGGCCGATGGCCGCTTCGACCTGCCGCTTGAGCCGCGCGATCGCGTCGTTGGCGGCCGGGGCGCGGTGGTCGGGCGCGTCGTCGGCGGGCTTCGCGGATTGCCTGGATGGCGACGAGGCGCGCGCCGGCCTGACGATTTCGTCGTCTTCGCGCCGATTGACGAGCCACATCGCCGCCACGGTCAACACGGCGGCGATCGCATACAAGCTCCATCGAGCCTTGGCAGGGATCTTCATGGCTCAGGGGGGAAGCAGGTAGAGGGACAGACGCAGCCGCGCCCGCAGCTTGTCGCCGCTCGACTCGCGCCGCACCTGGATGTCGTCAACAGCGACGGGAAGGGTTTGCAGCGCCTGGAGGATGAAGGCGCGGATCTGCGGATAGCTGCCGTTCACCGGCAGGTTGAGGCGGTAGCGCTGCATGCGGTCGTCCTGCACGCGCTCCAGTTGGTATTCGCCGGTGGGGATCTCGAGACCGTTGGCGATGCCGAGGCGGTAGATCACGGAGACCATGTGCACGGCGTCGTCGGGGCGCGCCAGACGGGCCTCGAAGGCGCTGAGCTGTTCGGCGGGGCTGGGCGCGGCGGCGGCGCGCGGGCGTTGCGCCGCTTCGGCGGCCAGCTCGCGCAGGCGCTCGTTGTCGGCGGAGAGCGGGCGCTGGGCCGTGGCCCACACCAGCGCGGCCACCAGCAGCAGCACGGCGCCGGCGGCATGAAGCCAGGCGGCGCGGTGGCGCATCAGCCACTGGCGCGCGGCGATGACGTTGATCCTGTTCATCATGGCGCGGCGGTCTCCGTCCAGTCCGCTTGCAGCGTGAAGGCGATGCGGCGGTTGTCGAGCGTGTCGTGCGAGAGGAGCAGCACGTTGGCGAAGGCTTTGGTTCCGAGCAGCTTCTTCGTGTACATCGGAATGTCCTGGAAGCGGCGCGCTTCGCCGCTGATGCGCACGCGGCGGTTTTCGGCTTCGGGCATCAGGCCGGTCAGCACGACGCCTTCGCCAGCGGCGGATTCGAGCGCGGTGAAGAGCGTCGGCCAGGGCACGGTGAGGTTGGCGAGCACCTTGGCGGAGCGCTTCGCATCCACCTCGCGGGCCCGGCGGCGGGCTTCGCTTTCGCGCACCGTCGGGTCCGCAGCCGGCGCGACGTTGGCCGCGGCGGCGAGACTCTTGTGCTCGGCGCTGGCCGACGAATAGCCCCATATCGCCACGATGAGCGCGATCGCGCCCACGGCCAGACTGGCCAGCGCGGCGGGGGACATCGCCACGCGGTTGTCGATGAAATCCATGCGCAAGGGACGCATGTGGGCGCTCCATTGCGTGAATACGGCGGCTTTCCGGAATCGCGGGTGTCTCAGGAAGTCGGTGATGTGTTTCACGTCAGACTCCCTGCAGCGTGCCGGTCAGCGGCACGGTTCGCACCCGCAGGTCGGATTCGGGGCCGAGCGCCAACGGCACGGTGCGGTCGCTTGCCAGCACCAGCAGCGACCGCCCTGACGCATCCGCATCGAGCAGCCGCGCGCGTTGCAGCATCGCCGCGATCTCGCCGCCCGCGTCCTGGCGGATGCGCAGGCCGCGCACGGCCCGGATACCGTCCCCGTCGAGCGTCGCCAGCACCAGCCGGTCGTCTTCGAGCACGCCGAACCAGCCGGCGTGGCCGATTTCGTCCTTGTCGAGCGCGAGCAAGGCGCCATTCATCGCGCAGGCCAGCAATGGCTGGATCCGCACCCGGCTCGCGCCGACGCTCGCGCAGGCGTGGCGCAAGCCGTCGATCAGCGACCGCGCCGCGCCGGCCACCAGGGCAACGCCGGTGCTGTCCGCGTCCATCACGATGCGCCAGTCATCCGCTGCCTCGCCATACACCGAGCGCAACACCTGCCGTCCCGCCGCCTCGCGTTCGGCGGCTCCATCGAGCAGCCCGGCATCGCCGACCGCCGCATGGCGCACGTGAAAGTTCGACAGCACGATGCTCACGTCACAGCCGCGATGCGTCGATTCGGCCAGTGCCGCCGCGAGGTCGGCGGCGGCGTCCTGCGTCTCGCGCACGATGCGCCGCGACTCCTGCGCCTTCCAGCCGCGCGGCGTTACCACGAGGCGCAGTTCCCGCGCCCCGACGAAAACCTCGACGCGATCACGCCACGAAGGTGACACGGTTGATTTCCTCCAGGCTCGTGAGCCCTTCTTGGACCAGTTCGACCGCCGCGTCGCGCAGAAAGCGCGTGCCGCCGCGGCGCGCTGCTTCTTTCAGGTTGCGGATCGGTTCCCGCGCCACGATCATTTCGCGCAGTTCGTCGGTCAGGATCATGATTTCGGCGATGGCGCGCCGCCCCTTGAAGCCCGTGCTGCGGCACTGCCCGCAACCGCGGCCAGCCATGAAGCGGAAGCTTGCGGCCTGCTGCAACGGAATGCCCGACTCGCTGAGCAACTCATCCGGCGGCACTGCCGGCACGCTGCAATGCGGACAGTTCAGCCGCACCAACCGCTGCGCGACGATGCCGTTCAACGCCGCGGCGAAGCTGTACGGATCGACCTCCATGTGCGTGAAGCGTCCGAGCACGTCGAACACGTTGTTCGCGTGAACGGTGGTGAACACCAGGTGGCCGGTCAGCGCCGCCTGCACCGCGATCTGCGCCGTCTCGGCATCGCGGATTTCGCCGACCATCACGCGGTCCGGGTCGTGCCGCAGGATCGAGCGCAGGCCGCGCGCGAAGGTCAATCCCTTGCGCTCGTTGACCGGGATCTGCAACACGCCCGTCAACTGGTACTCGACCGGGTCTTCGATCGTGATGACCTTGTCGCGCCCGTCGTAGGTCTCGGTCAGCGTCGCGTACAGCGTGGTGGTCTTGCCCGAGCCGGTCGGGCCGGTCACCAGCAGCATCCCGTAAGGCTCGCGCCCGAGCTTGCGGATCAGCACGCGGTCGGGTTCCGAGAAGCCGAGCACATCGAGCGTCAGCCCCCGCGCCTCGTCGGCCAAGCGCTGTTTGTCGAGGATACGCAGCACCGCGTCCTCGCCCATGGTCGAGGGCATGATCGAGACGCGGAAGTCGATCTCGCGCCCGCGCACGCCGACAGTGAAACGGCCATCCTGCGGCACACGGCGCTCGGCGATGTCGAGTTGGGCCATCACCTTGATGCGCGAGATGGCCTGCTCAGCTACTTCGGCGTCGCCGACCGCGCCGACGGGCACCAGCACGCCGTCGATGCGGTACTTGATCGCCAGACCGTGCGCTCCGGTTTCGAGGTGGATGTCGGAGACGTCGGCCTTGAGCGCGTCATAGAGCGTCGATCGCACCAGCCGCACCACGGGGCTGGAGTCTTCGGTGATGCTCTGGAACGACAGGGCTTCCACGTCGACGTCGCGCTCGCCCTTGCCGCGCACGTCGGGCAGCAGGTTGGCCATCGCCGACAGGCCCTCTTCGTGGCGAGCGAGGTAGGCCGCCACGTCGGCGTGATGCGCGAGCGTGAGCTGCGGCGCATGGCCGGCCTGCTCGATGCGGTCTTCGGCGGCGGCGGCATTGTCTTCGCGGAACGGGTCGCCGGTCACGAGGCGCAGCGCGCCATCGTCATCGGTCAGCGCGATCAACTGCGCCGCCATGCAATCGGAGAACGGCAGCAGCTCGAAATTCGGCGTCCAGCGGTGCAGATCCTGGATGCTCGCGCAACGCAGATGCAGCGACTGCGCAAGTTCGCGCGTGAACGCCTCGGGTTCCAGGCCCGCAAGTTCTTCGAGCGTCGCCACGATCGTGTGGCCGCGACTTGGCGCGAGGCGTCGCGCCTGCGCGAACAGATCGGGGGCGATCGTCAATTCAGACTCCCCGCGAGTTCGAAGATCGGCATGTACATCATCACCACGATGCCGCCGATGACCACGCCGATCAGCGCCATCAGGAGCGGCTCGAACAGCTTGGTGAACCAGTCCACCCAGCGCGCCAGTTCCTCATCGTGAAAGGCGGCGATGCGGTCCATCATCGTGGCCATGTCGCCGCTGCGTTCGCCGACGCGCAGCATGCGGGCGGCGACAGGCGTCGTGAGTCCGGTCTCGCCCATCGCCTGCGACGTGGCGACGCCTTCGCGGATGCGTTGCGTCGCCGCGAGCAGTTGCGCCCGCAGGTCTTCCGGCAGCAGCGTCGCCAGCATGCCGAGCGCGGGAACCATCGGAATGCCGCCGCGCAGCAGCATCGCCAGCGTGCGGTAGAAGCGCGCCAGGTGATAGACCAGCAAGCGCCGCCGCGCCGCCGGAATGCGCCGCATCAGCCGGCCAAACAGCGCAGGGATGCGCCGGGCCGACGCGGCGATGAATGCGAGCAGTGCCAGCGCGACGCCCCCGACCACCAGGCTGTGCTGGTTGATCATGCGGCCCCAGTCGATCAGCAACTGCGACAGCCACGGCAGTTCGCGCCCCGACTCGGCGTAGATCTCGGAGAAGCGCGGCACCACGTAGCCGAGCAGGAACAGCGTGACGAGCGCGCCCACCGCCAGCAGCACCATCGGGTAGATCGAGGCCGAGACGACCTTCTTGCGCACCAGGTCGAGCCGCTCCTTGTATTCGATGAAGCGCGTCAGCGCCTCGGGCAGGTCGCCCGTGCGCTCGGAGGCGCGGACGGTGGCGATGTACAGCTCGGGGAAATGGCGCGAGTTGCCTTGCAGCGCCTGCGAAAAAGAGCGGCCTTCATAGATCGCGCCGCGGATCTGCTCGAACACCTGGCGGACCTCGGCCCGCGTTTCCTTCTCGACCATCACTTCGAGCGTTTCCGGCAGCGAGAGACCGGCGCGCAGCAGCGCGACGAGTTCCTGCGTGAATTGCAGCAGCGGAAAGTTCTGCTTCAAAAGCCGGCCGAACGCGGCGCCCGCAGCGGCTCGCTGCCGCGCCGACAGCACCACAAGCCCCTGGGCCTGCGCCAGCGCCGTCGCCGAGGAGGCATCGGCGGCCTCGAGCGACAGTGAGACGACCCGCCGCTGCCCGTCGAGAGCGCGCACATCGAACCGCATGCGTTTTATTCCCAGCTCGTGATGTCGGCTGCGTCGCCGGTTCCGCCGGGCTGTCCGTCCTTGCCGAAGGAGAACAGGTCGAACTCGTCGTGATCGCCAGGCGCCTTGTATTGATACGGCTTGCCCCACGGGTCGCCCGGCACCGGGCGCTGGAGATAAGGGCCATTCCATTTCGCCGTGTTGGCCGGGCGCGTGTTCAGGGCAGCGAGTCCCTGCTCGCTCGTCGGGTAGGCGCCGGTGTCGAGCCGGTAGGTATCGAGCGCCTTGCGCAGCCCATCGATCTGCGCCTGGGCGCTGCGCACCTCGGACTTGCCGACCTGCGAGAAGTAGCGCGGCGCGACGTAGGCAGCGAGCAGGCCGATGATGACCATCACGACCAGCAGTTCGAGCAGCGTGAAGCCGCGCTGGCGCTGGTTCCCTCGCCGGGCTTCAATCCGTTGATGCATGAGACACCTTCTTGCCCGGCGAGTAGATGTCGTTGATGTTCCAGTGGCCCGCCGTGGGGACGGGGTTGTTCAACATCGATACATCGATGACGAACGGCTTGCCGGCGGCAATCGCCTGTTGCAGCACGGTTTCGAACTCGGCAGCCGACTCGATCTTGACGCCTTCCGCGCCGTAAGCGCGGGCGATGGCGGCGAAATCCGGCGAGTAGGGCTTGCCGTCCTTGGTAAACACCGTGCCGAAGGTCGTGTCAAAGTGGGCCTTTTCCAGACCCGCGATGGTGCCGAAGGCGTTGTTGTTCATCACCACCCACACCACGGCGATGTCGCTTTCCACGGCAGTCGCCAGCATGGCCGGGTTCTGGCCGAAGCCGCCGTCGCCGACGAGCGCCACGACCACCTTGTTCGGGCAGGCCAGCTTGGCGCCGAGCGCCGCGGGAGCGCCGAAGCCCATGGTCGCGAAGCCGCCCGGCGTGAGGATGCTGCCCGGCGTATAGATTGGGAACTGCTGGCCGACGCCGTTCTTGTTCCAGCCCACGTCGGTCGTGATGATCGCATCGCGCGGCAACACGCGGCGCACGGCGGCGAGGATGCGCTCGGGCTGCATCGGATAGGCGTCGTTCTGCGCCAACTTCTCGTTGCCCTTGACGAAATCGGCGTGGTACTGGGCGATCTCCTTGACCAGCGCCTCGTTCTTGCGGCCCTCGGGATAGAGGCGGCGCGCCACGCGGTTGAGCACCACCAGCGCTTCCTTCAAGTCCGTGACCACTCCGATGTCCGCGGGGAAGTTGCGCCCGATTTCGTTCGGATCGATGTCGATGTGGATCAGCTTCGACGGCGGAAAGCTGAAGGTGAACTCCGGCTCCCAAGAGCTGCAATCGGCCTCGCGGAAGCTCGTGCCCAGGCCGATCACCCAATCGGCGCCGAGGCATTTGTCGTTGACGAACTTCGTGCCCCAGAAGCCCGTCATGCCGAGCACGAGCGGATGGTCGTCGGGCAACGCGCCCTTGCCCATGAGGCTGTGCGCCACGGGCAGCGAGAGATGCTCGGCCAGTCTGCGCAGTTCTTCCGCAGCATCGGCCAGCAGGATGCCGCCGCCGGCATAAATCACCGGCTTCCTGGCTTCGGCGATGGTGCGCACGATCTTCTCGGCGACGACTTCATCGAGCGAGGGCTTGAGCAGATGCGGCGTGTGGTGGCTCAGACGCTCGAACAGCCGGGTATCGACTTCCGCCGAGAAGATGTCCATCGGCACCGACACCAGCACCGGCCCCGGACGACCGCTCTCGGCCAACTGGAACGCCTTGTCGAGGATCTGCGCGAACATGTCGGGCCGATCGACGCGCCACGCGCGCTTGACGAAGGGGCGGTAGATTTCGTGCTGCGACGCGTCGGCGTGCAGGTTCACTTCCTGGTGCGGATGCTTGCCGTAGTAGTGCGTCGGAATGTCGCCTGCGATCACCACCATCGGGATCGAATCCAGGGCGGCGTTCGCCACGCCCGTTGCCGCATTCGTGAGGCCGGGGCCGAGGTGCGACAACATCACGGCGGTCTTCTTCTTCGCCCGCGCATAGCCGTCGGCCATGTGCGCGGCGACCTGCTCGTGGCGCGTGTTCATGAACTTGACCTTGGCTCCATCCAGCGCTGCGATCACGGCGATGTTGGTGTGGCCGCACAGTCCGAAGAGGTATTCGACGCCGCGGCGCTCAAGCTCGCGGACCAGTTGTTTGGCGATGGTTTCTTTCATGGTGTCTCCTTAGGTGAAATTCAACGCTCGACCGCGCGCTTGGCCGGTCCGGTGTAGGTATAGGGAATGGACGGAGGCATCGGCCCCTTGATGCGGGCGTTCTGCTGTTTCTGCTCCCACGCATGGGCCAGGATGCCGATCGAGCGCGAAAGCACGAACAGGCCGCGCCCGAGTTCGGGCGCGAAGCCCAGTTCGCAATAAATGGCGGCGGTCGCGCCGTCGATGTTCATCGGAATCGGCGCGCCCTTGCGGCGCGTGAGTTCCTCGTCGATGAGCTTGCCGATGACGGCGAAGCGGCCCGAGACGAAGCCGCGTTCACGCGCTTCATCGACCATCTTCATGAGCTTCACCGCCCGCGGATCGATGCCGTGGAAGCGATGGCCGAAGCCCGGAATGATCTTGCCGTGCTCGGCGATGAAGGCATCGAGGCCGGCGACGACGTGCTCCATGTGCGGCGCGGCGTCGCCCGCGATGCGGTCGATGCCGTACATCAGTTCCATGCACTGCTGGCCCGCGCCGCCGTGCACGTCGTCAAGCACGTTGACCGCGCTCGCCATCGCGCCGTTGACTGGCAGGCCGCAGCTCACGGCCATCCGAGAAATCGCGATCGACGGCGCATGCGGGCCGTGATCGACGCCAGCGACCATCGCCGCTTCGAGTAGCGCCGACTGCTCGCGCGTCGGCAACTCGCCGCGCAACAGCAGCCACGCCATGTCGGGATAGCTCACGCGACCGATCAGGTCCTGAATCGGATAGCCGCGGAAATGAATCTTGCCCGGCTCGATGTCCACGATGCTCGTGGACCACCAGTCGCTGGCCTGCTTGACCAATTGCTCGGGTGGGCGCTGGGTGAGGTCGGCCATGTCAGCCCTCCGTGGCGTAGCGGGGAAAGGAAGTCATACACGATGGATGTTTCATCTCAGATCGCACTGTCCTCACGCAATTCGGCGATCTGGCTCGCCGTGTAGCCAAGCCCGCCGAGGATTTCGTCGGTGTGTGCGCCGAGCACCGGCGGCGGCGTCTCGGCTCGCGGATCGCCGCCGGAGAGCTTGAAGCCCGTGCGCCCTACGCGCACTTCGCGTTCAGCGCCCGGCACGTTGCTGAAGGTCTGGACGAATTCGCGCAGCGTCAGTTGTTCCGAGCGCAGCACATCGGGCATGTTGAGCACGCTGCCCGCGGGAACGCCGGCGCGGGTCAGCAACTGTTCCCACTCGTTCGCCGGTCGCGTGGCAAGCGCGGCTTCGATCTCTTGCGTGAGCGCGGCACGGTGCTGCTTGCGGCTTTCGCGTTCGGCAAAGCGCGGGTCATGCGCGATGCCGGGGCGGCCAATCACGCGGGTCAGCGTCTCGAACTGGTCCTGCTTGTTGGCCGCGATGTTCAGCGGTCCAGATCCGGTGCGGAAGGTGCCCGACGGCGCGGCGGTGAAGTTGTCGTTGCCATGCGGCTGCGGCTCGGTGCCCGCGATCAGGTAGTTCGAGACCACCCAGCCCATCGCAACCAGCGCTGAGTCGAGCATCGAGACGTCGATGAAGCCGCCTTCGTCCGTTGCGTTGCGGCGCAGCAGCGCGGCGCAGATGGCGAACGCGCCGACCATGCCGCTCACCGTATCGGCCACCGGGTAGCCTGCGCGCAGCGGCGCGCTCTGCGCGTCGCCGGTCACGCTCATCATGCCGCTCAAACCCTGGATGATCTGGTCGTAGGCGGGTGCGTCGCGCATCGGGCCTTCCTGGCCGAAGCCGGTGATTGCGCAGTACACGAGCTTCGGGTTGTGCTTGCGCAGTTCCTCATAGCCGAGGCCGAGGCGCTCCATCACGCCGGGACGGAAGTTCTCGACCAGCACGTCGGCCGACGCGACGAGGCGCCGCAGCAATTCCTTGCCCTGCGGCGATTTCAGGTTCGCCGTCATCGACTTCTTGCCCGCGTTCTGCGCCAGAAAGGAGGACCCCATCAGCTTTGCGTTGAGCGAGCGGTCGTTGCCCAACTGGCGGGCGAGGTCGCCGCTGTTGGGTGCCTCGACCTTGATCACCTCGGCACCCATCAGCGCCAACTGGTAGGCGCACAAGGGGCCAGCCAGCACGTTGGTCAGGTCAAGCACGCGGATGCCCGCGAGCGCCTTGATTGTCGTCATGCTGTTCATCGGCGAATGAAGGGGTTGGGCACGTCGAGGTCCGACGAGACCCAGACGCATTTCGTGTGCAGGTACTCCTTGATCGTCTCGGTCCCCGATTCACGCCCGATGCCCGACTCCTTGTAGCCGCCGAACGGCGACGTGAAGCTCGTCGCGCGGTAGTTGTTGACCCACACCGTGCCGGCCTTGATCTTCTCGGTCATCAACATCGCCCGCTTGAGGTTCTGCGTCCAAACGGCGGCGGCGAGGCCAAAGTCGATGTCGTTGCCGATGCGGATTGCGTCCTGCTCGTCGTCGAATGGAATCACCACCAGCACCGGGCCGAAGACTTCTTCCTGCGCGATGCGCATGTCGTTGCGCACGTCGGCAAAGATGGTCGGCTCGACGAACTGGCCGCAGCCCAAGTCAGGCCGGCTGCGTCCGCCGATCACCAGGCGAGCACCTTCCTTCTTCGCAATTTCGATGTAACCCATGATCTTCTCGAACTGCGGCTTGGTCGAAATCGGCCCCACCTGGGTCGCGGGGTCCTTCGGATCGCCGAGCTTCACGTCGCTCATGAAGGCCGTCAGCTTCTCGAGAAAGCGATCGTGGATGCCGCGCTGCAAGAGCAGCCGCGAGCCAGCCTGGCAGCTCTGGCCGGACGCCGCGAAGATGCCTGACACCACGCCCTTGACCGCCTGATCGAGGTCCGCATCGTCGAACACGATGTTGGGCGACTTTCCGCCCAGCTCCAGCGTCACGGTCTTGAAATTGCGCGCCGCGATTTCGTAGATCTTGCGCCCCGCGACCGAGCCGCCCGTGAAGCCGATGTGCGCCACGTCCGGGTGCGTGACCAATGGTTCGCCGACTTCCGGCCCCAGCCCCGTGACCACGTTGACGACGCCCTTCGGAAAGCCCGCCTGATCGAACAGCGCGGCAAACTCGACCATCGATGCCGACGTGAATTCCGACGGCTTGATCACCGTCGTACACCCCGCGGCCAGCGCGGGAGCGAGCTTCCAACTGGTCAGCGTCAGCGGCGAATTCCACGGCGTGATGATCGCCACCACGCCTTTCGCCTCATAGCGCGTATAGGCGAACACGCCTTTCTTGTCAGTAGGAATGACATCGCTATGCACCTTGTCGGCCAAGCCCGCGTAGTAGCGAAAGTAATCCGCCATGTAGCGCACCTGTGCGACCACTTCGGTGGCGAGCTTGCCGTTGTCGCGCTGCTCGATCAGCGCCAGACGGTGAGCATTGGCGGTGACCAGATCGGCGAGCTTCCACAGCAGCCGTCCGCGCTCCGACGGCGTGAGTTGGGACCACGGGCCTTCAAAGGCGCGCTGCGCTGCGGCAACGGCGAGCGCCACGTCGTCGGCGTTGCCGCGGGCGATCTCGCCCCAGGTCTGGCCGGTGTAGGGGTCGTCGGTCGGCAGGTACTGGCCGGAGGCTGGCGGCACGCTCGCGCCGTCGATGTAATGCTCGTATCTGGGAAGTGCTGGAGTGCTCATCGTTCAAGGGCCGTCGGGCTGGAAAAGAAGGTCAATGCGGTGGGTTGGCTCAGAGGCGGGCTTCAATCGGTCGTTCCGTCCATCATAATAGAGTTCTATTTATAAACACCTAGGGCAAACTCGGAACGCACAGGACAATTAATGCTGCCTGGGGGACAGCTTTGGACTGCGATGCCGATGACCCTCGATATCTACCTTGGAGGAATTCGAATGACTGACGAAACCGGCGTGGCGGCGGTTGACCGCGCTTTGACGATCCTCGACGCCCTGACCAGCGAGAAGTCGACGCTCGCCGACCTGGCCAAGCGCACGGGTCTCTACAAGAGCACCCTGCTGCGCCTGATCAAGTCGCTTGAAAGGTTTGGCTATGTCTTGCGCGACTCCGACGGCTGCTACCGCCTCGGCTCCAAGGTGCTGTACCTCGGCTCGCTGTACCAGAAGCACTTCAACGCCAGCGAACTGGTGCTGCCGGTGCTGCGCAAACTGGTCGAGGAATTGAAGGAGGGCGCCTCCTTCTACGTCGTGGACGCCGACTGGCGCGTGGTTCTGCACCGCGTCGAGTCTGCGCAGGCGGTGCGCGATTCGGTGCGTGAGGGCGACCGCTTCGCGCTCACCAGCGGCGCTTCCGGCCATGTGCTGTGCGCCTTCAACGGCGCCGCCGGCAAGCGGTTTGACCTCGTGCGCCAGCAGATGTACGCCGCTTCCTTCGGCGAGCGCGACCCAGAAACGGCCGCCTTCGCCGCCCCCATCTTTGGCCACGGCAACCGCCTGGTCGGCGCGATCAACGTCTCCGGTCCCCGCTATCGCATCGAGGCGCTGGGGGCGGAGAAGATCCTGCCGCCGCTCTTCAGATATGCCCGTGAACTCACCGCCACCTTCGGCGGCAACCCCGCCGTCGCGGCCTTTGGTGGCTGGCAGCCGCATTCATTGCCGCGGATGAAGAAATCGAAGTAATCGGCGTGCCGGCTGTTCGGGGGAATGGCGGGCTTCACCCGAAGACTGCTGTCATCAATAGATCTCGAACTCCGCGTCCCCGGCGCGGATCTGCTCCGGCCCCGTCCAGGCAGCGGCAGGCGTCGCGGTCTGCCCCGTCCACCATCCACTGACAGCCAGACGCTTGCCTTTGGCAAACGGAGACACATGGCTCACCAGATGGGCGCCTTCCGGCCCCACGTTGAAAAGAGCCAGCGTGTTGAAGGAGGCTGGCAGGTAGCTGTTCGTCGGGCACCAGAAGAACGAGCCGCCCCACTCGGAGCGCCACTCTTTCGCCAGATACCACACAAAGGTCACCTGACGATGCGAATTGGCGTCGTTGGCCGCCACGTCGTTGTGCGGATGCAGATAGTCGCCCGGCAGATACCAGTTGGCGAAAAACTCCGTCGGCCCGGTGCAGGAGCGGCCCGACAGCCGCGTCATCCACTCCTTCGTCTTCGGCGAATCGAAGATCCTGGAACACTCGGCGATGTCCTCGGGATACTCCTCGGCGTTCGAGAGATCGTGATAGTGATAGTGGAAATGCGCCTCGTAACCCTCCTGCACGCGCCAGGCCGTGCTGTTGTCGAGGCTGCGGTGCATGCGCTCGGCAAAGTCCGCCTCGAAGGCGTCCCGGATCAGGACCAGCTTGCCGACCGCCAGCCGAGGGACGATGTCCGGCAGCGCAACGCGGACCGATGGGCGCAGATAAGTTTCGAGCGACGGCAGGCCGGCGTCCGCCTCGGCCCTGCCGTCGTTCGCCTCCGTCATCGGGCGTCGCATCTGCGCCATGTCGAGCGTCCGCGCCGTGTTGAGCGCGGCGTCCAGCGCTCCCGCTTGCAGCGGCCCTTCATGGACGTGGACAATGATGCCGTCGCGCACGATCATCAGCGTCGGAATCGACGTGATGTTGAAGCGCGAGCCGATCTCCGGTTGTTCCTCGACGTTGACCTTGGCGAACAGAACGCCGGGGTGGCAGACCGAGGCGGCAGCGAACACCGGCGCGAACTCGCGGCAAAACGCCGAAGACGGCGCCCAGAAATCGACGACCGCCAGTGACCAGCCCTCGATCGCCGATTCGTAGTTGTGCCGGGTCAGCTCGAACGCGCCCGGGGTCACGCCCGGAATGACGACCGGAGCGCGGGCTGGCATAGGCGGCCTGTGCAGCAGCGAAATGATCGGCTGCGTCGGGTTGTTCGCGGATTTGCGGTCTCGATGCTTCTGTTTCATGGGAGCCTGCCCGGTGAGGGTGTTTTCAAAGGAAAAACGCGACGGGGATGTCGCCATCCCCGCCGCGTTCATGATGCCTGAGTCAGTCGGATCTCAGCGCACGTCTGCCCACGAACCAGCTTGCGGTTGAGCCGCGCTTTGCAGCGGGTTGAACCACTTGTCGTCGCGGACGTTCCCGTTGGCGTCAGGGCGATTGTCGTTGCCCTGGCAGAACGGCTCACGGCCCATGACCGAAAGGAGCCCGTGCACGACGTGCTGCTTGAAGTAGGCCTGTGTCGTCGCCGAGATGGCAGCGTTGCTGTTGCTGCTCGCATTCGGGTCGAATGCATTGCTGAAGTGGCCCAGCGTGGTGATCCACGCCTTGCCGCCGTCGTAGTACTGGCACCACGAGACCGGGTGGAACGAGTGACCGGGGCTCGTGCCGCCGCGGCCCGTCGAGAGCGTGTTGTCGTCCACGGCGGCCAGGAAGCGGACCTTGGTCGGGAACGGCGCCAAGTTGTACCACTCGTCAGCGAAGTGGAACTGCTTGGGCAGACCAGCGGTCGAGACGTCAGCCTGGTTCACGATGACGATGTCGCCAGCCTGGGCCGAGCCGTGGTCCATGTAGTTGGCGTTGCCGAGCAGACCTTCGTAGTAGGGCCAGTTGTATTCAGCGCCGAACACGTTGTGCATGCCGGCAAAGCCGCCGCCCGCGCGCAGGAAGTTGCGCAGCGACGTCTTGGCCTGATCAGTATTCAGGTTGCTGGAAGACAGGTTGCCGCCGGGGTTGTTGCCCGTGCCGATGGCCGTGCCGGCCAGGTTGGTGTAGCCCTTCGCGCCTTCGGAGACGAAGGTGCCGTGCTTGGTGAACGTGTCGCGGGTCGGGCTGGCCATGATCAGGGCGTCGTAGGTGCCGATGCTCAGGCCGGCCAGCACGTTGACGTCTTCAGTCCAGGTGACCGTGACGCCTTGTTCTTCCATCCACTTGGCGACAGTCTTCTGATAGATGTTGGCGTCGGGGATATTGGCCGAACCCGTCACGCTGCCGGCGGTCGTCTGGGCCGGGCCGAGGTTGGCGTGGCGCGGACCCGCGGTGCGCGAGTAGATCATGATCCGGTTCTTGACGTTGCCCTTCCAGGGGTGGTAGCAACGCGGGTCGATGCCACGGCAGACGTTGTAGGTCGGATCCATGCTTTCGGCGGGGCCGTTGCTGTTGAACTGGACCTTGACCGTCGGCTCGGCCGCCTTCAGCCAGGGGTGGCCGATGTCGAACGTGGTGATCGCCTTTGCGGTGGTCTTGGCGGCGTCGGCGTCGATGGTGGACTGTGCTTTGAACTGGGCGCCCTGCGCCTTGGCGTCGGCGACCAGCTTGTCCTTCTGCGCTTGGGCATCGAGGACGAGGTTCGACTTCGCCACCTGGGCAGCGGCCAGGGCGGCAGCCTTGGCTGCCGAGTCGGAATAAGACGCGGCCTTGGCGGCGGCGACCAGCGCATCGCCCTTTTCCTTGGCGGCGTCGACCAGCGTATCGCCCTGAGCCTTGGCGGTGGTGAGCAGCGCGTCGGCCTGGTCCGAGGCTTGTTGCTTGACGGCCTGAGCAGCGGCTTGGCCGGCGGCATTCACCTGGGCCTGCTCCTCGGCGGTGAGCGCCAAGGCCGAGGTGGCTGCCAAGCCCAGAGCCAGCGCCGAGATGGCGAGGCTCAGTGCGTTGAGTTTCTTCATGCTTTGTCCTTTTTTGTTGAGAGTTGTTGAATCTGCTGGGGAGGCGGCGCGGATCGGATGGTGGTACTTTGTGCGTTCTCTCTAACAGAACGGAGTTTCGTTTCCGTGGCGAGAGTTTTCCTGATGGCAAGTTCCACGCCATTCGGGAAAACCCAGGAATGCCGGGTTTCTCCCTAATAAAAATGTCGCATCGTTGCGCCCCTCCGGTGCGGCGATGGACACATCAGGGGGGCGACGATCACGATGACGATCCGAGAAGTCGACCGCATCAAGACGATGCAGGCGTTGGTGGACTGCATGCTGCGAACTGCCTGGACAACTCCGCGATGGAAGGCTTCTTCGGTACGCTCAAGTCCGAACTCTTCTGCGTGCAGGAGTTCTCCAGCGTGGAAGAGATGGAGCACGTCATCGATGCTTGCATCCGCTACTACGGTCGCGGTGGGGACGGGGATTGCTCCCGCCCCGCACGATCAGATGAAGCAGCTCGACGGCAAGACCAAGCTGCAAGCTCTTGCCGACCGCGGCTACTTCAATGCAAGGAACTCAAGGAAGCGGGCATCACGACCTACGTTCCCAAGCCGATGACCATCGGCGGATCAGCCATGTGCGAGGTCCGCCAATGGACGCTCAGGGTCGTTGTGCAACTGGTAGCCGTACCACAAGCTTCCTGCGATGCGATGCGCGAGTTCATCGGCGCGTGCTTGCAGATCAGCGTTGTCCAGCGACTGCGTGGTCTCGCGAAACAGATGGAGCCAATGGTGGAACAGCTCGATCCTCAACTCCGGCAATGCCGCGTGCTTGGGCATCGGCGCTCCTCGGTAGCGGGCCGTGCCTCGCAGCACCGACGACCAGAAGTCCACCATCTTGCCCAAGTGATGTTCCCAGTTCGAGACATGGGCTTCGAAAATCGGCGCGAGCACCGCATCGTTGCGTACCTTTGCATAGAACGCATGGACCAGTCGCACCACGTCCGCTTCGGTGCACAACTCGGGATTTGGCATTGAGAGCCTTCGAGAGTTCTAAAAGAAGTAGTCTATATCGATCTTAAAAGATGGAGACTCGAATGGTCAATACGAGGTCCATCCACGCAGCGGCAGTGCCGTCTAGCTGGCTCGCTTCCGCGTCGCGCGCTTGGCGCGTGGCGCGGAAGCAGGGCTGGCCACATGCCGCAACCCGGCGACTGCAGGGTTGACGATCTTTGCGTCCGCATTGGCGGCATAGACGGCGTAGGCAGGATAGAGAAATTCCGGTGCTCCGGGCACGCGATGCAACCGCCCGCTTTCCAGGTGGGCGCGAATGACGTCGAGGCGAAAGTAACCGGCTCCGCCCGCCGACAGCAGGTATTCGCTCCCGAGCGGCCCCAATCCCGCGATCACGCCGGCATTGGACAGCGCGGGAAATGCCAGATCGTGCTGCGCTGCAAAGTCAGGTCCCCAATCCACATAGACATAGTCGGCAGGGCGCGGCGCCTGGCCGCGCTTCGTGGTGACCATGACGAGCTTTTCTTCAATCAGCAGTTCGATCCGCAGGCCGGGGCGCTGCTGCGGCGCGTAAACGATGGCCACGTCGAGCACGCCCTCGGCCACCCGGTTGAGCAAGTCCTCCGGAAAACCGACTTCGGTCCGAATGGCCAGGTGATGGGCAGCAGTGCGCATCCAAAGCAGCCAGTTGAGCAGCAGCGGATCCCACAAGCTGATCTCGCATCCGACCGTGAGCACGGCGCGCCGACCGGGTGGCACCGCGACTTGATGACGCGCGCGCTCCCAGACCTGCACCAAGGTCGAAGCGGAACGGAGGAACTGCACGCCCGCCGGGCTGAGCGTGGCGCCCGATTTGTTGCGCACAAAGAGCTTTCGGCCGAGGAGTTCTTCCAGCGTTTTGACGCGCGCGCTGACGGCCGTTTGCGTCACATGCAGCCGCTCTGCGGCGCGCTGGAAGCTGCCCGTTGCGACGATCTCCAGAAAGGTTCGAGCCAGGTTGATGTCCATGGAGTGCGCATCCTTGAATCTTGGAGAACATCAAAATTATTGCATTCAAATAACAATCGATATCGTTTTACTTTGTGCGCGCCGGACCCGAATATGACTCCTGAACCACCATTCGTGCGTGGTCAGCAAAAGGAGCACACCGTGGCGAACAGCGATCTGATATTCCCGGTCCCGGACGAGTGGACGTGGCGCGGGTGGATGGACGAGCCGACCTATCGCGAAGCGTACGCGCGCTCCTTGCGCGAGCCGCAGGCGTTTTGGGCCGAACAGGCAAAGTCGCTCGACTGGTTCAAGTCTCCGACCCGGATTCGCGATGTTTCGTTCGAGCCGGGTGACGTTCGTATTCGTTGGTTCGAGGACGGCGTGCTGAATGCGAGCGTGAACTGCCTGGACCGGCACCTGCACGATGGATCGCACCCCGCGATCGTCTGGGAGGGCGACGATCCGTCGGAAAGTCGAACGATCAGCTACCTCGAACTGTGCGCCGAGGTGTGTCGTTTGGCCAATGGCTTGAGGTCCTTGGGCGTTCGCAAGGGCGACCGCGTGACGATCTACCTTCCGATGGTCCCGGAGGCAGCCGTGGCGATGCTCGCCTGCGCACGCATCGGCGCCATTCATTCGGTGGTGTTTGCGGGCTTCTCCGCGGAATCTCTGGCGAACCGCATCCAGGACTGCGAATCGAAGTTGCTGATCACGGCCGATGAGGGCGTGCGGGGCGGCCGCCGCCTGCCGATGAAGGCCAACGTGGACGAGGCCTTGAAACAATGCCCGAGCGTTGCGACCTGCGTGGTGCTGCGTCGAACCGGCGGCATCGTCGATTGGATCGAAGGCAGGGATCTCTGGTACGACGCCCTGGTTGAGAGCCAGCAAGCCTGGTGCGAGCCCGAACCGATGCGTGCGGAGGATCCGCTGTTCATCCTGTACACGTCCGGGTCGACCGGCAAACCGAAGGGCGTACTGCATACGACGGGCGGCTACCTGCTCGCCGTCTCGCTGACTCACAAATACGTGCTGGACTATCACCCGGGCGATGTGTTTTGGTGCACGGCTGATGTGGGCTGGGTGACCGGGCACAGCTACATCGTCTACGGTCCGCTCGCCAATGGCGCAACGACCGTGATGTTCGAGGGCGTGCCCAACTACCCCGACAGTGCGCGCTACTGGCGGGTCATCGACAAGCATCGCGTCAGCATCTTCTACACCTCGCCGACGGCCATCCGGTCGCTGATGCGCGAAGGCGATGCACCCGTGAGACAGTGCAGTCGCCATTCGCTGCGGCTGCTCGGCACCGTCGGCGAACCGATCAACCCGGAAGCCTGGCTCTGGTACTACAACGTCGTCGGCGAGGCCCATTGCCCGATCGTCGACACCTGGTGGCAAACGGAAACCGGCGCCGTCGTGATCGCACCGCTGCCGGGCGCCACCGCGACCAAGCCCGGTTCGGCAACCTTGCCCTTCTTCGGCGTCGAGCCGGTCATCGTCGACGAGCAGGGGCGTGTTCTGGATGGCGCTTGCGAAGGCATGCTGTGTCTTCGTGACGGGGGCCCCGGAATGCTGCGCACGCTCTACCGCGATCCTGAGCGGTTCGTGCAGAGCTACTTCAGCGCCTATCCAGGGCTCTATTCCACCGGGGACGGCGCGCGGCGTGACGAGGATGGCTATTACTGGATCACCGGCCGTGTCGACGACGTGATCAACGTGTCCGGGCACCGACTCGGGACCGTCGAGATCGAAAGCGCGCTCGCCGCGCACCCCGAGGTGGTCGAAGCCGCCGTGGTCGGCTATCCGCATTCGCTCAAGGGACAGGGGATCTACGCCTATGTGATCTTGCGGGCCGACGCCCGTCCGACCTCCGCGTTGCGTCACGACCTCAGGCGATGGGTGCGCCAGCAGATCGGCCCCATTGCCGCACCCGATGCCATCCAGTGGGCGCCGAGCTTGCCCAAGACCCGCTCCGGCAAGATCATGCGACGTGTCCTGCGCAAGATCGCCGCCAACGAGATGTCCAATTTCGGCGACACCTCGACGCTGGCGGACTCATCCGTGCTCGAGGGACTGATCAGCGGCCGTCGCATCGTCGCGACGGCTGCGTAGCGCCCGGAAGGACCCGTCATGCATCCGACGGCGCTTCATCCTCCCGGTCGCTCGACGCTTGTCCAACGGGACCGCCCGCGGGGGGCGTCCAGCACGATGGTCGTGAAGCGGGCACGCGACGCGGTGTCCGACGACGACGGCATGCGCGTTCTGGTCGATCGCCTTTGGCCACGGGGCCTGACGAAGGACCAGCTGACGGTTGACCTCTGGCTCAAGGAGGTAGCGCCCAGTCACGCATTGCGCCGCTGGTATGGCCATGACCCGAGGCGCTGGGAGTCATTCCAGGAGAAGTATCGGGCCGAACTTGCACAGCGAGACGACCTGCTGCAGCTGCTGGACGACCTGCGCCGTCGCGGTCGAGTGACGCTTGTCTACGACGCCAGCGACACTTCCCACAACAACGCGGTCGTGCTGCGCGACGTTCTGAGCGAGTGGCGCGACGCCTCGCCACGATCGAACAGGAGTTCGACATGAAAGTCATCGACATCATGACGGCGCCGGTCATCAGACGATCCGGCCGCACGCGGAAAGTCGACCTTCCTTCAATCTACCTACCCTGAGGAGCAGAACATGTTTCACCGAATCCTGGTTGCGACGGACGGCACTGCGCTCTCGGACAAGGCAGTGACGAGTGCCATTGACCTCGCGGCGGAGAACCGCGCCGAGCTTGTCGCGCTGACGGTGGTGCCCCGCTATGCGAGGAGCTACTTCGATGGCGTGATGGTCTTCACGAACGAAGATGTTGCGCGCATCGAAGGCCAGTCGGCACGTAGGGCGCAAGACCGCCTGGATGTCGTCGGCGAGCGCGCCGAAGCAAGCGGGGTGAAGGTAAAGACCGCGACGGTCGTCTCGGACATGGTGGCCGACGCCATCATCGCCGCGGCGAAAAAGCACAAGAGCGATCTGATCGTGATGGCCTCGCATGGCCGGAAGGGAATTGCGCGTCTCTTGCTCGGAAGTGAAACCCAACACGTGCTGACGCACTCGAAACTGCCGGTTCTCGTGTTGCGCTGAATGGACTGCAGCGGTTTTTGAGCGCTTCTGCGGTACCAGGCAAGGTCCGGTCAACCCTTGTAGCCCATGACGCGCGGCAACCACAGCACCGTCTCGGGGACGAACGTGATCAGCGCAAGCACCACGATCGCCGCGAGGATGAAGGGCGTGGCTTCGCGCACGATGGCCAACAACGGTTGCTTCGTCATGTTGGCCACCACAAACAGCAGCAGCCCGAAGGGCGGCGTCAGCAGGCCGATCATGATGTTGACCACCACGACCACGCCGAAGTGCACCGTGTCGATGCCGAGCGCCTTCACGGCCGGGATGAAGATTGGCACGATGATGAGCAGGATGGTCGTCCCCTCGAGCAGGCAACCGAGCACGAGCAGGATGGCGTTGACCATCAGCAGAAAGCCAATCTTCGACAGGTGAAAGCCTGCGACGAAGTGCTGCACCGACACCGGGATGGCCTCTATCGTGACGACGTAGTTGAAGGCGAGCGCACCCGCGATCAGCATGCCCACGGAGGTGGTGGCCTTGGCGCTCGACAGCAGCACCCCGTACACCTGCCGCGGAGAGAGGGAGCGGTAGATCAGCGCCGCGGCCAGCAGCGCATAGGCCGCGGCCGCTGCTGCACCTTCGGTCGGTGTCATCACGCCTCCATAGATGCCCACCAGCAGGATCACCGGCAGCAGCAGCGCCGGAAAGGCGTCGATGGTGATGCGCGGCACTTCGCGCCATTGCACCGGCGGCTCGACCGGGTAGTTGCGACGCCGCGCGATCACGCCGTTCATCACCATGAAGGCCACACCCAACAGCAGGCCGGGGATCACGCCGCCAAGGAACAGATAGCCGATCGACGCATCCGACACCAACGCATAGATCACCATCGGGATCGACGGCGGAATGATGGGGCCGATGATGGCGGCCGAGGCGGTGATGCCCGCCGCGTACGCCACGGGATACTTTCCACCGCGCGACATCATGCCGATGATGATCCGGCCGATGCCCACGGCATCCGCAATGGCCGAGCCCGACATGCCGGCGAAGATCACGTTGGAGACGATATTGACGTGGCCCAACCCGCCTCGGAACCGCCCTACCAGCATGAGGCAGAACTTCAGCAGCCGGTCGGTGAGGCTCCCGGTGTTCATCAGATCGGCCGCGAGGATGAACAGCGGCACGGCCAGCAACACGTAGCTGTTGTAGAGCCCGTTCAGGATCTGCTCGGCCACCGTCCCCGGGTCGAGGCCGGCCACCAGCAGATAGAAGATCGATGCGGCGATCATCGACAGGGCGACTGGCAGCCCGAGCAGCGCGAGCGCGATCAGCACGACCACGCACATTGAAAAGGGCGAAAGGCCCATCATGGATTGCCTCCCCCCGGCAATTCGACGGCCGCCGCAGGCGCCGCGCCGCGCCATGCACGCCACGCAATCACCGCCTGGCGCACGATGCATACGACTGCAAACAGCACATAGATGGAATAGAGGTAGTCAAAGCGCATGCCGAGGAAAGCGGAATGCTCACGTCGCATGAAGGCAACGTAGCGCCATGTGGCGGGCAATGACAGGGCCGTCAACACGATCATTGCCACGCTGGCGATGACGGTGAAGACGCGTCGCACGCCCGAAGGCACCGCGTTGTAGAGGATGTCGAAGCGCACCTCGTCGGCATCCGCGACGATGAAGGACGCGCCCCACAGCACCACCCAGACCCAGCACAGCACCGTGACCTCTTCCGTCCACCCCAATGGCCGGTTCAGCACGTAGCGGAAAAATATCTGCAGCAGGAACGAGACGAACATGATGCCGATGAGCGCGACAGCCACGTCGTCGGCGCGGCGCTGCAGCCAGCGTCGGGCCGCCGAGCCCCCTGTCCGGGCGCCCGGCCGTGGGGATTCTTGAGTCATCGATCGAGGACCCGGGGTCAGAGCGCGTTGATGCTTTCGAGCGCGCCCTTGGGCCATTCGCTGCCGTACTTGTCGACATAGCGCTTTTGCGCAAAGGTGCGGAAGGCGGCCACATCGGGCGTGTAGACCTTCTTGCCTTCGGCCTTCAGTGCAGCGATCACGTCCCGCTCCTGCCCCTCGAATTTGGCCGTGTAATCGTCGATCGCCTTCTCGGCGGCCGCGCGGAACCGCGCCTGCTGCTCCGGCTTGAGTTCCTTCCACGCCTTTGACGACACCGCCATCACATCGAAGCCGACGACGTGGCCGGTGAGGACGAATTGCGTCGTCACTTCGTCGAACTTCATGAGCTTGCTCAGCACCAGCGGATTGTCCTGTCCGTCGATGGCCCCGCTCTGCAACGCGGTGTAGACCTCGGCGAAAGCCACGGGTGTCGGGTTGACGCCGATCGACTCTCCGAGGAATTGCCAGAACTCGCCCGGCGGCATACGCAGCTTGATGCCGGCCAGGTCCGCCGGCGTCTTGATCTGCCGGTCAGGCTTGAGGTTGACGTGGCGCGAGCCAAAGTAGACCGGCGTGATGACTTCGATCTCGAGTTGCTCGCGCGCAATCTTGACGAACTGCTGGCCGACCTCGCTCTTGAACGTCTTCTTCAGGTGCGACACGTCGCGGAACAGGTAGGCCGACGTCAGCAGCGACCAGGCCGGCAACTGCTTGGAGATGTCCTGCGGCGCGAGGTTGCACATCTCGAGGTTGCCGCGCTGCAGGGCCACCAGCTCGGTGCCCTGCTTGAACAGCGTGTTGCCCCAGAACGGCTGAAAGTCGATGTCGTTCTTCATGGCGACTGCGAAGGCCTTGTAGGCGTCGGCGCGCGGATCCTGCTCGGTGAAGGCACAGCTGAAGCGCATCTTCGGCCCGCTCTGCGCGAGGGCCAGTGGCGAGACGGCAAGGGCAAGCGCAGAGGCTCCGGTCCGCAGGACGGTGCGACGGGGAATCGACATTGGCATAAGTTGTCTCCACTTGTTAATTCATCCGACATTACGGAGTTTGTCGAATGAAAACAATAGGCTTCAACGATAAGCAGGACGTGCGCCTCCGCCGTATGATCGCTTCGCGCCTTGGGCCCCACCGATGGCGCGAACAGGAATGCTGAGACACGCAATGCTCGAAGAAGCTCGGCAGATGGATACCGTCGGCGAAAAGACCTACCAGCGACTGCGCGCGGACATCGTGTCGGGGCAGCTCGCTCCCGGTGAGCGGCTGACCCTCGACCGCATGCGCGACGCCTACGAAGTCAGCGTCGGCACACTGCGAGAGAACCTGAACCGGCTCTCGTCCGAGGGTCTGATCGTGGCCGAGGGTTCACGCGGATTTCAGGTCACGCCCATCTCGGCAGCCGACCTGCGCGAGGTGGCCGCCATGCGCTGCCTGCTCGAAGTGCATGCACTGCGCGAATCCTTCGAGGCGGGCGACATGGAATGGGAAGGCAAGGTCGTCGCCGCGCATCACAAGCTGGCCTCGATGGAACGCCGCATGAGCGCCGAGGAGCGCTCCAACGCGCAGGCATGGAAGCGCTACGCCCGCGAATTCCACCGTGCGCTGATCTCCGCTTGCGGCTCCCTCTTGCTGATGCAGACCCACGCCATCATCTACGACCGCTACCTGCGCTACCAGATGGTGGCGGCAGGGTACCGCGGCGAAGTCGCCGCCGGTGAGCACCGGCGTCTGCTGAGTTGCGCGCTCAAGCGCGACTGGAAGGGCGCGCAGACTGCACTCACCAAGCATGTGCAGGACTCTGTGAAGCACATGATCGACAAGGGGCTGGTGGTCTGAGCTTGAGCAAGTGGTGCCATCGGACCATTTCCGTCCCAGAGCTCGCCCAGAGGCGCTACGTGCCAGCCTTGAGCTTTTCTTCGGCATAGAGCGAGAGTTCAACCGTTCGCTCGAGCAGCTGTTCCGCGGGCACTCCCGCAAAGTTCTTGAGCACGAGCTCCTTGACATACAACCGCACCAGGTATCGAAGCTGCAATGCGCGGTTCTTCGTCGCGAAAACGAAGTCTCGATGCCCGTTGTTCACGACGATGACGTTGCGCTCGGCATCGAATCGCGATCTCCAGAGGGCCCCTGCTGCCCGTTCGAACGTATAGCCCGGCAGTCCCCGCGCATTCGCGACCGCGGGATTCATCGGGAGGTCGAGGCTATCTGTCACCGTCACGAGTGCCTCTGCGCTGAAGCTGAGTTCACGCTGCTTCACGGTCACTCGCAGGCGTACCAGGCCAGGCGTTTCAGTCGCTGAAAATTCGACTTCCTGGTCGGCAGTGAAATCGATCGACCCCTCGCCCTCGACGATCTCCCAGGCAAACAGCAGATCTTGCGTCACACGCCGGCGCGATCGATCGCGCGGCAGCGCCCTGAAGCGCCGTCGCTCCTTGACCGGCACCGTGCTCGCCGCCGGCGATATGACGACACCGAACAACGGGCCCGCGTGGTCGAAAAACTGCAGCTGTTCGCTCCCGTTTACCGACGGTTCTTCAACGCCCAGACCGGAAATTCCGTCCGGCAGCGAGGCATCCCCTACCGCCGCTTTGGAGGTTCCGCCGTCACGATATTCGCGGTCCTGAATGTCGAACCAGTCGTATTCTTCGGGCGGGAGGGCCAGAAGCGCCTCGCGAAACGCTCGCTGAATCGCACGCATTGACTGCTGGCTCGCCTGCTCTTCCTCGGCTCGCAACTGGGCCTCGATGACGACGTTCACTGCGGCTTCGAGAGGCTTCAGCGCTTCAAGCAGGGCGGCGAACCGCTCGTCATGGATAACGCCACTGCGCGTGCCCGGGGTGAGGTTCAGGAACGGCGCGTCCACCAGACCTTGGAGATATCGAGAGGACCAAGGCACGCTCTCAAGCCCTGGCAGGGTCGCAAGATCCTCGACGACCCTTGTCCCGGACCGGCTCAGCGCAACCCGGCAACTGTCGGCCGGCTGCGCAAGGTACAGCTCTGCATAGGCATCTCCGAACGGCGTGCGCACGGACGGCAACTGGTGGAGAAGTCTCCCTTCGTACGCTCGAGGCTCGACTTCATACTGTTTGCGCGCGAGATTGTCGATCACGATCACCCGGACCTGCTCATTGCGTAGGCGATCGCGCAGCTCGGAAGCAAGGAACCACTGAATCTTTTCTCCGCTCAAGTTGCGGATGCCCTCAAGCAGCGGACTGATTTTGAGCTCGGTGCCGCGCTCGGCGAACAGCACACGCCGCTGAGTGACCTCGTAGCGAGAGTCGCCCCTGCTCATCGACATCTGGTAGGCGCGCTGATCTGCGCCGGCCGACACCATCGTCAACGTGTCGCCGACGGTCCAAAAGCTCAAGAGTCCGATGCCGAACTCGCCCTGCAGTCCATTGCCACGACCCTCAGTCTTCAGACGCCGTTTGATCGAGTCGCAGATATGGGTTGCGACATACTTGAAATTGGGCAAGCCCTCCTCGTCGCGGGGCACGCCATCGCCGTCGTCCTTGATCGAGAGATAGTGCGCACCGTGGTCCCGGCCGCGGGTGATCGTGACGTTCCTGGCGTGGGCGTCGATGCTGTTTTCGACGAACTCGGCGATGGCCTTGAGCGGATTGCTTTGCGAGAGCGCGATGATCCGGATGGCATTCCAATCGTCGCCTATCTTGAGCTTGCCTCCGTCAGATGGCCTGTCTTTGCCGGAACCTTTCGCTCGCGGGCGTGGTTGCGAACCTGTCTTCAGAATTGCTTTCATGAGACCACCGCACAAGCCGAATCCGACCTGTATCCCTCTGCAGAAATCCAAGCAAGGGAGTTTATGTCATCGGTCCGTGCAAGGCCATGAGAGCTGCAAGGCGTAGCTGCCTACTTGAAGACCTTGCCTTGCATTCCGGACGACGTGGTGTTCGTCGAGACGATTCCCTGCCGGCGTGCTCGGCGACATCCTGCGCGAGGTGGACGACGTTCAGGCGGTGTGCCAGTTGCTGGAGCCGCGCATCGTGGTGCTGGAACGCGTGTCGCTTCCCGACGTCGTCCTGAGGGGGTCGGGGGCAGTCCTCAAGGCGGCCCCTCCCTTAAGGGTGGGGCCAATGTTGTTGGGTGGGGATATCGTTTGACACATGACCCGTCCAGATCGCGAATTCCACGTTGCAGCCTGAGGAGATTCAAGATGGCCCTACTTCGTCAATGCCTGATGGAGCTTCGCGTGATGCGCCGTGAGTGGTCCTCGTCGCAAGACTTCTGGTGCGACGCAGCGCCAAGCGGGGCCAGGGGCGATTTGTCCTCCGCTCACAGCCAGTGCGCAGGCGTTTCCAGCGGCGTGCGTTCGATCGGATCAAGCACGGCGAGCTTGCCTCCTCAGGCTCAGGAGGAATTCCGCGCCAGTGCGTTGTAGATTGCATCAAGCAACTGGTGCTGCGGATAGGGTTTCTGAAGGAAATCAACTGCACCCTCTCGGATGGCCTTGACTGCGGTTGCAATGTCGACGCTGCCACTGATGAAAACGATCGGCAATTGAACACCCGTCTCGTGCAGGCGCTCTTGCAGTGCGATTCCCTTCATGCGCGGCATCTGCTGGTCAAGCACAAGACAGCCACGCCAATCCGGCTCAAAAGCAGCCAGGAACTCGAAAGCCGAAGCGAAGACCTCGACGCTCAATCCAAACGAAATTACCAGCTCGCGAATCGAATCACGACAGGCGTCATCGTCGTCAACGATGAAAACAGTAGGTTCCCTCAACTTCGCACCTGCGCTGTTCCGAACTGTCGAGGCTTGTCACGTTCTCAGAGCAATCACCCCGGCCTTGAAGCGAGTCGATGACATTGCACCTACGGTGCAGAGATATCAATCATGTGGGACATCAGCGCACCTTGCTGATCACCGGAGGCCACCAAGAGCCATCCAGAACTGATGGCGGGGTCTCCTTGGGCCAATACAAGCGGAACATGGGGATGAATCCGCCCGACGGCGCCGGGAGCCAGTTCGACTCCTTGTCCGGACCAGGGCTGTCCTTCTGTACGTACAGATCGATCGAGCCGTCGGCGTTGGCCTTGAGTTGATTCCGCAAACTCACGGTATACCGATTCAAGGCATTGGGGATGAAGAAGTACTGATCGTCGTACATCGTCAGCGACCAAAAGCCGCTTGCAGGTGGTAAATCGCTTTTGCTCTTGAAGCGAACGACATACTTGTTGCGCGCGGCATCCAGTGGCTCGCCGTCGGCATCCTTGAGTCCGACGACATAGACCGCGTCCTTCGGCGCGTTGGCAGGAATGCCGAACGCGGAAAGCCAGGCGCGGGCCATATAGTCAGTGCCGTAGTGACCGACTTTGAGGTTGAGCAGCCAACCGTTTTTGGTTTGACCAGAATCCTTGGTGTATTCGACGATCTTCGCCCATGCCGTCTTGGGGGCTTCCTCGATCGCCTTGGCCACGGCCGGGTCAAATTTTCGAAGGTCGAACTTCTGCCCAGGGACAATCCCGATTTTCGCCATCCTGGAAACCATCGGGCCGTCGTCGGGCGCCGGTGGATTGTTCTTCATCAGTTCGGCCATCCATTGGAAATAGCTGGCCGCATCAAGTGCATTGACGTTGTCACGTACGGAGCGCTTCATATCGACGCTCGGATCGACCTTCGTCGGTGGCGGATCGTATTTCTTTCCCCAGGAACTGAGAGGCTGAAGCCTGTACTGGTCCTGTAGTGCCCAGACCGCCTTGTAGTCCTCGGGCGAACCGGTGGAGTAGGTTCGCGCCAGAATCCAGACGGTAGATGTCGGCGACTTCACCTGCTTCACGCCGTCAGGGAGCTCCCCGGTCCAACCCGGCCCGGTGATGGCATAGGTTTGAGCCTTCTGGCCCGTGGTACGAGAGCCGGGATCGAAAATCACCGGCACCCATGCATCGTAGAACTCCCAGACATAGTACCGATCGCCCATGTCCGGCCAACTGACCACCCACGGCTCCTTGGAGACATCGATGAACGCATTGGAATACAGCGTGTCCGCGTTTGGCGCCGTGACGTCACGGTAGGCGGCGGACGGATACTCGCGCAGATTGGCGAACTGTCCCATTGGCGCGCGCGTCGTGGTCGGCTTCTCCACGTTGGTGATGACCTTGCGCGACATCTCCACCGAGATCAAGGAGTACCCGTAGACATAAGCATCGACCGCGATGTTCTTCGCCTCGTCCGCGCTCAGCGCCTGGGCGGCTGCGCTACCCGCGACAAGGCTCGCGGCCAGCGCCCAGCTTGTAACAGCACTAGACTTCATAGATCCGGTTTCTCCATGTTGACCATTTCTGGCATTCGACGGCGCCCGAGCCAAGTGCCAAGGCATCCGGCCGGATTCAGACACGATGTTGCTCGTCGTCACCCTTCGAGGGAGGTTAGTGGCTCGTGAATCCGCCCACCACTCATTTCGCGCCAAGTGCCCCGAGGGGCAGACTCGACGCTCCGCCAGTGATCTCGGTCACGGCCATGGCTGGCGTGTCCGCGATGGTCCGTCACGCATTCGGCGAAAAGGTATTGAGACAGGCCAAGCAAGCGGCGATGCTCGACATTGAACTGATCGAGCACCACGACTGCTTCATTCCTCAGGCGACCATGACGGGCTTTCTGAAGGAAATCGAGCGACGCGCGGGGGAGCCACATCTTGGCTTGCTGGTCGCGCCTCACCTCTCCGTGACCCGGTATGGGCGTTGGGGCGAGTACGTCCTGGCCGCGGACACGCTACGCACAGCGATCGATCGTGCGGTGTCCACCTTGGGCTATCACAGCACGGGGGATCGGATGGAATCCTCGGTGGACCGCGGGACGGCGCGTCTGAGCTATTTCAACGCGGCGCGTGGGTGGCCCGGCTACGTCCACGTTGCCTGCGGCAGCGCGGGGGTGATGCTCAGCCTTTTTCGCTCCTATCTGGCGTCGAACTGGCTCCCACGACATGTCGAACTGGACATTCCTCGTCCACGAGAAGCATCGCTCTTCGAGGAAGCGTTTGCTTGTCCTGTCGTATTCGACGCGAGCGCCGTCTCGATCTGTTTCGATGCGCATTGGCTGAACGGCCCGGCGTCGCGGCGTCCCTCCATGAGGTTGGTCACGATCGAGGATGTCGCCCGCTCCCGAGCGGGGCCGGCAAGCCTTGACAACTTTCCGGCGGTGGTCACGGCTCAAGTTTGGGCGCAGGTCCTTGCCGGCGAGGGCTCGATCGATAGCGCCGCACGGGCGCTCGATACCAGTGTCCGCTCGCTGCAGCGGGCGCTTCATCACCACGGCACTGACTTCCGAGAACTGGTGAACGTCGTTCGAGTTCAGCGAGCGAAAGAACTGCTGGGCGGGAGCCAGGCTTCGATCACCGAAATTTCGACCGAGCTTGGATACTCGGCGCCGGCGAACTTCGCCCGTGCGTTCAGAAAGGCAACAGGAGCAGCACCGCAGGACTTCCGCAGAAAGCCTGCCACGGGCTGGTAAGGGTATACACCGGAATGGCAAGAAAAGACTAGGAAGTGTCGGCAAGTGACTTTGCGCCACTGGAGACGCAGATCGAAGATCCACGGACCTCCTAACCAACGCGAGTCCATGATGATCCTGAACAACCCGAACCTCGATGTCCGCAAGACCAACCGCGCCATCGACGAACTCCTGAAGGTGACGACCAATCCGCGTCACCGTTTCATGCTCGAGGCCTACCACCGACACCGCTTTCTCGAGATCGCTGGCCGCTATGAGGAGATCTTCGCGCCGGACATGACGGTCGACAATCCCACCTACCATTTCGAAGTGGCCGGCAACAGCGCCACACTCGCGGGCCGTGAGTCCGTCAAGGGGTTCTATGCCGTCTGGGCGCAGACGAACCAGTCGATCTTCTACGCAGAGGACGAACAGATCGCGGTCGCCGACAACTTCATCGCTTCGGTGTCGACCATGTACCAGCAGACGCACGGCAAGACGCTGGTCGCCAACGGTATCCAGGTGGACGACGAGAACGCGTACTACCTCATCCGCGTTCCCGGCATGCAGATGTTCTGGCCGTACGACGACCAGTGCCGTCTGCTGGGCGAGGACGTGTGGGAACCGAATCCGGCGGCGCGCACGCTGACCAAGCTGGCGCCGTCCGAAGTGCTGACGAGCGAACAATCGGGCAAGCTGCTGGAGCCGTTCATCAAGCCCTTGCGTTCGTTCGAAGAGGCCGTGCTTCAGGCCGCCTGAGCCGGATCAACTCGGCAATGGGCTTCGTTGAAGAGGGCTCACAGGACCACGCCTTCCGACGCGGCGGCGAGGGTGGTCATGGAGCTCGGTATGAATATCCCCCGTCGTTCATACAAGAGGGAAGAGGGCACAACGCCATACGTCGCAGAGCGTGCGTTGGATTCGGTGGAGCGGCCTCAGCTACGCACCAGGCCGCAAGCCTGAAGGAGTTCCAGTGGCGGGCAAGACCTGTTCCGAGTACGCTCCGTGCCTCGACCTGAAAGACGGACGGACCAAGGGGCGGGCACGTCCGTGATGTGAATTTGCTCCATCGAATCAATCGAGGAGAAAGTCGTGAGCAATCAAGCCAAGCCGAAGAACCAAGTTTCGGATGATGGGAAGATTCGTACGCATCTCCCGATGCGCAACACGTCGAGGCCCGGCCTTATCACTTACGACGCGCGGGACCCCGACACCAAGTTTCCGCCGATCGACCAATTGCGTCCACCCAAGGGCGCGCCCAACGTGTTGATCATTCTCATCGACGATGCCGGGTTCGGTTCGGCCAGCGCCTTCGGCGGCCCTTGCCACACCCCAAACGCGGAGAAGCTGGCCGCGGCCGGCCTGAAGTTCAACCGCTTTCACACCACGGCTCTTTGCTCGCCGACGCGCCAGGCCTTGCTGACCGGCCGCAACCACCACTCCTGCGGCATGGGTGGTATCACCGAAATCGCCACAGGGGCCCCGGGCTACAGCTCGGTGCTTCCCAACTCCATGTCACCCCTGGCGCGCACGTTGAAGCTCAACGGCTATTCCACGGCCCAGTTCGGCAAATGCCACGAGGTGCCGGTGTGGGAGACAAGTTCGGTGGGCCCTTTTGACGCGTGGCCGACTGGCGGCGGCGGCTTCGAGTATTTCTACGGTTTCATCGGGGGCGAAGCCAACCAGTGGTATCCGAGCCTGTATGAAGGCACCAATCCAGTCGAGCCGAAGAAGACGCCAGAGGAGGGCTACCACTTGATGGAGGACATGACCGACAAGGCCATGTCCTGGATCGGGCAGCAGAAGGCCCTTGCACCCGACAAGCCGTTCTTTGCCTACTTCGCGCCCGGCGCCACCCACGCGCCCCATCACGTGCCCAAGGAGTGGGCCGACAAGTACAAGGGCAAGTTCGACCAGGGATGGGACAAGCTGCGCGAGGAAACCATTGCCCGGCAGAAAGCGCTAGGCGTGATCCCGGCCGATTGCGAACTCACCGCGCGCCACGAAGAAATCCCCGCCTGGGGCGACATGCCGGAAGCGCTCAAGCCGATCCTGCGCCGGCAGATGGAGGTCTACGCAGGCTTCATGGAGTTCACCGACCATCACGTCGGCCGCTTGCTCGACAGCCTGGAGAAGCTCGGCATCCTCGACGACACGCTCGTCTACTACATCGTCGGCGACAACGGAGCCTCCGCCGAGGGCACGTTGAACGGTGCCTACAACGAGATGGCCAATTTCAACGGGCTCGCCGCACTTGAAACACCTGAGTTTCTGATGGCACGCTACGACAAGCTCGGCGGTCCCGAGTCGTACAACCACTATGCCGTGGGCTGGGCCCACGCAATGAACACCCCTTACCAATGGACCAAGCAGGTGGCCTCCCACTGGGGCGGAACACGCAACGGCACGATCGTCCATTGGCCGAAGGGGATCGAGGCCAAGGGAGAGATGCGTTCGCAGTTTCATCACGTGATCGACATCGCGCCGACGATTCTCGAGGCGGCGGGCCTGCCCGACCCGGTCGAGGTCAACGGCGTGGCGCAAGACCCGCTCGAAGGCGTCAGCATGCTGTATGCGTTCAACGACGCGAATGCAGCAGAGCGGCACGAGACGCAGTACTTCGAGATGTTCGGCAACCGTGGCATCTATCACAAGGGCTGGACCGCGGTCACCAAGCACGGGACGCCGTGGGTTCTCGTGGGCCGCAAGACCGTGGCGCTCGACGACGATGTCTGGGAGCTCTACGACACGACCAAGGACTGGAGCCAGGCGCGTGACCTGTCGAAGCAGATGCCCGAGAAGCTGCACGAGCTGCAGCGCCTGTGGCTGATTGAGGCAACACGCTACAAGGTGCTGCCCATCGACGATCGGGTGGTCGAAAAGATGAACCCCGATACCGCAGGCCGGCCCGTCCTGATCAGGGGAAAGACGCAGTTGTTGTTCGGCGGAATGAGCCGGCTGTCGGAGAACTGTGTTCTCAACCTCAAGAACAAGTCCCACTCCGTCACTGCCCAGATCGAGGTCCCAGGCTCCGGCGCGCAGGGGGTGATCATTGCGCAGGGCGCGAACATCGGCGGATGGAGCCTGTACGCGCACCAGGGCAAGCTCAAGTACTGCTACAACGTGGCGGGCGTGAACCACTATTTCGTGGAGTCCGCAGACCCGCTGCCGACCGGCGAGCACCAGGTACGCATGGAGTTCGCGTACGCGGGAGGGGGTCTAGGCAAAGGCGGCCAGGTGACGTTGTTCGTCGACGGAAAGAAGGCCGGCGAGGGTGCTGTTCCGATGACTCAGGCCATGGTCTTCTCCGCGGACGACGGCTGCGATGTGGGCGAAGACAGCGGCGCACCGGTGTCTCCCGACTACGGACCCAAGGACAACGCGTTCAACGGGCGCGTCAAAGGCGTGCAACTTGCCATAGCCGACGCCGCAGAAAGCGTTGATCATCTGGTCTCGCCGGAAGATGCCCTGCGCATTGCGATGGCGCGGCAGTAGACGCATCGACCGCTGGCGATGGTTTGCCTTGGCGATTAAATTGCGTTGCCATCGGCAGTACCTGCGACTGGCATCAACGCGATGGTTGCCTTGGCGATTTGCGCGCGGCGCTCGAACTCTGCGTTGACCAAAGCCACCAGAGCTTCCGCCTCGGTGCGGCTGATATCGCATTCACCGCTGGGCGAGCCTTGCACCTGAAAAAGAAGCTTGCGCACGCATGCGCCGGCGCGATACGCCTCTCTCAATGCGCTGAGTTCGGCTTCGACTTGCTTGGCCAGCGCGGCGCGATCGACTTCGGGTTTGTGGAGCGAGTTCTCGCCGGCGGGGCGAACGTTCGGGTGGCGCGCGGGTGCGCAAGTAGGGTGTGCCATCAACGGCCTCCAAGGATTGCGGTTTGCTACAACCGCCGCCCTCGCTGTCAAACGATGGCGGCGACTCGAACGGGTTGACAGACCGGGCAATCCAAGGAAAACCGGCGAGCCTCACGGCTCCCCGTCCGAGCCGCCAAAAAATTGGTGGCGCGAACAGCGAAGCCGCAGACTCTGTGCGGGACTGCGGCTTGCGTTCTCAGATTGCTTCGGGCTGTCAAACCCGATCACGTCGAGTTTTGACGTGATGGGGCGGAGTATAGCGATGGGGTGTGGAGTGTGAAGACCACGACGCTCGCCTATGGAGACTGTTGTCTACCGATCTTCAGACCGAAAACGACAGCGAGGTAGCCGAGCATCAGGCTGATCACAACGTACACCGCCGCGACGATAGCGCTCATGGAAGACGCCGCCATCAGCACCGTCACGCCGTAGGCAAAACTCGAAAACGTCGATAGCCCGCCCGCGACGCCTGATCCGAACAGCGTGTTGACGCTGTCGGACACCAGCTTTCGACTGTGCAGCGCCGTCACGAACCCGAGCAACAACGAAGCCACCAGATTCGCAGCAAGGATATCGAGCGGGAAGCCGTGCGTCATCGTTGGCGTCACGATCATGAGGAGTTCTCGGAGAATGGCGCCCACAGCTCCGCCCGCGAAAATGAAAACGGCAGTCTTGATCACGGCATCACCTCGCTAACCTTGTGCTCGGGCGATCGCGGAGCCGAATACTGCGGCAAGCAAGCCGACTGCAGTCGAAAGAAGCAGATAGGACACTGCAAGCGCTGTTCGCTTCCCTGCGACCAGCTCCGCGGCGCCGAGCTGCATGCTGCTGAAGGTCGTGTAGCCCCCTAGCAACCCGGTGAGGATGGCGGCATTGAGCACCGTGCCGTAGCGGTCATGCCAGTCGACGTTGAACAGGACAGACAAATATCCGATGACGAAGGCGCCCGAGACATTCGTCAGGAAAGTGCCGAGCGGAAAGTCACCGCGGTAGCGTTCCCCGATCGCTCTTCCAACCCCCCAGCGCAACAGCGACCCCAGGCCACCACCCACGCCAACCCACAGAACGTCTACCGGGTTCATTTTGGTCTCCTCAGAGAAGGAGCACGTGCAGCTTGAATTGTGGCAAAGAGCTCGGTGGATCTTCACCCCCGCCGCCGTAGTTGACCCGCTCTGAGGAGGCCGCGACCCGACAGGGTCGCGGTCAGGCCACGCGATTACTTGATCTCCACCACTTCGTAGTTCGCATAGCCGAATTCATTACCACGCGCGGCCACGTACTTGTCGCCGACCTTGTAGACCGTCACGTTCCACGGCACGCCGTTCATCGTGGTGAGGACGCGCCCGTCCTTGATCTCGTACTTGGCGGCGATGCCGAACGCCGCACCGTGCATCGCGCTGAGGATTTGATCCGGCGCGGTCTGCTTGCCGTCGACGCTGTTGATCCAGCGCTGGCCGCTGCTCTCGTAAAGCATCTCGAACTGCTGGCCGGTGACGGTGTTGCGCACCTTCATCGACTTGTCGACGATCAGGGCCTTCAGGTCCGCGTCGGCGAGGGGTGTGGCGCCGCGACTCTTCAGTTCCTCGACCGTCGTGCCGGCCTTTGCAGTCTTCGCTGCTTCGGGCGTGGGGGTGTACCAGATGGGTGAGGTCCACACGCGCTCCTGCACGGTGGAAGCAACGTCCGCCGGCGGCGGCACGCCCAGCTTGGCCGCGTCGTAGGTGCTCCAGCGCGGCGTTGGGATCTGCAGCACGCGGGCGTAGTAGAAGGCGTGCACCGAAGGATCGAAGTCGGGGTCGGTCCAGACCTTCTTCAATTCGGTCACGCCGATGGTGTTGGTGTAGGTCGCCTTCGAGATGTTGACCGTCGAGCCCACGGGGCCTACGCGGCCATTCGCGTCGAGCTTGCGGTTGCCCGACCATGCGACGTCATAGATCTTCTCGAAGGTCTGGCCGCTCTTCGTCCAGCCCTTGATGATCTGGATGCGGTCGAGGTTTCCGTCGTCCGGGTCCTTCACGGCCCAGACCACGAAGGACGGCGCCTTGCCGGCCACAGCCGGAAGATCGCCACCCATCGGGACGCCGTTCGCATAGGCGGTGTGGACCCAGTTTTTTTCCTTCCACAGTTTCTCGTCGTAATTCCAGCCGCCGAACAGGCGCACCGGAATGCGCACGCCGCTGGTGCCGTACACCTCCTTGCGTTGCATCGCCGCGAAGATTGATTCACGCGTGTTCTCTTCCGCCCACACGCCGCCGAGGCCGGAGACGCTGGTCTGGATCACCGACATGCCGGATTCGACCCGCCCCGCAAGCCGCGCCTTGGCCGTCCCGTCCGCAAAGCCGTGCGAACCGAAGTTGTTGGATTGGGAGTAGGGAACGACCGTGTTGTGCGAATCGCTGGCGCCGACCACGCCCATCTTGTAGGGGTTGTAGCCGCGCGAGGCCTGCATCGCCAGGCCGTTCTCGTAAGCCTCGCGGATGTAGCTGCCATTGATGTTCGAGCTGCTGTTCGGTACTCCGAGCAGGAAGCTCATGATCTCGTAGCCCGCGAATTCGTCATTGGGCGAGAGGCCCGGATGCGTTTCGGAGGTGCCCTTGACCTGGTGGATCTCGGTGAGGAATTCGTTGCGCATGCGCGTTTCGGCCCACGCGGCATCGATGGGGCGGCCCCGATCGTCCACATCCACCGGGAACATGAGGCCGTCGCTGAGGTTCGCGTTGTGCGAGATGGCGAGAACTTCGTTGCCCTCCTTGCGTTGCCCGTCCATCCACGCCCAGAGGGCTTCCGGGCGGTCCGAATCGATGGCCGAGAAGGGCAGGGCCGGCACGTGCTTCGAGTCCTTGAAGAACACGTTGCGGTGCATGTTGCGGTTGTTGGGCGCCGAGGTCCATTCGTAGGCAACGAAGGTGGTGAACTTGCCCGGCTTGTAGTACTTGTCGGCAATCTCGATGTTCTTCTTCCAGACAGTGCCGGCCACTTCGGGGCTCACCAGTTCCTTGATCGGCTCATGTTTCGCCAGGCTGGCTGCCAGCCATTGGAACGTCGCGTTGAACTCTGCCGGCGTCTTGGCCTGCAACCTCTTGCCCACCTCGGTCTTGCTCAGCGCCGAGGTGGGATCGTTGGCAATCGCCAAGACACCGACGTATTCCGAATGGTCCGTCACACCGTGAAAGTCGAGCGGGCGTCCCTTGATCTTCACATCGAAGCCGCCCGGATGCTTCACCGGAAAGCCCAACGAATACTTGTAGGCATCCTCCGGCGTGGTGACGTGGTTGCCGATCAGGTAGGCATCCATGGACCAGCTCGTGTGCGAGTGGGTCTGGCCAAAATAGACGTTGCGGTCGGGGTTGCCTTCGGCCGCCCACGCAGGCGCAATAACGAGCAACAGCAAGGCGCCCTGCAGCGCGCGGGTACCTGCACGATGTCTGGTCTTCATGATGCACGCTCCTTGGAGTATTGAATTTGCGCGCTCAGGTCCAGAAGACCGCAACGCGCTCGAAAAACCAGAATGCGGCCAGCGTCCCGACCGCATACGACGCGATGGCAGGCGCACGATGAACGGCGAATGCCGGCGGCCGCAAGCGCAGCAGCAGCGCGCGCACCGCAAGCACTGCGCCCACGAACACAAGCTGACCGATTTCGACGCCGACGTTGAAGAAGAAGAGCGCCAGCGGCAACTCGTTCTTCGGCAACCCGATCTCCGCGAGCGCGCCCGCAAAGCCGAAGCCGTGCAGGAGCCCGAAGCAGAAGGCCACGACCCACGGCCAGCGCGCGACGAAGCCCGGCTCCCCGCGGTTCTGGCGCACGATCTCGACGGCGAGCAGCAGGATGCTCAGCGCAATCGTCGCCTCGACCGGCGGCCCCGGCACATGCACAACGCCGAGCGCGGCGAGTGCGAGCGTGATGGAGTGCGCCACCGTGAAGGCCGTGACCGTCTTCACCAGCATCCATCCCCCGCGCACGATGAGCAGCAGTCCGAAAACGAACAGCAGATGGTCGAAGCCGCCCAGGATGTGCTCGACGCCATGCACGAGGAAGGCCCATGCGACCGCCGTAGCGCCGGGTGCCGCCGCCACATCGATCCACGGCTGCACGGGCCGCACGAGCGTGGTCGACTGCGTACCGTCGCGCAGCGACACGCGAACCAGCACATCGGTGATGCTCGCCTGCAGGCCGACGAACTCGATGCGCTGTCCGATCAGTCCGGCCGGACCGGCATCGATCATGCGCCGCTCGATCAGCGCGTCGTCGAGTTCCTTCTGCTTCGGCTCCACGACATTGCGGACCGTCTCAGGAAGGCGCAGGGTCACCGGGAGCCGCATACCCGCGTAAACCGGCGTGCGCCAAAGCACGTCGTATCGGCCGGCACCGATCTCGTTGATCTCCAGATAGGCAGGCCGTGCGTCGTGCGCCTGCGCGACGGGGGTTGCGGCGAGCCAGAAGAGCAGTGCCGCGACGAGCGGCAGCCAGGGCCTGACGTTGCGGGCCGTCATTTGTTGGCGGGAGGCGCGACCGCCGCGCTCACCGCTTCCGGGTTGTCTATCACGATCTTGTAGCGCGCCCGCAGCCCATCGAGCGTGGCCTGCTTTTGCTTCGCGCGTTGCTCGGCCAGCCAGTCTTCCTTCGCCTGCTCTGCAACAGTGTCGAAAGCCGGTGGGTGGCTCTGTGTCAGCGCATCGATCCAGACAAGGTGCCAGCCGTAGCCCGATTCGATCGGGCCGCGCCATCCACCCGCCGTCTGCTGGAAGACACTGTTGGCGAACTTCGTTCCGAAGACACGGGCGACGCGGTCCTGCGTCTCCTCGGTGTAGGCGTTCTGGAACATGAACGCATCGCCGCCAGCGGCGTCCTTGTCGGCAGCCTTTGCGCCGAGCGCGGCGAGTTGTTTGCTCGCCTGCGATTGCGCGTTGGTGCCGCGCTTGTCGGATGAAAAGTAGAGATGGTGGAAGGTGATGAGCGGCTCGGGCGCATAGCGCGCCTGGTTCTGCGCAAACCACGCTTCGAGTTCTCCCGGTGCCGGTTCGCGCAGCGTCGCCACGTCTTCCGCGAGGAAGTCCATCTTCTGGGCCAGGCGGCGCCGGACGATGGTGTCGTCCTTGTCCAGGCCCAGCGCAAGCGCCTCACGGTAGAGGACTTCTTCCTTGAGGTGTTCTTCGATCAACCCGCGCAATTCGGTCGGCGTCGCGGGCCGTTGCCACTGCGCCAGCCAGGAGATCTGGATGCGGCGGATGTCGTCGGCGGAGACTTCGATCTTACGCGGATCTTCCTTGCTCGCTGACCCGTGCAAGCCGCCGTAGATCACGAACAGCGCGAAGCCCGCGAGAAGGAAATGCAGCAACGGCTCACGCAACAGGCGCCTCAGGCGCGAGCGAGGCCCTGGCACGGATGAGGTGGCCTGTGCGTCTGACTTCATCGTGTGCGCTGAACGGAGGGTGCTTTTTCTTGATTCCGCCTGTGGAGGACGCTCCAACACGCGAAGTCAGCATACGCCGACGGCTGTCCGTGTGCACTCTCACCAAAGGGCAGTTGACACGGAGTGAAATCCGCGCGTTACGGAGGCCCGTCTGGGCTCGAACCGGCCTGCTGCTGAAACTCCCCAGGTGTCACACCGGCGTGACGCCGAAACGCACGGCTGAAGTTGGCGGCATCGCTGAAGCCGAGCTGCTCGGCCACCCGTGCCACCGTCGCCCCCCGCTGCCCGAGCAGCTCGCGTGCACGCTCGAAGCGCACCTGTTGCGACAGGTCGCGGAAATTCAGATGCTCCTTCTTCAGGTTGCGGTCGATGGTGCGCGCGGAGATGTTCATCCGCTGCGCGATGTCGTCGAGCGTGACCTGCCCCTTTGACTCCCGCAGCAGCATGGCGACATAGTCGCCCCAGCCCGCGTCCGGAACCGGCCGGCGCTGCAGGGATTGCATCCGCTCCTCGATCTGTTCGACCACTTGCGGCGCCGCCATCGGAAGCGGCCGGTCGAGGAGGGCACTGTCCATGGACACCGTGACACCGGGCAGGGCGCCATCATCGAAGTGGAAGCGTGCCGCGCCCAGGTTGGCGTAGCGCGCATGGTGCTCCGGGGGCGGCATCCCCATGTGGATGTCGTACGAAGCCATGTCGGGCCCGAACAGCATCTCGAACTGGTTTTGCACCGACAGCGCGATCACGTCCATGACGAAGCGCATCGTCTGCACGGGCATCGCGGCCACCGGGCTGAACACCGCCTCGCCACGATCCGGCCAGCGCCGGTACCTCATCGTGAACAGCTCGTTGATGAAGTGGTAGTAGCGGCTGGTGAGCCGCAGCATGTGGTCGAGATCCCGGCAACTGAGCATGGCGTAGCCGAGGAGGTCGTGCGAGTTCAGCTTGATCAGCCGCCCGGCCTCGAAGCCGAGATCTGTGCGGCCCGTGAGGCGGTACGCCGCAATGATCAATGCCTCCACCTCCGTCGGCAGCAGCATGCCGTCGCTGCGCTCGAAGCGGCTCGCTTCGAGCTTCGCCATCTCCAGCAGACGCGTCGTGTCCACCTTCTGCGCCGCAAGAAAACCCAGCAGCAGCGACAGGTAGCGCACCGGGACGCGTTTCGGCGAAGCGGTCATCGCGGGGCTCCGGACAGGGGCGGGTATCCACCAGCTTGTCGGAAATTGACAAGCAAGTGTCGGCAAGTGACTTTGCCGAAATCAGCCACTTTTTCGATCATCCATGTACTCCATCCGCACTCACTTACTTCTTCCGGCATTGCGGAAGAAACCCCCATGTTCGACGAACTCATCAGCACCTCGATCCTTGCCGGGCACCACCGCTCGGGCACGGCGATTGTCTCCACGATCCGGGGTCGCCGGAAGTACCTGGAGCGTGACGGGTCATGAGCATCAGGAATCTTCGCGGCAAGCGCGTGCTGGTCACCGGCGCCCTTCGCCGCGTGCTGCTGATCGACGCCCGAAAGATGGGCGACTGCTGACTCTTTTCTTTCCCCCGAGCGGGCACTCAAGTCCCGCCTTCACTGCAAACCTCCGAGGAGACTTTTTTCGTGCCCCACCGTGTTTTTTGCGCGCCCGCCAGCATCCATCGTCTCAGCGCGGTGACCACCGCCGCGCTGGCCCTTATCGCCATCGCTCCGCTCTCCCACGCCATGGAGATCGACACCGGCAATCCGGATATCGTCCTGCGCTGGGACAACACCTTGCGCTACAACCTCGGCCAGCGCGTTCAGGGCCAGGACAAGGCCATTCTGGGCAACCCCAACTTCGATGACGGCGACCGCAATTTCAACAACCACTCGCTGATCGCCAACCGCCTGGACCTGCTCAGCGAGATGGACCTGGTGGTCGACAAGAAGTACGGCTTCCGCCTGAGCGGCGCGGCCTGGGCCGACGGCGCCTACAACAGCCTGGACAACCACAACAACGCGACGGCCAACACGCTGTCCTATGGCCTGCCGACGGCCGGCATCCTGTCGCCCTACACCAGCCGCTACGCCAAGGGCCCGTCGGGCGAACTGCTGGACGCCTTCGTCTTCGGCAACATGGACTTCGGCGACACGAACGTCGGCCTGCGGCTGGGCAAGACCACTGTCTACTGGGGCGAGAGCCTGCTCGGCGGCGGCGCCATCCACGGCATCTCCTACGGCCAGTATTCGCTGGACCTGTGGAAGGCGCTCGCCACACCGGGCATCGAAGCCAAGGAGCTCTACCGCCCGCGCAACTCGGCCACCCTGCAGGTGCAGCCGAGGCCCGACCTGTCGCTGTCGGCACAGACCTTCTTCGACTGGGAGAGCGCACGCTATCCGGAGTCCGGCAGCTACCTGACGGTGAACGATGCCTTGCTGCACGGCGGCGAATCGCTCATCGCGGGACCGGGCCAGCGCCTGCTGCAAGCCACCAACTCGGAGCCGAACAAGACTGGCGACTTCGGCCTGTCGGCGCGCTGGAGCCCGGAGTGGCTGGACGGCACCGCCGGCCTGTACGGCCGCCGCACGGCAGACATCCAGCCGCAGCTCGCCCTCATGCCCGCTGTCGCCGCGGGCGTGCCCGCCGCAGCCTGCACGCGCGCCGGACTGCGCCCCGTCGGCCCGAGCACCTGCTACATCAATCCAGGCGCGGCCACACTGCCCCAGATCCAGGCCGGCTACGTGGGCCAGTACCAGGCCTTCTATGGGCGCGACATCGACATCTACGGCCTGAGCCTGTCGAAGAACGTTGCCGGCCTGAGCGTCGGGGCGGAGCTCAGCTACCGCCAGAACATGCCGCTGCAGAGCGTGCCGGTGCAGGTGCTGCCCGCACCCCTGGTCAATCCGGCCACGGGCGCGATCTCGCTGGCGCAGCTCGCCCAACTCGGCGGCGACACGCCCGGCGCACGCGGCAACACGATGCACGGCGTGTTCAACCTGCTGGGCACCGTCTCCAAGACGCCGCTCTTCGACAGTGCCACCTGGAATGCCGAACTGGTGTGGAATCGCTGGCTCAGCGTCACGCAGAACCCCGGTGCCTTCAAGGGCAGCGCGCTCTACGCGGCCAACCCCGCGAACGTCGATGCGGTCAGCAAGGACTACTTCGGCCTGGGCCTGAACTTCACGCCCACCTGGTACCAGGTGTTCCCGAGCGTGGACATCTCGCTGCCGCTGAGCTGGGCGGGTGGCCTGTCGGGCAACTCGGCCGTGCTGACCGGCGGCAACAAGAACGCCGGCTCCTTCGGCATCGGCATCGCCGCGGACTTCCAGTCCAAATACAACCTCGCGCTGCGCTACGTCGGCTTCTACGGCGACTACAGCACGACGCCGACCGGTGCCATGAATGTGCCGAACGGCACCTACGCCAGCCTGTCCGACCGCGGGCATGTGCTGCTGACTTTCAAGGCGACCTTCTGAGTCGCCCCCACCGCAACCCTCACGGAGACAAATCCCATGAAGACCACCCGCCTCAAGACACGCCCGCTCTGGGCCGGCGCGCTGCTCGCGCTGGCCGCCCATTCCGCCCTCGCCGCCGTCTCGGCCGATGAAGCCAGGAAGCTCGGTACCACCCTCACGCAAACCGGTGCAGAACGCGCAGGCAACGCCGACAAAACCATCCCCGAGTACACCGGCGGCCTCACCACGCTGCCCTCGGGCTACGAGAAGGGCTCGGGCATCCGCCCCGACCCGTACGCCGCCGAGAAGCCGCTCTACGCCATCACGACGCAGAACATGGCGCAGTACGAAGGCAAGCTCACCGCCGGTACCAAGGAGCTGCTGAAGAAGTACCCGACCATGCGCGTGGACGTCTACCCGTCGCACCGCTCGATGGCCTTCCCCAAGTACGTGCTCGAGAACACGGTGAAGAACGCCACCGCCGTGAAGACCACCGACGACGGCCTGGGCCTCGAAGGCACCTTCGCGGGCATTCCCTTCCCGATCCCCAAGACCGGCAACGAGGTGATGTGGAACCACCTGCTGCGCTTCACCGGCCAGAGCTCCTACACGCAGTACGACTCGATCAACGTCGACTCGTCGGGCAAGGCGGTGCTGGCCACCACGGGCCAGATCTACATGGACTACCCGTACTACGACCCGAAGCGCACCGGCGCCTCGAGCGACAGCGACATCTACTTCCGCACCAAGATCGCCTACACCGCACCCGCGCGCCGAGCGGGTGAAGCGCTGCTCGCGCAGGACTACATCAACCCGATGAAGAACGGTCGCCGCGCCTGGCAGTACCTGCCCGGCCAGCGCCGCGTGAAGCTCGCACCGGACATCGCCTACGACACGCCCAACCCCGGCTCGGCCGGCGCATCGACCTACGACGACGCCTGGGTCTTCAACGGCGCCATGGACCGCTACGACTTCAAGCTGGTCGGCAAGCAGGAGATGCTGGTGCCCTACAACGCGTTCAAGCTGATCTACGCCAAGGATCCGTACGCGGTGACCACGCCAAACCACCTGAACCCGGACTATGTGCGCTGGGAGGCGCATCGCGTGTGGGTGGTCGAGGCAACGCTGAAGGCGGACAAGCGCCACATCTACGCCAAGCGCACCTTCTACATCGACGAGGACAGCTGGATCGCCGTGGCTTCGGACGAATACGACGCACGCGGCCAGCTCTACCGCGCCGGCTTCGTCTATTCGAACCCGGCCTACGAAGTGCCGGCACCGACCAGCGTCGGCCAGTCGTTTCACGACTTCACCACCGGCGGCTACAACATGACCGGGCTGATGGGCGCCTACAACGTCGGGCTGAAGTTCATGGAGCCGCAGTCGGCCAACGCCTGGTCCGCGGACGCCCTGGCCGGCTCCGGCGTTCGCTGAAGCGGAGTGGACGTGCAACGCAGAAGCATGCTGCTGGCGGCGCTCGGCTCGCTGGCCGCCTCCGGCGCCGCCACGGCAGCGGCCAGCGAGGTGCTGGACCGCCCCGCGCGAATGAGCCCGCTGGCGGATCAGCGCCTCATCACGGGCATCGCGCGGGCCGGCGAGCGGCTCATCGCCGTCGGACAGCGCGGTCACATCGTGCGCTCCGAAGATGGCAGTCGCCATTGGACGCAGGTGCCGGTTCCGGTCAGCTCAGACCTCACTGCCGTGAGCTTTGTTGATGGCAACGTCGGCTACGCGACCGGCCATGACGGCGTGGTGCTCGGCACGCGCGACGGCGGGCAGAGCTGGACGGGCCTGCTCGAC